>NC_015155.1:371215-742431 GCF_000179035.2 Mycoplasma suis str. Illinois
ATGTTTCAACTAATGGATCTATTAAGGCTCTTGATGCAGTATGGTATGCAGCAAAGATTTTGATTTCAATGTTCACCAAGATAGCTGAACATGATGTTGAACTATTTAAGCTTGATAGTTATGCTAAAAAAGTTGATAGAAAAGAAAAGGAAGAAGTTCACTCTTCAATCTCTTCTTCTCCAATTGAAGACTTGGAATTGACTCAACGGACATTCAATATCCTAAAGAATAGTGGAATTAACACTATTTCTGAGCTAGTTGCTTATAGTTTTGACGAACTGGCTGAATTCAGAAATCTTGGAAAGAAAGCTCTGTTGGAAGTTCAAGCAAAACTTGAAGAAAGAGGATACAAGTTCAGAGAAAGTAGTTCTTCAGATTCTTAGTTAAGTAAGGGACTTTAAAAGTCCTTTTCCCCCACTCAGGGGGAGAGAAAATATTTAACCTTTTTTCTTTAGGTAGGAAAAGAAGAGTGTTGTTAGGGGCGGAAAGCCCCTCCTTAACTTTTACCTACTGATTATCACTCGGAGCTGAAGTTGAAGATGAAAAAGCTCCATTGTACTTAACGATCGCCACAACTACAACAACTCCAATGGAAATATAAAAAATTCTTCTAATTCAGCGAGGGACAGCCATTAAAGCCCTTATCAACATAAACATATTTAAGGTTTCTTCTTTTTAATTCGAGATTCTTCCCTGAATTGTTTTATTTTAGATTGATTTCCTGAGAAAAGCACATCAGGAACTTTATAACCCATAAAGTTCTTTGGAGGTGCATATACAGGAAAATCTAAGTCACTATCTGATTCAATAGTATTAAAGCTTTCGGAAAGCAAGCTTTCCGCAGAAATAACATCAGGAACTAATCTAACTACACTTTCTAGAACTATAGAGGCTGCTAAAGTTCCTGAAGAAATAATGTAATCTCCAATGGAGATTGCTTCACTAACAAAATTTCTTATTCTTTCATCTATTCCTTCATAGTGACCACATATAAAGACAATATTCTTAGTTTCTGAAATTCTCTCTAATTCTCTAGATTTAGTTTGAGTTAATTTTTCTCCTCTAGGGCAGAGGAGAATAATGTGAGTATTTTCCAATAAGTTGTTTGCTTTCAAAATGTTGTATATAGGTTCTACTGAAATTACCATTCCACTACTTCCCCCATATGGTGTGTAATCAACTTGTTGATTTCACTTTTGTCTTAAGTTAATTATTTTGAAGAGAATATTAGCTCTATAAATTGACTTAAGAGTTATAGAGTGAATTAACCAGTTGGTTATATCCACTGGGAAAAGAGTTATGAAATAAAACTCTCTCCTTTTAGCCCTTAAACTTAAAGCTTTATTTTTAATTTTTTTAAAGTCCAACTATTTTAAAATTTAATTCTGATTTAAAGGTTTAATCAATAATAAGCAAATAAATAGTTAATTAAAGTGGCAAGACACTATATAACTGAAGCTAAATTAAAAGAGTTGCAAAAGCAACTTGATAATTTAGTAAATGTTGAAAGACCTCAAGTTCTTGAAGAATTAAAGCAAGCAAGAAGTCTAGGCGACTTGTCAGAAAATGCTGACTATGATTCTGCAAAGCAAAGACAACATGAAATTGAAAAAAAAGTTCAAGAAATTGAAGCTATATTAAAGAACTATTCTCTAATTGACAAGAAAGGTTCTTCTGAAAGAGGGGAAAAAGTAGTTGAAATTGGTTCTAAAGTAAAAATATTCCACTCACTAACTAATAAAGAATATGTTTATGAAATACTAGGAAGTCTTGATGCAGACCCAGCAAATATGAAAATTTCCAATGAATCTCCTATAGCTAAAACAATTATGGGAAAACCTGTTGGAGGAACTTATCAAGTAGAAGGACTAAAGAAAAGCTATTACATCAAAATTCTAGAGATACTTTAAGTAAGTTTTTTCTTTAGTCCTTTATAGCTGTTTCTTTTTTTAGAAACTTAAATTTCGAACTACTAATAGTAGGTTCGATTTCAGAAGTAACCTCTACTGGAGTTTTAGTTACTCCAAAACTTTATTCCGTTTTCAACAAAAACAGATTGTTTTATTTCCAAGAAGTACCTAATAAAGCTACTAATTTACCTTGCAGCTTCCTTTCGTTAAGTGAGTTCTATGAAAATTGGGAAAAAATATCTCTTTCCAAGGAAGAAGAGCGATTTCTTCTTCCAGTTAATTGGGAATTAGTTCACTCCCTATTAACTGAACTTAAAGAAGAAGGAAAGCTAGATTTAGAACTTCCTTCTAAAGAGATTCCAGTTCAAGATCCAATTTCTCTTAGAGAATGGAGATTTCAAATAAAGCAAGCACTTCTTGCTTTGCTAGAAAGAGATTACAGACAACTTCTTGAAAAATACAACACTCAAGTATTTATTCACCCTTCCTCTAAGCTAAACTATAAGTTAGTTCACCCAGAAGAAATAAGACATAAAACAAAACCTGTTCCTACGATTTCAGCAATGAAGAATTTGCATTCATTCTTAAATCGTAGATTGGATATTCTTCCACTATTTTCCAATTCCAAAGATGCTAATCTAAAAGTATATGAGTCATGAAAAATAGAAAGTTTGAAGGGAGAAACTTCCTTTAAATTTGATGAATCACTTTTAAAGGAGTGAGAAACAAATGCATCAGATTTATTTGTTTTACATTCTTTTAAAGAACCTTCTCTCCCTAAGTTCTAAAGTATGGTAAGAATAAGACTTAAGAAGATGGGAAAAAAGCATTATCCTATTTACAGAATTGTTGCTGTAGATGCTAGAAGAAGTAGAGATTCAGCAGAATTAGATAATTTAGGCTTTTATATTCCTAGAAGAGATCACTTCCAACTAGATATGACTCTTTACAATGAATTCCTTTCTAAGGGAGCTCAACCAACTAAAAACCTATTGTCACTTATAAAGTCTCAGTCCAAGCTTTCTCACAAGTAGAAAGAAAAAAGAAAGTTGAAACTTTCTATTTCTGCCATCCCATCTGATCTGAAGTGAGATGGAAAAGAATGTTTTCCCATTTACGTTACATATGAAGAAGGAGGAATTGATAGTCTTGCAGACTTAAAAGCTTCTTGATCTCCGGCAGCTTTTCCGCTGCCAGAAAAAGTAAGAGCTTTTAATATAGATGAACAGCGCAAATATATGGACAATATACTCACTTTAAAAAAAGAGATAGGATATTACTGTGCAGCACGTGATATGTTATCAATAAATAGAGATTTACTATATCACTACATTATGTTGGGATGTGAAATTCAAAATGCACTCAAAAGAATATTAGTTAGACTTCTGCCTGAAATGGCAGAATTCAAAAAGATTACTTTTAACGCTATGTGCTCTCTCGAAAGTCTTGAACTAAAGAAAAGTTCAAGAATTATTGAAAAGAATGAAGAGTTCCTTAGTGCAAAATTAAAGTAAAGGGAATAAATAATATGAATCTTTTGGATCTAAAAAAATATTTTTATGACTTTCAGGGAGATTCTGCTAAGAGTGAAGTATTTAAGAGCATTAAGTCTGGTGATGTTGTTCTAGTATACGAAAGAATACTAGATGAAAAGAAAAAGGAAAGAATTCAAAAATTTAGTGGAATTCTTTTAAGAAAGAAGGGAACCCTACTAGGAGAAAATATTCTTCTAAGAGAAAAACTAAAGAATCACTGAGTAGAAAAGTCTTACTTTATTCACTCTCCATTAGTTCAGAAAATAGAAAAAGTAAGAGAAGGAAGATCTAGAAGAGCTTATCTTTCTTACTTGAGAAATCCTGAAGAATTACCAATAAAATTAAAAAGATTAAAGCCTAAGGATATAAGAGAAAAGGGAAAGAAATAGTTATATGCCAGTAATAAAGGTAAAAGATCAAGGTATTGAACAAGCTCTTGTTGAATTTAAGAGATTGTCAGTAGATGTTAAGAGAACAGCTATGAGATACACTTACTACTTAAGACCAGCTCTTAAGAGAAAGGAAAAGAAAAAGAGAGCAGATATGAAAAGAAGATTCTATTAATCTTCTTTTTTATACTAAAATAATTACTAGTTTAGTTAGATAATGAAGATAGTAGAATACACTATTCAAGATCCTGTAGGAATTCACGCAAGACCTGCATCTAAATTAGTTCAAGCTCTTTCTAAATTCAAATCCAAAATTATTTTGGAATTTGATGGAAAGACAGCTAATGCTAAGTCAATTATTAACTTAATGTCTCTTGGAGTTACTGGAGGTTCAAAAGTTACTTTCAAAATTGAAGGAGAAGATGAGGAGGAACTTTCAAATTCAATTCTTCAAATACTAGGAGACTTCGGTCTTTAATTCTTAACTAAATAGAAAAGAGGGGTTTATCCCCTCTTTTTGTTATTTTTTATAACCCAATAAAATTTTTATGAAAGCAATTTTTTTTAAATTGTTTTTTAATTGCTTTCTTTGACGTCAGGTGTTTGGTTTTTAGTCGGAACGTTTCGATTTTTTAAGTTATTTTTATTTTTTCTAGTTTGCAAATTATTCATTTTTAAAACCTAAGTGAGCACTTAGTAAATAACCAAACACTTTTATTAAGTTTTTTAAAAGTCATTTAACTAAATTCCTTTTTTCCTTTTTCTTCATTTTTCTTTTCACTGCACCACTAAATTAAAAAGTTTTTAATTTTTAGTTTTTTCTTAGAAAGAAGGGAATAATTCCCTTCCCTTACTTACTTAAAGCTTTTGTTTTTAAAAAACTAAAGGAAGGATTCTAAATAATATCTCTTTTGAAGAATCAATAACTTTTCGCTCTAAAAGAATATAAGTAAATCTGTTTTTATATATTTTTCTCTTTTTCCCGTTAAGGGAAAAGTAGTTTTAAAAAACTAAACTAGTTGAACTAAAAAGCCTTTTGGAGTTTTCAAAAGTCTTGTATAACCTCCTTTTCTGTTTTGATATTTCTTTCCTAATTCTTCAAATAGTTTTTGGACCAATTCTTGTCTTGTATGTTTTGAAGTTCTCAAAACAATTGAATAAGCTTTTCTTTTTGAAACAAGATCATTTGTTTTAGAAAGAGTAATAAGTTTTTCAAAGTATCTTTGAGTTGTTCTAGCAAAACTTAATCTAGTAGTGATCTGACCATATGAAATAAGGTCAGAACATTGTTGTCTAGTTACCATTCTTTTTCTAGCTGAATCTAAAGGTCTTCTTGGTTGATAAGACATATTTTTAACTAATTATTTATATAACTTAGATTTTATTGAGAGAAAGTAGTCAAATTAAATTTTTGAGCTAAAGGATTATCTTTTCTGAATTGACTTACTTTCTCTCAACTCTTATTTTCTCCACCATGTGTTTTCAAATATGGTTTTGCTGGTATAAATACCATACCAGCAAACAATACCATCTTCAATCATGATAGGAAAGTTACATTTCAATAGAAATCTATAGCAGTATTTACTACATAGTATGCTATAGCAGCAAATATGCTATAGGATACTAAATAATGTAAAGCTTTATGTAGCTTTACATCACTTTGTTCTTTCGCTTTCCAAATAACTACTGCAAGCATAAAGAATATAAATAGAGATACTAGCTCAGCTAGCATATCATTTATATCTCAGAATATATTTGTATTTCTTATGCATCAGTAGTACATTTGTGCTACTAATGCAATTAAAAGAGAATAAAAAATCATTTTCTTGATAATGTGACATCAACTACTTAATTTGACTTCTAAGTGAAAATTTTTCAAATTTTCACCTCTATTTAGAAGTCTCTTTCTAATTTTTTTATTGATGTCCTTGAAATCATATTTGTAGTGTAGTTGAATCAATTGATTCTGACTACACATACAAGCAATATTTAAGCTAGAAGCAAAAGTTAGGAATATAAGTATTGTTAGTACATCTTTTCAGTTTTTATCTCCTGAAAATACACTGAAATTTTGGAAATCACCCCTATTTTTATCACCAAATAGGGTGATAGTAATTATTAATAGGTAAATAGCTGTAATGGTATACAGAGAATACAAGATAATCTTTGTAAAAGATGTCTTAGATTTAGATTGTTCTTTCAGGGAAAGAACAGAATAGAAACCATCATACATAAAGAAGATGGAAGGAAGTCCTGACAATAGAATTGTTCAACCTCCCAGAGAATTAAAGCCTTCCAATCTACTTTGAGGTTCAAGTTGTTTTCCATTTTGGGAGTTATTTCCCGAAACAATAGAAATTATTCCACATATAAATACAAAAATAAGGGAAATAATAATACTAAAGAAAAGAGCTCTCTGAAATTTTTCAGAGACTTTAAAAGAGAAAGTGTTTAGGCTTATCATTACTGTCGCAGCCAGTAATGATATAAGTGCACTTTCTCATACTCACAGAAAATTAGCTCCAGCTATTCACTTAATTAGATAAATAGCAGTAGTGATTATGCCCAATGGATGGGCAAAATCTTTAGTAAACCTTACCGATCACTCAGTAAAGTTTTTTCCACAATATCCCTCAACTCACTCAATAAAACTTCTTCCAGTTGAGGAATATTTATTAATTAGTTTTGTGAATAGGAAAATCATTGAAGAAATGAGAATTGCGGAAAAAACAAAGAGAGCAATTAAAGGTTGGAAATTAAAACTAGATAATTCATTTAGAGTCTTTGACTTTATAAAGACTCCTATACCAATCATTGAAGAAAGAGACAATATGAATAATTGCCTCTTACTTAGAAGATTGCTTTCAGATCCGAAAGAATAAGAAAGGCTCATAAGTTAGCCTATCTCATTACTAGATAGGAAATATCTAGTATTTGCTTAGTATGAAGTCTTCTAGATCTTTAGTTTTGGGAGAAGTAAATAATGTTTGAGTTTCTCCTGATTCAACAATTTTTCCATTTTTTAGAAAAATTGTTGAATCAGCAACATGCTTCACCTGGGAAAGTGAGTGTGACACTATTATTATTGTCATTCTTCTAGAAAGCTTTAATATTAGTTGCTCAATTTTAGCTGTAGAGGCTGGATCTAAAGCGCTAGTAGGTTCATCTAAAAGAAGTAATTCGGGCTCTAATATTAGAGCCCTAGCAATGCATAATCTCTGTGCTTGCCCAACAGAAAGAGTATGCATTGGTAAAGTATCGAGCCTATCTTTTAGCTCTTCTCATAAACCACACTTTATGAGAATTTCTTGAAGCATTTTTTCTAGTAAGTTGGGATTATGAAGCCCCCTAGCTCTAAGGGCGAATAATATATTTTCCCTTATAGTTAGTGGAAGTAAAGTAGGTGTTTGCCTAATTCAACCTATTTTTTTTCTAAGTAATTCCATAGGAAAAGAGGAACTGAGAATATCAGTTCCTCTATAAATTATTTTTCCCTTTCAGAGATATTTTTTAATTACTTCTGACTCGAAAATCCCCTTAGTCATTGAAGACAATAAGAGGGATTTTCCAGCTCCAGAAGGTCCTATTATTGCATAAATCTTGTTTTTCTCAAAACTTAGATTTATGTCTCGTAAAAGAACTTTATTCTTTTTGGAAGACCTTTTACCTTCTTCACTTAGGAGAGTAAAGTCTTGAAAAAATAGAAAATCTTCTTCCTGAGTAGAAGAGAAGAGATTCTTTTTAGAATCTTCTCTCTCTTCTTTTCGACTTTTTAGAAAGTTAAGAAATCCCATAACAGGAGAATCCTTTCTTTTCCCTCTTTTATCTAAGAGAAATTAGATAAAAGATTTGAAAGAGAGAATATTCCTCCAGAACAAGCTTTCAAATATAACCTATAGTAAATTTTCTTGAAAAAGTTTTTCAAGAAAGTGAGAACTCCAGCTCACATTCCATTAAAGATAGAGAATATAAAGAGTGAAACAAACACTAGTAGAACTAGTGATTCATACATAACTGATTTTGCCTCAAGTATGTTGTACTTAAGTTTTGAGGCAAAAATCTTTGTAGTTAGTGTTTGTCCATGACCTCATCAAGTAAGTCTATTTGACTTAGATGCTCCCGCAGTCAAAAAGAGAAGACCACTTTCTCCATTAAGTCTTGTTATAGAGTCTGAAATTGATAGTTTCATTCTCTTTATTCCATCTTGGATTACTAAAAACATAATGTTGTAGGGATGTAATCCAAGAGAAAGGAAAGTATTTGAGTACTTCTTTAAGTAGTTCTCAAATAAATTAAAGAACTTACTAAATAAGAAAGGTAAGTTAAGTATGAAGAGTGACATTACTCCTGCGAAGATTGACACTCTTCCCATACTTAACTTCATTTGATCTATAAATAGAAACATTGAGAACATAGCTCAAAGCATAGGTGGAACTGTCCCGCAGCCAGAAATAAAGCTAGAGAGAATATACTTTAGTCTTCTTCATCTATAAAGATATGCACTAGCAAATAGTGCAGAGAAGAAACATACAGGAAGAGATCAAGTAACTGCAAAAAATAAAAGAAGAATAGTATTTCAAAGAGGGATTCCTAGTCCTTCTGCAGAATAACTTTTTAGATATCCCTTAAGAATATTTCCGAATATGAAATACTTACCTCTAATAAGTATTGTTAGTATTATTGCAGCAAAAATTGAAAGAATTAGAAAGGAAATGATATTTTCCTTTCACTTTCTAAATTTTTCTTTACTAGATTCTTTTTTTATCCAGTTTTCGCTGTGAAAGCGCAGCGAAATATATCTATAGTAGTAAAGAACAGGTTTTTTGAACTTTTTTCTCTCTACACAAGAATTAAGGTTGTTTTTGATTCTTGAAAAATATCTTTCTACTCAATTACGTTTGTGTTTTGTAGAAACACTTTTCTTAATAAGGAAATAATTGAGTAGGAAAGCTATTAATACTAGTGGAGCTCCATAGACAAACATAGCTTGTCTATTAGCTTCTCCTCCTGATTCTGCAAAATAAAAGGAAGAAATCATACTAGAGATAGTATGAGAATTAGAGCTTAGGAAGTGTCCTAAGCCAGAAAATGGCTTAGTAAAGTTAGAGCTTGAACAGAAAAAGCTTAAAGCTACACTTTCCCCAAGAGCTTTAACGAGAGTTACAGCTCAACTTAAAAAATAACTCTTCTAGATACTTTAGAATAAAGTTTTTCTCTTCACTTGGCATTAAGTCCAAGTGAAAGTAAGTTAGAGTTAAGTGTTTTCATTTCACTTGATTCAAATCAATTGATGTAGTTAAGGAAGAATATAGGGAGTGCAGTACAGAAGAATGTGAGAATAATGAAGAGTACTGCAACTCTTGCGCCAGCAATAACACCATTAATTCCAAAAAATACTGGTGTTATTGCTTCTGAAAGTACAAAAGCAGTAACAAAAGAAGGAATAACTGAAAGAATTTTTAGGGAAAGAATAATTATTTTTTTCACTTCACTTCTCATTCGACAGACATATTTTGCAAGTCTTATAGAAGTGAAGTGAGTCAAAAATATGGAAATAAACACAACTATAAGTGTGTATATTAGGGGAGGTCAAATAGACAGTTCTGGGGGATCGTTTTCTAAATTTCATGTGGCAAAGTAGTTATTAAAGCTTTTGTCCTGAACGGCCACAACAGCTTTATAAAAAATAAATGAAATGAAAAAAGCAAGAAAAGAAAAAATGAAAACAAAATTAAGGGAACTAAATCCCTTAAGTAAATAATTTCTCCCCAAAGAGGAGAGGGAGAAATTACCTACTACTTTCCTAATTAGCTAGTAGTGTAAGAGTTTTTCAAATTCCTAAATTGAAAAACCTAAATGATTAGGGAGATGTGATATCCAAGTAGAAGAAGGAAAGCACTTCCAAAAAATACTAATAGGAAGAAGAAAGGAGAAACAATCGCAAAACTTGCTGAAAGGCTTCACAGCAATAAGAAAGTATATGTAGCTATTAAAAGAACTAAGTTAACTATCCACTTAGAAAGTGGAGAAGTAAACATTCACATTAGTGTTCAGTTAAGGTTCTTTAACTTAGTTTTAGGTTTAAAAAAGTTTGATGTAATTGCTCTATTAGTTAATTGAGCGACAAAAGTAGAAAAATATCAGTCAAGTCAAACTTTTTTGAAGTAAAGACACCCTTTACCTCATCACTTCTTTTTGAATAACTTAAGTGGAGTGACAATCTCTCTTTCTTTTTTTCTTCTATTAAGTCATCACTTATAGAAGTCTTTTTTGCTATTCAATTTATCTCTAGTAGATAGTCAATAGCAATAAAGAGGGAATATTCCAGCACTTATTGCTGTCATAAATAAAAAGAATAGAACTTTTAGAACAGAATAAGAATAAAACTTAGTTCTAATGTGTGATTCAGTCGCTATATCTCCAAGAGTTTTGGAGTAGCAATAAGATAAGTTATCTAAAACATCAAAACCATATTTCTTTTGAACCAATTCCTGAAGAATTGATTCAAACTTAGTTTTTTCTATTACATGTTTTGTGATGGAACTTTCCAAGAATTTATATCTTGGATCCTTGTATTTTCTATAAAGGATATAGAAAATAATAGTTCCACAAGTAAGAACTAGTGAGATAACAAAAGCATAAATGTGTAGGAATTTAATATAGGGATCTTTTTTCCTATTTCTCTCTATTTCATATTGACTATATGGAATAGTAGAAAGAGAGTAAGAAATAATTCTTTCTGATCAATTATCTAACTCTCTTTCTTTACTTTCCCTGAAAGATTTTTCACTATCTTCTATTTTTTGGAAATAGTTTTTAGCATTTTGTATTTCTCTTTTTCTCTCATCTATCTCACTAAGTTGTCTTAGTGTTGATAGATAACTATATTCTTTTCTTTTCTTTCAAACGTAAAAAAAGAAATAAAGACCTCCTGTACAGAAAAATATTCCAATATTTTTAAATAGATTTTTTGTCCAAAGAGAGTTCAAATCTTTGGATGATAAATCAGTTGGATGATTGCAAATCAGTTGGTACCCATCTGATTTAGTTAGCCAGCTATTTTTTAACTCTAGCTCTCTAGCCTTTAATTCTTCTAAAACATTCTCTCTATTTTCTTTGAAGTGATATCTAGATAGTTTTGGAAACAAAATAGAGAAAAGAGAAGACATTATTGGACTAAAAAGTTAATTAACTTATCTAGAGACAGAAGATAATGCATAGTTTGGAAGCAAACTATTCATACTTAGGTATATTACTCCTACTCCTATAGAAAAGAATATAAGAGTACCTATTGCATCCAGTATTGTTGTTAATACTGGAGTAGTAAGGGCTGCAGGATCTCTTTTAAATTTATGAGCAATATAAGGTATTACAACACCTAAAAGTTTAGAGAGAATAATTACAAAGAATAGAGAAAGAGAGGAAACTAATGAGCCAATAATTCCCATTCACTCTGTATTTCCAGTATTCTCTGTGTTTCCGAAGAATTTAACTAGAGGTTGAACATATTGAGTGTAAGCAAAGTGCAAAAAACTTCCTATATCAACTTTTGAATGTAATTTTGCATCTAAAAAATTTAATTTTCCTGTTGATATCGGAAAAAACCAATAATAAATAGATAATCTAGCAAAGTTAACTAGCGAAACAATTCCCCCAACAACTAAAGAGATTTTTAATTCTTTTTTCAAAACATGAAGGAAATCTTTCCCCTTAAGTTCATCACTAGCGAAAGATTGAATAATGGAGGCAGCTGTTTGGCTCCCAGAATTCCCACACATATCTGTAATAAGTGGAATCATGGGAACCAAAATTGCTGAAGATATCCCCATTGTTCACTTAAACCCTAAGTCTTCAAACTTGTCAATTATTAGAGTAGTTAATGTTGTTGCGAACAACAATATAACTAGTCAGAATAGTCTAGATCTAACAACTTCCCAAGTTGTTGATTTCATATAAGAGTGAGTAAGGTTAACAATTCCATAGAATTTGTAAACATCTTCCATGTTTTCTTCCACAATTTCTGGAAGAATGTCTTTATTATTTACTACCCCTAGTATTTGATTTCTTTCATTTAGAACTGCAATAGAAGAAATAGGATACTTTTGGAAAGCATCTACTATTTCTCCTATTTGATCAGTAGCTCTAAATGTTATGTAGTCCTTTTCCATAATTTCCTGAACTGTCAGGGAATTATTAGGACTAAAGAAAAGATCTTGTAGGGTTATCATCCCTACAACTTCTTTACTTAGATTAACTACAAATAGTTCATTTTCTATATCTAACTTATGTCTTCTCTTTCTTATATAAGTAAGAGCTTGCGAGATTTTTAAGTTAGCTTGAATAGTAAGAATGCTAGTATTCATGATGCTTCCCACTTGTGAGTGGGAGAAATTACTAATAATACTTACATTCTTACGTAATTCTGGAGAAGCTAAGTAAATAATTTTTTTAGAAAGATTACTGTCAACCATAGAAAGTAATTCAACAACTTGGTCAGCTTGTAACTGAGCAAGTAGTTTAGAAAGTACTATAGGTCTCATAGTATTTAATATTCCTAACTTGTAGTTATCTGAGAATGAGAGAAAAAGATCTCTCATTCTATCTTGCTCTACAGTTAGGAAAGCAATATTTATTAGTTCGTAGTTAGAAAGATTTTCTAAAGCTTTAACTAAGACAGGGATGGAATAGTAACCAAGAAGGCTTTTGATAGCTCCATAATTTTTGTATTCGTAAGCTTTAGAAAGCTTTACAAATAATTTATTGCAAAGTCGATCATTCTTAGATCTAGAAGGAAGGAAAATTTCTCTGCTGTTCATGTTCATGTAAGACGCCTATCCAAATCTACTATGACTAGATTTTTTCTCTTTAAAAAATTTTAAAGAGAAAAATTAAGTCTAAATCTACATGTTACTTTATATAGAAGGATAACAATTCTTCTATTTTTTTAACTAAAAGTTGTTTATTGTTTCTATTTAGGGAATGAATTTCTCCGCCTTGGGAAAACATAATTTTCCCACTACTTTCAGATACTAGGAAAACTATTGCATCAGTTCTTCCTGTTATTCCCATTGCAGCTCTATGTCTAGAACCATATTCATTGGGAGTATTTTTAGCAGAAGTAATAGGAAAATAAGAGGAAACTGATTTTATATCTATTCCTCTCATTATTACTCCTCCATCGTGCATTGAGGATTCCTTATTAAGGAATACGTTATATAGGAAGTCGGGAAAAAATCTTGAGTGAATTGCATATCCTAAATTGATGTACTTTTGAAGATTCTGATATTTCTCAATAACTATAAGTGCTCCTATTTTTTTACGTGAGAACTTAATAAGTACATCTCCAAATTTTCCTATAAAGTTATCGAATTCAGTTTGAGAAATATTTTTTCGTCTGAATATTTTTCAAGTGTATTTGCTAAATCAAACTTTTTCGTTAGATACATACCAAAATACTAGAAAAAGAATAAGTACTACACACGCCAGAATGGCGTAATTAACGTATTCTGTCGTAGAGTTAAAAGCTAATAGTATTTTCAATATACTTGCAAATATTTAGCTAGAGAGTGAAAGCTAAATAGAAGTGATGGTAGAAACAAAATGTTTCCCCATTCACTTCTATAAGAGAAAAATAAGTAAGTAAGAATGACTGCTATGAATTGAATAGCAGTCTTATATTTAGCTGTATTACTTGCTTGCAATATAACATATATTTTTTTTAACTTATACCTTACTCCTTCAATGATGATTTCTCTCATTATTGAGAGAAAAGGAATTATTCAGTGCATAAAACTTTTTGAAGCAAAAAGAATTAGAAAAGCTGATACTATCAGCTTGTCTGCTAGAGGATCATAGAGTTTTCCGAAATTGGAAGTGCAATTCCATTTTCTTGCTAAATGACCATCAAAATAGTCAGTGACTAATGAAACAATGAGAGTTATAAACCCTAATGTAAATAAGGGTTTACTAAAAAGAAGAGAAGTTTCTTGACCCCCATTTAGTTCAGTACAAATGGAAATTGCATAAAAAAGAACTGACAGAAAACCAAGAACGAATCTTGAGATTGTCAGTAAATTCGGAATAGAATTCCGATTTACTTGTAAAAGAACTATCTAATTAACTCTTTTTTTTGACTACTGGCTCCTTAGAGTTTTCTTCTTCTTTTTCTTCTGTTTCTTCTTTAGATGATTTCATAGATTTAGCAAAATCTTCACTATTAAAGTTGAATTCACTCATAAGATCTATTCCCTTATCTTTTAGAGTTTCAAGAATGTCATTCACCTTAGTTTCAATAACTTTCATTTGATCATTTTCACTAGCTAATCATTTCAAGTAGAACAATATAAATTCCTCTATTGTTTCTACTTGCGGGAATCCATCCATCCTCTTATCCTTTAGCAATTCAAATTGCTTAACAATACTATCGTATAGACTTTTGTCCATACTAAGAGTTACTTCCACTTTTCCCTCTTTTTTCTTGCTACTGTCTGACATTATCTATAAAAAGTAACTCTTAGTCTTCTTACCTATTAATTTCTTTTAATTCTTTACTTATCTTTGCTCTTTCTTTTACCTTAGGTAAATAGTTAACAAAAAGATAATAAAGAATTACTCCAATAAAAAGAATACATATTGATACTGATAGAGTTACTGTTCCAGCTGTTCAAAACAGTAACTTTATTGGAACTTTTTAAGTTAGTAGAAAAAGGTCTTTTCAAGAAGTAAAACTAACCTAAAAGTACGTAAAATTGCTATCTATCTCGAATGTTAATAAATTTTTAAGACTACTATCACCTAGGTATTACGTGTAGGTGAAAATGGAATACTACTTGTTTAGCTTCAGCTCCCTGATTAGATATGTAATTAAATCCCTTTATTTCCGGAAACTTTTCTTTCAAAGAGTTTGCATAATCTTTAGCGAAAATTATTGCTTCCTGAAGAGCTTCATCAGAAGATGAAGAAAGATCTTGGTAATGCTCTCTAGTGATTACAAGAGCATGACCTCTACTTACAGGATTAATATCTGGAAGTAAAAATACTTTTTCGCCCCTTTTAAGTATTTTGCTATTAGTTTCTAGTCCTGAAGATATTTGGCAAAAAACACAATCTTTGTGTTCCATTAAATCTTTTTAGTTGTTATTTGGCTTCTGCAGGTGGACATTGTTGTTGTCCAGTAGATTGTGAACTAGAGCTACTTCCAGAAGCTTCATTACTATTAGTTCCTGTTTGATTTTTTTGACATTCTTCTTTTTTCTTTTCCTCTTCTATTTTTTTAACTTCTGGAAATCAAACAACAGCACTAAAAGTTCCTAGCCCTGCAGCCCCAATAGTGCTGGGTAAAAATACTTTTCAGAGAAAACTAATTGTTCTTTTATCCTATTAATTATTAATAAATATAGAGAAATTTAGCTAATAATTAATAGGTAAAAAATAATGCCTAAAGATAATTTAAAATCTAAAATTTTTTTCGGTTATTCTTTTAATTATTAAATAAATTATCTTTAAATCTAAATAGATTGTTGTGTTTGTTTCAGAATATTGTTTTAACTTATATTAATAATTAATAGTGAGTAGAGTTTTATTAGTGTTTATTAAGTAAAGAGCAAAACAGTATTCCAACACTTACACAACTAGCCAAACACGGGAGACAACGGAAAAAGAAAAAGTCCAAGTCTCAAGCTTTGCAAGAAAGCTGAAATTCACTTAAGAAAAAACCTATTAAGAGATCAAATCCTTTTAAAAGAGCTGTGTGTCTAAAGGTGTCAACTATGACACCTAAGAAACCTAACTCAGCTCTTAGAAAGTTTGCTAAAGTTAGAGTTTCAAATAATCACGAAATATTAGCTTATATCCCCGGAGAGGGACATAACTTACAAGAACACCACGTAGTAATGATTAGAGGAGGAAGAGTTAAGGATCTACCTGGTGTTAAATATCACATCGTTAGAGGAAAATTAGACACAGCTCCAGTTGAAAAACGAAAAAAGTCAAGATCTAAATATGGAGTTAAAAGAGAGAAGAAAGCTTAGTTAAGGGAAAATGAGAAAAAAGAGAAAACTAAAGAAGAGAAGACTACTTCCTGACACAAAGTACAACTCTACTGTTGTGTCAAAAGCTATAAATGTAATTATGTGAGATGGTAAGAAGCAATTAGCTAGAAGAATTATTTATGGAGCTTTCGAAAAGATAGAACAAAAGACAGGAAAACCTGCTATGAATGTTTTTATGCTAGCTTTGAAAAATGTAGCTCCAAGCATTGAATTAAAAACTAGAAAAGTTAGAGGATCTAACTATCAAGTACCTGTTGAATCAACTCCTGAAAGAAGAGAAACATTAGCTCTTAGATGATTAATTAAGTACAGTAGAAAGAGAGAAGAAAGAACTATTGTTGATGCACTATGTGCTGAAATCATAGATGCATCAAACAATACAGGTCTTTCAATTAAGAGAAAGATAGAAGTTATTAAGACTGCTGAAAGCAATAAAGCTTTTGCATACTATAGGGTTTAGTATTTAACTTAAATGTCTAAGAATCACAGTATAGAACAAAAAGAGGAGCTAAGACTCCTAAATCTTAGAAACTTTGGTATCATGGCCCATATTGACGCTGGTAAGACAACTACCAGCGAAAGAATTCTTTACTATACAGGAAAGATTCACAAAATGGGTGAAGTTCATGAAGGTAGTGCAACTATGGACTGAATGGAACAAGAAAGAGAAAAAGGTATTACTATTACCTCTGCAGCTACAACTACAGAATGAAAGGGTTACACACTTAACTTAATTGACACACCTGGTCACGTTGACTTCACAGTAGAAGTTGAAAGATCTCTAAGAGTTCTTGATGGAGCTGTTGTAGTTCTTGATGGAGCTATGGGAGTTGAACCTCAAACAGAAACTGTTTGAAGACAAGCCAATAAATATAAAGTTCCTCGAATTATTTTCTGTAACAAAATGGACAAAATTGGAGCAAGTTTCTCTTACTCCCTAAAGTCTTTAAAAGAAAGACTGAATATTAATTTTTCTCCAATTCAACTAAATATTGGAAATGAATCAGGATTTAGGGGAATAATAAACCTTGTAACTCTAAAGGCTTATCAATTTGAAGGTGGAGAAGAAGATAACTTTGAAGAAATTGAAATTCCTGCAGATCTAAAAGATGAAGTACAACTTCACAGAGAAACACTTCTAAATGAAGTGTTAGTTCACGATGATGACATTCTTCAGAGATATTTAGGAGGAGAAGAAATTAGTGTTGAAGAAATTAAGAGTTGTATTAGAAAAGCAACTCTTACAGCTTCTTTCTTCCCTGTGCTTTGTGGTTCTTCATTTAAGCACAAGGGAGTTAAGTTCCTACTAGATGCTATAGTTGATTATCTTCCTTCACCTCTAGATATTCCTACAACTACTGCATATACTAGAGGAGGAGAAAAACTTCAAATTGAAAATAAGACCTCTTCCTCTTTAGTCGCAGTAGCTTTCAAGATCGCTACTGACCCTTTCGTAGGAAGATTAACATTCGCGAGAATTTACTCAGGTAAATTGGAAAAAGGTTCTATGGTTTACAACTCAACTAGAGAAATTAAGGAAAGAGTTGGGAAACTAGTTAAGATGCACTCAAATCACAAAACTGAAATTGAATATGCAGGAGCTGGTGAAATTTGTGCTTTAGTAGGACCTAAATCAACTAAAACTGGGGACACCTTAACAGGTTCTCAAGATGATGATTTCTTGCTAGAAGAAATGGTATTCACTGATCCAGTTATTTCTCTAGCTATTGAACCTAAGACAAAATCTGACCAAGAAAAATTGTCAATAGTTTTGAAGAAACTTGCAGATGAGGACCCAACATTCAAGATTTCTTCAAATCATGAAACTGGTCAGACTTTGATTTCAGGTATGGGAGAACTTCACCTTGAAATTCTTATTGACAGAATGAAGAGAGAATTTGGACTTCAAGTTAATGTAGGTGCTCCTCAAGTAGCTTATAGAGAAACCTTTACCGCAACTCAAGAAGTTGAGGGTCAATATATTAAACAAACTGGTGGTAGAGGTAACTATGGTCACGTTTGGATTAAATATGAACCAAATCCTGAAAAAGGATTTGAGTTTGTAGACAAAATAGTTGGAGGAAAAATTCCAAAGGAATATATCAAGTCTATTAGAGAAGGACTTGTGGAAGCTATGAAGTCTGGACAATTGGCTGGTTATCCAGTTATAGACATAAAGGCTACTCTTTATGATGGTTCTTTCCACGAAGTTGACTCCAATGAAATGGCATTCAAAATAGCTGCTTCTCTATCTCTAAAAGAAGCTAGCAGGAAGTGTAATTCCATTCTTCTAGAACCAATTATGGAAGTAGAAGTAAATTCTCCTCCACAATATTTTGGAACTGTAATGGGAGACATTACAGCTAAAAGAGGGTTAATTACATCTACTGAATTAACTTCTTCTTCTAGCTCAATTAAGTGTAAGATCCCACTTAAAGAAATGTTTGGATATGCTACAACACTGAGATCTCTAACTCAGGGAAGAGGTATTTACTCTATGATATTCTCTCACTATCAACCTCTTCCAAAACATCTTCTTAAGGAAATTCCAGGATTCTTAGGAGAAAAGAAGTAGTAAGAACTAGTTTCTTCCTTTAGCTAGTCCGAGATGAGCGTTGATTTTTACAACGTTCTCGGAGTATCTAGAAGTGCTTCGCAAGATGAAATTAAAAAAGCATATAGAAAGTTAGCTAAGGAATACCATCCCGACATTAACAAGTCGGCTGGTGCTGAAAAAAAGTTTAAGGAAATAAATGAAGCTTACGAGGTTCTAGGAGATCCTCAAAAGAAAGCTAATTACGATAGATTTGGTAGTGCGGCTTTCGATGGAGGAGCTTCATCTTTTGAGGGAGGAACTAATCCTTTTGACTTCTTTAATAGTTTCTTCACTAGACAAGATGATGACGATGAAGATGGATTCTTCACGTCATTCAGAACTACTGGAGGAGGTCCAAGACCTTCTTCATCTAGAGAAGAAGTTAATAAGATATACAAAACAATTAATATTTCGTTTTTGCAATCCATAAAGGGTTGCAATTACGAAATTCAATATAAATCTAATCAAGTATGTAAAGAATGTAGAGGTAATAAAGCATTTAAGGGAGACAAATCCTATATAAGTAGTTGTCTCGGATGTAAAGGTTATGGATATGAAGTAATAAGAAGTAAAGGATTATTTGGAATTATGGAACAGAGAATTACATGTAGATATTGTGGAGGATCTGGAGAAAAGATAGCTAAAGTATGTACTACATGTAAAAAACAAGGATATGTTACTGAAATAAAAAGTATGAATATTTCAATAAGAAGTGGTATTAAAAATGGAGAAGTTCTTATGTTCGATGATAAGGAGTCTTATCATGAACAAAAAATACATGTAACTGTTGTAGTGGAAAGTTCCAAAGTATTTAGAAGAGAAGGAGATAATCTATATACAAAAATATTTGTAAATCCACTAGTTCTATTTTTGGGTGGGGATGTAAATGTTCCAACACCATTTGGACTTAAATCTTTTAAATTACCTCCAGGAACTAATACAAAAGATTTACTGAAACTAAAAGGAATGGGAATAACTTTTGGAAAGAAATCAGTAGGTAATTTATTTATAAAAATAGAGGCTGCTCCCACAAAATTAAGTCATATTGATTTAGAAAAAATAAAATCAATAGAGTTAACTGACCCAAAAGATAATGGAGAGTGACAAAAGAGCTTTAAGAAAGAATATGAAGAATCTTCTGTTGAATAGATAGTTAAATAATGACTTTTAAGGAAGAAGATAATCAATTGGAAATGGAAATTCTTGAAAGTGAACAACTTCAAGAATTTGAACAATATCAACAAGTTAATGGAGAAGTTCTTGGAGAACTTTTAGATGAAAGTCTTAGTCTAGATGAAGAAGAATTTAATGAATCAGATTCAGATGAAGAAGATGTTTCTTCATCTAAAAAGAAGAAAAAGAAAGGTGATAAGCTTTCTGATTTCTACTTAAAGAAAATAAATGATTTGGAAGTAGAACTAGCAGCTTATAAAGCTAGGGAACAAAGCTTTAAGGATGAATTAAATAAAAAATATTTAGAAAATATTCAAAAAAAGAGTGAGGAAGCAATTGCTCTTCTAGAAGAAAAAGAAAAGAAAATAGAGCAAAAATATAGTCTTAAGTTTGAAGAGCTTAAGAATTTTATGTATGAAGATCAATTAACTGAATTAGTCAATATTATTTCTGGAATGGAAAAAGTGATAAATTCGGAACCTAAAAGTGAAGAAGTCAAAAACTATCTATTAGGTTTTAAGATGTTTTTGACTCAATTTGAATCACTTCTAGAAAGTCTCAATATAAAAGTGATTTCCCCCCAAATAAATGAAGAATATGATTCAGAAAAAATGGAAAGTGTAATGACAGAAGGAGTTGAAGAAGAAAAAAAGAATAAAATAATTGAGGTTTTTAGTAAGGGATATACATTAAACGATCGAGTAATAAAGTTGGCTCAAGTTAAAGTGGGAGTATAGTATGCCAGTAGTAAGTGGATTTGAAGCTATGAAGAAAGCTTTTGAAGGTAAATATGCTGTTGCGCAAATCAATACAAATAACCTTGAGTGAACAAAAGCTATTCTTTTAACTGCACAAAAGCTTAATTCTCCAGTAATAGTTGGAGCTTCTGAGGGAGCTATCAAGTATATGGGGGGATTCAATGTTGTCTCTTCACTTGTTCACTCTATGGTTAAAGATTTGAATATAACTGTTCCTATAATCCTTCACCTTGACCATGGAACTTATGAAGGATGTAAAAAGGCATTAGATGCTGGCTTCTCATCTGTTATGTTTGATGGTTCTCACTTCGAGTTCAGTGAAAACTTTCAAAAGTCTAAAGAAATTATTGAATTAGCTTATAAGAAAGGTGTTTCTGTTGAATTAGAAGTTGGAACTCTAGCTGGAGAAGAAGATGGAGTTATGGGATTAGGAAATCAAGCGAAAATAGAGGAATGTGTAGAAATTGCTACATTAAGTCCTACTATGCTTGCTGCAGGAATAGGAAATATGCATGGACCTTATCCTCCTAACTGAAAAGGTTTAAATCTAGATCTTTTGGAAAATATTTCTAAGGAAACTCAAATTCCTCTTGTTCTTCACGGAGGAACAGGAATTGATGATGAAAGTATTAAGAGAGCAATTTCTCTAGGAGTTACAAAAATAAATGTAAATTCTGAATTGCAAATGAAATTTGCAGAACAAACTAGAAAATATATTGAAGAAAATAAAGACTTAGATATGAAGGCTAAGGGATATGATCCTAGAAAACTTCTAAATTATGGATTCCAAGGAATTTTGGGAGTTATTGAAGAAAAATTCAAACTCTTCGGTTCAGTTGGCAAAGCTTAGTAAGACTCTTTAACCCGTTAGGGTTTTCTGAGTCTCTGGGACTAGGTAAGTTTTATAAAGTTTATTCCTCTTTCCCTTCCTTTTCTTCAGTTTCTTCAAGAAGGTTAACAGGAATATTTTTTTGGAAAGATTCTTTTAATTTATTAATAGATTCTTTTCTAGCTATTAAGATGATTTCATCTGATCTTTCTAATTTTTCATCTTCTGAAACAGGAAATATAATGCTTCCTTTCTTCATTCTCTTAATGCTTAAAATAGAAGCATTATTTTCTTTTAAGAATAGAAGAGAACTTATTTTCTTTTCTCGCAATTTAGAGTTATAAACATTTAATTTAAAAATAAAGATTTCATTTTCACATTCTTCTTTACTATATGGAAGTTTTTCAACTTCTATGTCAAACATAGTTTGATAAGCTAAATTTTCAGCTACATACAGTTCGGGAATAATACTATGTATGATTCCCATTAATTTAAGAATTCTTTTGTGAACTTCATCTTTGGCTTGAGCCAATATTCTAATTACTCCTAGCTCTTTTAAGTTAGAGCAAATGGAAATAGATTTTTCTACATTATCTATTCCCACTATTACATAGTCAAAGTGTTTTATATCTACATCTTCTAGTTCCTTTATATTTACAGCGTCACAACTCTTTGACTCTGTAAATTCTCCTCCTAGATTATCTATTACATCAGAATCATTATCTAGAACAGTAACATTTTGATTCTCTTTCATGAGAATTTTTCCAATTTCATAATTAAATTTGCTTAATCCTATTAAGCAATAATCTCGCTTTAAATTATTCTTTTTTTCCCGATGATAATCATCTCTATCTACTTATCTAGCTTTCTTTATAAATTCACCAATAATTCTATTGTCTATAAATAAGGAATTTAAATTTTCTTAAAAAATATAAAATAACCCTCTTTCTTTTAAAGTTTCCACTAATAAATTAAGTGGAAGAAAAATAAAGTGAAACCCAAAAAAGCTAATTTAGAGCTTTTTTGAAAAACATTAATTGGGAAGAATATTTATCAGAGAATTTCGAGAGTTTATTTTCTCGTTGTTCTCTTGGGCTTTGGAGCTCTAAATTTACCTTTTGCCAAGGGAAATGGAGGTGGCTCCAATGGAAATTGATTTTCCAATCTTTTCATTGCAGTTAGTGCCTTTACCACAACTGGACTAACAACTAATTCACTTAATTGTTCATATAGTTGATTTGGACAATTAGTTGTTCTTTTATTAATCCAAGTTGGTGGACTTGGATTAGTTACAAGCTGAATGTTCATAAAACATTGCTTCTTCAAAAGTAAAAAAAGAACAATTGAAGAAAGACTAAACCTTCACTCAGAAAGAGGAGGAATGAGCCAAGCTCATTCCTACGATATTGTTATGTCTGCTCTCAAGATACTTCTATCTTGTGAGGTAATAGTAGCTATACTATTAACTTTCTTCTTTTATTTTGTGGCACCAAGTGTTGGGTGCGCAGATAGTTTTAAAGGTGATTTTGTGAAATCACTTTGAGGGGGAATATTTCACTCAATCTCAGCAATAAATAATGCTGGATTGGATATTATTTCCCAGAACTCAATTATGCCCTACTCAAGTGGTTGGGGAATTATCCTATCAATAATATTTGCTATTTCTTCAATTATTGGTGGGATAGGATACCCAGTACTTTATGAATTCAAAGAATGGTGTAAGAATAAGAGAAGACGAAAGTCTTCTAAAAATATCTTTTCTTTATTCACCAAAATTTCTATTTTGATGCACTTTTTAATTACCATAATAGCTGCGGGAGCAGTTATTCTGGCAGAAACAACTAGTGGAAATCTTAGTTGTATTAAAAGTTGCTGTTTAAGTACATCAGAAAAAGTGTGACAACTACTTTATCTAATAATTTCTGCAAGATCCTCTGGATTTGCAGGACTAGATATTACTTCTCTTCACGAAAAGACTCAGTGAATACTTCTAATACTTATGTTTATTGGTGCCTCTCCAGCTTCAACAGCTGGAGGTATTAGAAGCATTACTCTTTTCCTAATAATAGGAAAAGTATGAGTAACTATGAGAGGAAGAAAATCACTTTCTATTTTCTCTAGAACTGTTTCAAGTCAAACAATTGATAATTCCTTCATTGTTTTCTTCCTTTCATCAGCTCTTGTAATAGTTGCTTCTCTCGTTATTCCAGATAAGAATAATGGAGGAAATGGAATAGCTCAAGAAATAGGAAGACATGCTAAACTATTTGAATCTTCTTCTGCCTTTGGTACCTCCGGATTATCTATCGGAGTTACAGGTAAAACTAACTGAGTAGGACATATTGTTTTGATGGCATTAATGTATGTGGGACAAATGGGTGTCCCTAATGTTTTGTCCTATTACACCAAATCTAGACCATCAAAACAAAAGATCTCTTACCCAGAAGAGAAATTAAGAATCGCTTAATATTAAATCTAAATATATTATTAATAAGTTACCCTTCGATATTTAGGCAAAAAATTAAATATATATAAATATATATAGTAAGTAGATAATGTCAGCAGAACAAGAAAACAATAAATTGCTTCCAAGCCTTTCATTAGGCTTGGAAGATGTTCTTATTGTTCCGGGATATTCTGATTTCTTACCTTATGAAGTTTCACTTGAAGTGAAGCTTAATAATGAAATGAAAGTTTCACTTCCATTTCTATCTGCAGCTATGGATACTGTTACAGAAATTGATATGGCAAGAGCTCTTCTTTCTGTTGGGGCTATTGGAGTTCTACACAGAAATCTAAATATTTCTACAGTAGTTGAGTGAATCACTCAACTAAAGAGTGAATTTGGAGAAAATAAACCTTATGCTGTTGCAGTAGGTGTATCTACTCCAGAAGAAGATATTAGAAGCTTAGTGAATTGTGGAGTAAATATGATTCTTATAGATTCCGCTCACGGACATTCTAAGAATATAGGTGAAAAGATCAAGGAAATTAGGGAAATAGCTCCTGATCTTTTCATAATCGCAGGAAATGTAGTTAGTGCTGAGGGAGCAGAATATTTGATTTCCTGCGGAGTTCAAGCAGTTAAAGTTGGATTAGGTTCTGGTTCA
Organism: Mycoplasma suis str. Illinois; assembly: GCF_000179035.2. Lineage (NCBI taxonomy): Bacteria > Bacillati > Mycoplasmatota > Mollicutes > Mycoplasmatales > Mycoplasmataceae > Mycoplasma > Mycoplasma suis. The sequence continues at coordinate 395,566 of NC_015155.1, forward strand.
ATTTGTACTACTAGATTGATTACAGGTGTAGGATCTGGAGAATTCAGCTCACTGATTGAAGTTTCCAGAGTATGTAAAGCAGCAGGAGTATTAACAATTGCGGATGGAGGTTTAACTTCTCCAGATGAAATTGTTAAAGCTTTAGCTGCAGGAGTTGATCTAGTAATGCTTGGATATTTATTTGCTGGAACTGATGAAGCTCCTGGGGAGAAGAAGATAATAGATGGAAAAGAACTAAAACTTTATAGAGGTATGGGATCACTTGGAGCTATGAAAGCTGGTTCTGCAGATAGATATTCAAAGCATTCTACTGATCCTAAGAATTGGGTATCAGAAGGAGTAGAAAGTTATGTTAGATATAAGGGAAGTGTTGATAGTGTTCTTTCATATTTGAAAGCTTCTCTCCAAACAGCTTTTGGTTACATAGGAGCTAAAAATATTAACGAACTACATCAAAAGGCTAAATTTGTTAGAGTAACTAAATCAGTTTCAAAGAAGTCACAAGTTCACGCAGTAGAAACGATACTAAACTTCTAGACTAAGAAATTTTCCTTAATTCCTTTTTCCCCTTTTTGGGGAAAAAGTTTTTAAAGAAAAACTTAATTAATAAAAAGAGAAATTATTCTCACTCTATAGTTCCACCAGGCTTAGTTGTTAAGTCGAATAGAACTCGACTTACTTGGGGGAACTTAGAAACCATTTTGTTTGCTAGAGAAACTAATTCGCTTAGCGGAATTTGGCTCACATTAGCACTCATAAAATCTATAGTTTTGACAGCTCTTAAAACTACAGCATTACCATAAACTCTTTGATCTCCCTTAACTCCAACTGCTTGACCTGGTAAAAGAATTGGGAAATGCTGATCACTGTATTTTCCAATTTTTCTTTCTATAAATTCTCTTTCCATGAAATCATGAAGAGAAGAAATAAGTTCCACTTTTTCTTTGGTAACCTCTCCAATAACTCTAATGGCTAGTCCAGGTCCCGGAAAAGGTTGTTGAGACAATAAGAATGCTGGAAGATTTAATCTTGCTCCCAGCATTCTTACTTGATCTTTAAATAAGTCAGAAAGAGGTTCAACTACCTTGTAAGGTAGTGAACTCTCATTTTTAACCATTTCTACATTATGATGAGTTTTTATCTTCGAATATTTCGAAGATAACTTACCTGACTCTATCACATCAGAGTAAATAGTTCCCTGAGCTAAGTGAGTGATATTTCTCTTAACTTCTTGTTCGTAAATTTCATCAAAAGTTTTCTTAAACTTTTGAGCTATTATTTTTCTTTTCTCTTCTGGAGAAGTTACTGACTTTAGATCATTAAATATACTGTCTTCTCAAGAAACAACTCTAAAGTTAGAGAATTTATTAGCAAAATATTTAATAACTTTTTCTTCTTTTTCTTTTGGTACTAATCCAGTAGAAATATATACTGGATAAATATTTCTATCTATAGTCATTTCTGCCAAGAAATGAATTAAAACACTAGAGTCTAATCCTCCAGAAAGAGCAACTAATATTCTTGCATCTTTTAGTTGCTCTTTATATTTTTCTCTTAATGCTTCTATTTTGCTATTAATTTCTCTAGAGTTATCTATTTCTTTATTGTTTTCCTCTAGTTCCACATTAGAAATTTCAACTAAGAAATTTCTAAATAATTGATCTCCGAATTCAGTTTCATTTAATTCTGGATGAAACTGAATAGTATAAATAGATCTAGTTACGTGAGAGGAAATCATACTTATTTTTCCTCTATTAGCTAGAGAATAAAAACCATGTCCTAATTTAGTAACACTTTCATTAAAAGAGCCTCAGATCTTAAATTTCTGAGGAATATTTAAGAATAAAGGATGATTTCTTTCTCTTTCTATTTGGCTTTCACCAAATAGAGGATCTACTTGTTCTATTTTTCCTCCAAAGAAATGATGAATAAGTTGCATACCAAAACAAATACCCATAATAGGTACTTGTTTTGAACTAATAATTTCATTCTTTAGTCAGGAATATCCAGCTTTATCATCAACTTCACTTACAGAAGCTGGACTTCCCGACAAAAAAACAACTCCAAAATTAGAAAAAGTAAATTCTTCGGGAGGAACTTTTTCTTCTTCAAAAAAATATTTAGTTATGTTGCAACCCAAACTCTTTAGTTTTCTCTCAAGTACACAACTGTACTGAGAGCCTAAATCAATAAAAAGTACTTTATTTTCTCTCTTAGAGCTCAAATTAACTGACATACAAGTTAATTTAAATAACTATTTTTATTAAGTCTGAATTGACTTAATAAAGTTCTTTATTGCTATTGCTGCAATAGCTCCATCATTCATTGCAGTAACTATTTGTCTTAATTCTTTATTAATAACATCTCCTGCAGCAAATATTCCCTTTAAATTAGTTCTCATTTCATGATCTACTAATATAAATCCTCTTTCATCTCTCTTCAGTGCTAGACTGGAGAGGAAATCAGTTTCAGGAAGCAAACCAATAAAGATAAATACTGCTTTACCACTTATTACTTTTTCCTCTCCAGTTTCTGAGTGAGTGACTAGAAGTCCACAGACTTTATCTCCATCTACTAATACTTTTTTTGGTTTGTAAGGGGTATGTATTTCTACATTCTCCTTACCTTTAAGTTGCTTAACTAATATTTCTTCTCCTCTAAATTCTCTTCGTCTGTGAACTAATTTAAGGTTAGAAGCCATTGCAGTTAAATATATAGATTCTTCTAGTGCGCTATTACCTCCCCCCACCACAATAACTTCTTCTCCTGTATACAAATTTCCCTCACAAATAGCACAATAAGAAACTCCCTTACTGTAGTATTCAGTTTCATTCTCTATTTCTAGTTTTCTTTCTCTCATTCCCGTAGCTATCAATATAGCTCGGGATTTAAAACTAGATTTTTTAGTCTCAATAGTTCAACTATTTTGAGACTCAACTATATTTAGTACTTCTTCAGTTTTTATCTCAACATTTAACCCTTTTAGTTGAGTTAAAAGGTTATCTGATAATTGAAATCCACTTCTATCCAGATAACCTGGATAGTTATCTATGAATAAAGTTTTAGTTAGTTTTCCACCTACTAAAGCTTTCTCAAGAATGAGAACGTTTAAACAAGATCTAGCACAATATATTGCAGCAGTAGCTCCTGCTGGGCCTGAACCAATAATGATTACATCTCATATTCGATCAGACAATATCCTTTAGTGAAACTAATTAAATTAAGTTATTACTATTATTTCCTAAATAATTTTGGTGGGACTAATGAGGTTCGAACTCATAACCTTACCCTTATAAGAGGTGTGCTCTGCCGGTTGAGCTATAGCCCCGTGATTTTAACTTAAATTTAAACAAAATTTATTAATTATTAACTTATATTCTTATCTATATAGATAGAAAAATATTTACATAAATTAATAAATTTTGATTAATTTTTGAAAAAACTAAAATTTAAATGTTAGTTGAAACTACTAAAAAATAAATTAGTATCTACTTAGGGATTTAAATTATTAGTTTTTCACTTTAAAAATAAATATATAGAATAGATGGCTAGAAAAAAATCAGAAGAAAAACTGTCAACCAGCAAGTCTGGTAAGACTAAGACTACTGAAAAGAAAGTAAGAAAGCCTAGAGCTCCTAGGGGAAGTAAGAAGAGCGGCTTAACAGCCGCTGAACCAAAGAAGGTAAAGAAAACAATAAATAAAGAATTGTTAGAAAAGAATACAAAGAAAATACAAGAAGTTAATGAACATCTTTTAGCTCTTAGAGCTGCAGAAAAAGCTCAAGAAAATAATTTTGAAAAAGCTTTTGTGTTGGAATCCAACTCAAAGAAACTGAAAGTTAAAAATGGTAAGAGCTTATTAACTTCTGTATTTCCACTAATTCTTAACCAAGCGACAAAACCTAGATTAGGAAAAGATAAGTTAACTGTTGAGGAAGCTGTAATGTTCTTGGAAAATCAAGAATCAATTCCGGAAGATTTCTGAGAATTACTAGCTCTTAAGTTAACTGAAAACTCTATTCAGTTAATTGATGGAGATAAATTAACTGAAGAAGAAAGAGATGCTCACCTTGAATATCAAGATGAAAATATTTCTAACTTCAGGTTCTATCATTCTTCAAGCACTAAGGACAAGATTAGTGACTCCTCTAAGTCATTCTTGTCAACACTTTGCTTCTCAAGAATGTTGACAGCTGATGAAGAAAAAAAGATTGCTCAATTAATGGATATTCCTGAAAAGAGAAGTTTTGCTGAAAAACAATTAATGACTTCAAACTTAAGACTAGTTATTTCAGTTGCTAAGAAATATTTAAATTGTGGATTTAATCTTGGAGACTTAATCCAAGAAGGTGTTTTTGGGCTTAGAAAAGCTATTACCAAATTTGACTACAAATTCGGTAATAAGTTCTCAACTTATGCTACCTGATGGATTAGACAAGCTATTACAAGATCGATAGCCGACCAATCAAAAATTATTAGAATTCCAGTTCACATGATGGAAGTCATCAATAAGATGACTAAGGCGGAAAAAGAATTAGTTCTTAAGACTGGTAATCCTCCGACTCTTGAAGAACTTTCTTCTGAAATGCAAAAATATGGAACTCAATTTACTCCAATCAAAATTAGTGAAATTAAAAAAATTAATGTTGATTTAGTTTCACTAGACAAGCCAATACTAAATAATGAAAGCTCTAACTTTGCGGACTTCGTTAGAGAAGATGGGGATGAAGCTAATCCGGAATGGATTGCTTCAAAAAATATTTATGAAGAAAAACTAAAGAGTTTGCTTCAAGAAACTCTTAAGAAAGATGAGTACTTAATTCTTGCACTTCACTTTGGTTTAAATAATCAAGAATCTCATACTGTAGAACAAATTTCTCAATTATTTGCCAAGAATTCTGATTATTTCTCAGGAATTCTTACAAATAAAAAAATAAAGAAATTATTAACTCCTACAACTGCTTCTGGAAAAAAACCAACTAAAAGAGGTAATGTTTACTCTTCAGCTAGCTTAAGAAACTTAACAGCTGAAATAGAAAAATTCAAAAATGAAGCTATTAGAAAGTTAAGAGAAAAAGCAAAAAATACTGATCTTCAAGATGTATTCCTTAATGTACTTTCCGAGAGAGAAGCTTAGTAAAAGAGATTATTTACCAACTTCAAGAGAGCAAGAAAGAAGTCTAGTCTCCTTCCTTTCTTTTTAGTTTTTTAGAAGTAAAAAGAAGTATCTCCAATAAAAACTAAAAAGAAAGTAGTTTAGTATGGTTTTTCACACAGTAGAACAACACATATTCGAATGTAGAAAAAATAAGCAAAAGGATCCTACTTTCTTCTATTCCATTGGAGGAATAGAAGAAATAGGTAAGAACTGCTACTGTGTAGAACACCTTGATGAAATAGTCATTATGGACTTTGGAATCAAGTTCGGTAATAAGTTAACTCAACCAGGTGTTACTGGCGAAATTCCAAACTTGGATTACTTAATTGAAAATCAAAAGAAAATATTTGGTCTTTTGATAACTCACGGACACGAAGACCACATTGGGGGAGTTCCACACCTAGTGAATTCTCTAGACATACCTGTTATATATGCTCCAGCTTTAGCTATGGAACTTATAAAAAAGAAACTAGAAGAAAACAAGATTGAAAGACTTCCGAAATTGGAAGTCTATGATCCAGACACAATAATATTCACAAAACATTTTGCTTTTGATGTTTTCCCAGTTAATCACTCAATTCCAGACTCATTTGGATTTGCTATTTCGACTCCAAATGGAGTTGTAGTATTTAGCGGGGACTTCAGATTTGACTTAAAGAACAAGATAGATAGTAAAGCTTTCCAAAGACTTATAAGTATTGGAGGAAGACAAGTTGATCTTCTTCTGTGTGAATCCACAGCAGCAGCTCAACCTGGATTCAATGAAAGCGAAGCAACTATCATTCAAGAGCTAAAAAATATTATTTCTTCCTCCGAGGGAAGAATAATAATTACTTTCTTTGCTTCCAACTTAGGAAGAATAGAGGAAATAGTTAAGTTAGCTAGTTCGGCTGGAAGAAAAATAATAGTGTTTGGTAGATCTATTGAAAGTAGCTTAAAATGCTCTCAAGCAGTTGGAATTCTTAATTCCAATGAACTTAAAAATGTATTTATTCCTTCTTCAGAAATAAATACAGTACCAGATAAAAAGATACTTATTATCTGTACTGGTTCCCAGGGAGAAGAATCCTCAGCCCTTAATAATATTTCTAAGGGTCTACACCCAATAATTCAACTAAAGCCTTCAGATGATATTATTTTCTCTTCAAATGTAATTCCAGGGAATAAACAAGCAGTTAATGAATTAGTAAATAGACTTTACAAGTCTGGTTGCAGACTATTCTTGAACTCAAATGAGTGCAAGATTCACGCTTCTGGTCACGCAACTAAACTTGAACAACAATTATTTATTTCCTTAATTGCGCCTTCATTCTTAGCTCCAGTTCACGGAGAAAAGAAAATGTTACATGATCTTAAGAGAAATATCTCAGAACTAAAAATAGTTCCGAGTGAAAATATTTTTATTCTGAAGAATGGAGAAAAATTAAAGATATTTAATAGAAAAGTGACTAAAGCTGAACCTGAAGAACATCTTCAATTTAAGTTCCCTTACTATGTAATGGAAAATAAATTGACTGACCATGGTAGAGAAACATTGGGGGCTAGAACTAAGTTAGCAACCAATGGGTTGTTAACTGTTTCTATGACAGTAGATCTATCAACTAAAAAATTATTCTCTATTTCTCCAGTAACAACTATTGGTTCTCTCTCATTCTCCCTATCAGCTGAAATTCTTAGAGATTTAGGGAGAATGATTTCTAAGAATACAGAGGAATTATTTAATAACAGTAAAGGAGGATTATCAAAAGAAGATATTATTTCCTCTAACTCAAAGATAATTACTGATTTCTTCAATAAGAAAGGACATAAGATTCCTCAAATACTAATACTATTAGAAGAAACTAATAGTAATGAATTGTGAGAGAATTCTATAAGTGCTAACACTTACAGTAAGCCAGCTCCTGCGGGAACTCAATCTTCTGAGCAACAATCCAATTCTTCTACTACTAACTAGTTAACTAGTCTTTAAATTTTTCCCCTTGACGGGGAAAAAGAAAAACTAAATTAGTTTATTGTTGTTTCTTTCCTTGGTTTTGAGTTCCCTCTGTTTTTATATTAGTTGTTGGTTGTGTCTGAGATCCTCCTTTTAGGGATTCTATGTTTGGTTGAATAGTTACTTTAGGAACTTTCTTTGTTGAGCTATTTTTTTGACCTTTTTCAGTTTGATTTTGAGGAGGTAGTGTTTGTAAAAGTACTACTGAAGTTCCTACTGTACCTGCTATGCCAAAAAAATTAAACAATTTAAAGAAAATACTCATTTAAAACTCTTTATTTAGTCTTTACTAGACTATCATTTTTAGCATTTCTTCCCACTAGGATGATTGTAGAGGGAGGAATACTTTCATTTATTGGTTCGCAGAAATTTTCATCTGGATCCCAACTGTGATTATTTCCACTTCCATTAGTGATTCTTCTTTGAACTCTTTGTGAGAATAAGTCAAAAGAAAAAGTTTCCATTAAACCTAATTTTTCTGAATAACACTTAGATGATAAAGGTTTATCTGCCACAACTCCAGCAACAATTTCGAAAGATACTAATTGTTTTTCTTCTGCAGCTTGAGAGGGAGAAGAGGAGGGAGAACCTCCTCCCCCTCCCCCTCCTCCTCCACTATTATCAGAAACTTGAGAAGTTTGTTCACTTTGATTTTTTTGTGTAGATTCAAGTAATTGAATTTGATCTCCTACTTGATAATTTCAAAACTTGTTATTTGTGCCAACTAAGTAATATTCTTCACTACCTCATGTAAAAATTCCTGTAACAAGATTTGAGAGAAGATTTCCTCATGAATTTTTATTTTCATCATTTTTGTTTAATTCTGAATATTTTTTCTCATCTAATTTGTACATCAATCTCATATCTAAACCAGAAAGATCTGCTCCTTTTTCAGTTACTGGAATTAGAGGGAATCTCCAAATTCCATTAACTCCTACTTTTTCCTCAAATTTTTGTTGTGGCTGGTTTGGTAATTTTTTCTTTCTTTCTTCGTTAGTTGAGTTTTTTAATTCATAAACCTTTCTAGGCTCTTCTTCTTTTTTACCTTGATTTTGAGTCCCTTCAGCCTTTTTTCCTTGGTTAGGGGTTCCCTCCGATTTTTTACCCTGATTAGATGAACCTTCTGCTTGTTGAGCTATTTGCAATTGTTGTTGAGCTTTACTTTTCTTAACCAACAATAGAGATGCAGGGAAAGCTGAATTTTTAAATTCAAAATCAACATCTTGGGATTTATCTCCCATTAAAGGGGCTTTTAGTTGGAGTGTTGTAATTTTTTCATGATATTGATTTTCAGAGTATTTGTTAACATTATTTGGTTTTTTAGCTAACTCAATTTTTATCATTGAGTTAGCCTTTGTGATTTTACTTTTATCTAGTTTTAGGAGATAAAAAGCTCCTTTTTGATAATCATCATTATTTTTTAGTTCAAGATTTTTTAATTGTTGTCCTCTTGTATTTATTTGAGAAATGTCGAAAACTTGAGGACCTAAATTAGATTTTTTCTGTTGAGATTGTGGGATTGATGAAGATGATGAAGAAGTTGAGGAGGATGAAGAGGAACCACTACTTACTCGAGAAACTTGCAAAGTTTGTTGTTGTGGATTTTGATCCTCCTTATTTAATGGGAAAATCTTATAGATTTTGCAATTTGGGTCATATTCCATTGTTACGTCTTTTATTCCAGTTCCACTATCTGCTCTTGAATATTCAAAATATCTGCATCAATACTTTTTTTCCCCAAAAATTTGTTTACTTTTTAAGTTTTCTTCCCTTTTTTTCTTGATTTCTTCCAATTTACTCTTAACTTGACTTCCCTGCTCCTGTACTTGAGACTCCTGTTGTTGCTGCTGTTGTTCTTGTTGCTTGGCCTGTTGAAGTTGCTTAGCAACTTCTTCAGCCTTAGTAATGATATCTTCCGGAATGTGTGGTATTCCAGTATCGAATAAATCTTCAACTGCCTGAACTAGAAAGAATTCTCCATCAAAAGTCATGATGGAGGTATAGTAAGTATTTAAAAGATGAGTTCCTATACCAGCTCCACTAGGAGCTAGTAAGAGAGAGGCAGCTAATTTAGCTCCCCTTCAGAGAGCCAATTTAGTTGGTTATCTCTTTAAACTAGAGAGTTCTTTATAGAAGAATATTATTTTCTTCTAAGAACTTGGTAGTTAATCTAACTATTTCTTCTTCTGTAGAAAGTTCTAGAGCTTTTTCAGCCAACTTTTGAATTTCACTGAAGTGAACATTATTAAGAACTCTCTTAATAATTGGGATTGAAGGAGCTGACATTGAAAGAGTTTCAATTCCCAAACCTACTAGAAGAATAGCTGAATGAGCTGAACTAGCCATTTCACCACACACACTCACATCTATTCCAGCTTCCTTAGCTGACTTAGCAACCATACCAATTAATTTCAGAATAGCTGGGGAATTAGGTTGGTAAAGGAAATTAATATTTTCGGACATTCTGTCCACAGCATTTGTGTATTGGATTAAGTCATTCGAGCCAATAGAAAAGAAGTCAGCTACTTTAGCTAACTTATCTGAAATAAGTGCAGCTGAAGGAACTTCAATCATTAATCCTACAGGAATATCTGAAGGAATAGGATATCCTTCAGATTCAAGTTGAATTTTTACCTGTTCAACTAGATATTTAGCTTCCATAAATTCTTCAAATGTAGTTATCATTGGGAACATAATTTTTATTTTTCCTTCACAACTAGCTCTAAGGATAGCTCTTAATTGAGTTATGAAAGAATCTTTTTCTTTCAAACTCATTCTTATAGCTCTATAACCAAGGAATGGGTTAGCTTCCTTAGGGAATGTGTAGTAATTTAATGTTTTATCTCCCCCTATATCTAGTGTTCTTATAGTTAAGGTTTCATTTTCACTTAACTCAGTAAGAGTAGTCTTATAAGCTTCATACTGAGTTTCTTCTGAAGGTCATTCAGGACTCTTCATATAAAGAAACTCGGTTCTAAATAAACCTACTCCTCTTCCTCCGAACTCTCTAACTTTTTTCATATCAGAAGGTTGACCAATATTTCCTAATATTTTTATTTCCTTTCCATCAAGTGTTTGGCACTTCTTAGTCTTATATTCTTCCCATATTTTCTTAGTTTCTTCAAATTTCTTCTCTCTTTCTCGGAATTCCTTTAGAAGTGGATCTTCTTCTGAAGAGAAGCCATGATACACAAATCCTGTTTGTGTATCTAGAGCTATTATTTCTCCATTTTCTACTTGAGAAGTAATATTTTGGGCTGAAACTATAGCTGGGAATCCCATAGTTTTAGCCATAATAGCTGAGTGACTTGTTACTCCTCCAACTTCAGTAACAAACCCCTTAATAAATTTCTTATTTAGTAGTGATGTTTCGCTAGGAGTCAAGTCATTAGCAAGTACTATACATTCACTATCTATTTCACTTAAATTACTTCGTTCTACATTCAAGACTATTGTTAATAGTCTTTCTTTCAAGTCTCTCATGTCTGCAGCTCTTTCTCGGAAGTATCTATCTTCCATATTTTCAAAAATATTTACATATTTGTCATAAGCTGTTTTAATTGCTCACGCAAGTGAGCAATTCTCTTCATAAAGAATATTCTTTATTTCTTCTCTTATTTCTTCATCTTTCATTAATTCTTTGTGAGCTCTAAAAATATCTGCTTTTTCCTCGGAGATATTTTTAGAAGCTAATTCAATTAAATTGTCAATTTGCTTAATAGCTTTTTCTTCCACACTTTGGAAGTAGTAGTATTCATTTTCAGGACTAGTATCAGATTCTTTCTTGAATACTAACTCTTCTTTCTTGAATATGTAAGCCTTACCTACAACTACCCCTTCCCCAATTCCTAATCCTTTGATAAATTTAGACATCTATATTAATTTAAATAAATTAACTTTTATTTTCTTCTAATATTTCTTTTTCTGGGGAAGGGAAATATTTTTCCATTCACTGAGAAATATTAGAAGAAATGATATTGCTTATATCTTTTACTTCTACTTCTTTTCCATATTGTTTTTTAATTCTTCCAATTAAAAAAGAAGTAAGTCTGTCTGGTCTATCGGCCAATTTGTGTAATTCTTGATTTTGTTCTGAAAGAACAGACTCACAGAAACCAATAATTTCTTGTTTCTCTATTTTTGGAGAATCCAAATAGTAAGTTACAACTGACTTAATATTTGGATTATTTCCTATTAATTTTTTGCAACTTTCTCTGATCTTTAAGTTATTGAATTTAAAGTCTCTCCCAAATTCTTTTAATTTAAGGGCTTTAAGTAATTGATTTAGAAAATCTATTAAATTCTTTACTTTTGAGATTTTTCCTCCAACGGAGTTAAAAATCTTTAAAGCAAAGAAAGCATTAGATCACTCACCTAATACTTCCCTTACTTGAAGGCAACTTCTAAAGAATTCATAATTATCAATTATTTCTTCTTGTTCTCTAGAAGCTAATGAGCTTTCCTGTATGGATTCAAATAGTGAAACAAGTTTGTGAGACTCACAATCTTTAGTTATTTTCTTTATCTCTTTATCACTTAACTTAATTGTTGGAATACAACTTTCAGGAACAAGTAGATAATCTTCACTACTTGTTTTCTTTCTCATAACAATTAGTTCAGCTTTTTTGTCATCTCACTTAAATGTTTTGTCTTCAAATAAATCTCTATCTTTATTTTTTATTTGCTCCAAGAAATATTCTTGGACTGCAGGAATAGCGTCGGCTATCGCTCTAAGAGAAGCTAAATTTTTCACTTCTGCTCTTCCAGTTAATGGTTTATTTTTATCTCCCTCAAGTGAAATATTTAAGTCAACTCTGAAATTACCATGTTCCATTTCAGCTTTAGAGATATTTAAGTAGAAAAGAAGGAATCTTATTCACTTAATACACTCTAGAACTTCCTCGGAAGTTCTAAGTTCCGGTTCAGTTGCAATTTCAACTAGTGGATTACCTAATCTTTCTGGAAGAAGAATGTGCACATTTTCTTCTTCTCCTTCTCCATGTGCTGCAGTATCTTCCTCTAGGGATACTGCAGAAATTCCTATTTTCTTAATTGATTTAGGTAAAAAAACATATCCCTTTTTAGCGAAGGGATTTTGTTTTTGAGTTATTTGATATCCCTTAGGAAGATCGAAGTAGAAATATGATTTTCTGACAAATTCAATTTCTGAAGGAATTTCTACATTCAAAGCTTTTGAAAGCTTTAGAACTAATCTAATTGCCTCAGTATTTATTTGAGGTAATGTTCCTAAAAGTCCGAGAGAAGTAAATGAAGAAGAAGTTACTGGAATATTTACAAAAGCTTTCCTTTCAGTAAGAAGAGTTGCATGAATTTCTAATCCCATCTTTAACCTAAAGCTAACTTTGGGAGTAGCTTTAGGTTTCTTAACAGTATTAGAAGAGGTAGTGGAAGAAGTTACAGCAGGAATATCTTTACTACTAGAAGAAGTCTTAGTAGACTTAGTAGTTCTTTTACTTTTAGAAGTTAAAGACACTTAACTTCTAAATAATTCCACTTTTTTCTAGAAAAGATACTACAGAGAGAAGATATTTATCTTCTCTGTAATTAGAAATTAAGTGAAGCCCCATAAATACCTTAGAAGAATCTAACTTTGATTTATAGTGAAGTCAAGGTATAGAAATAGCTGGAAGCCCGCAGAAGTTAGCTAATAGAACTAGTGACTGAAAACTATCTTTGAAATAAATAGGAGAATAAGTTTTTGAAAGAGGAGCTATATCTTCTGTTGTGGGAGAAATAATTATTTCTCCCCTAGAAAGTAATTCAGAAAGTCTCTTCTTATAAAGAGAAATTATTTTTCTAGCCTTTTTATATATATTTACTCTATTATCTCCATATAAAAAGAAGAAACCTAGTAAGTGTCTTCTTTTTACTTCTGAGCCCATTTTGGCTCTAATTTTCTCACTATCATAGGAATAGTAGGTACTTACTTTTAGTAGTTTTAATCTACTATCTTCTTCTTGCTTTTTCTTTTTAGATATATTGTCTTCATAATAATCACCCCTAATTCAGGGGTTGACTATCCCACTTAGAGATAAATAATGAGTAACTAACTCACTAAATGCAACAATCTTATATATAAGTTCTGTTAAATAGATTGGAGGTCAATCTATTGTTGAAACTGAAACAGTTGTATTTGGGGCAAATCTAAGTCTTCCAAGTAATCTTTGAAATTCTTTTCTTATTTTCTTTTCCCTCTTATTAAAAGGTCTATTTCCAGCCTCAGAAGCTTCCTTAATGGCTACAAAAGTAATTTTTTTTATATTTTTGTGATTTTTAGGAAGCTTTTCTAAAGCTTCCAGAGGATTCTTTATATTTAGTGGATAATATGATTTTTTTACTGTCTTTATTGTTGTTAAGTCTGCCGGATCAGGAGCAGAAATAACACTAAGAACTTTAGCTATTGTCTCTACAGAATGAGCCATTATAGAGGGGGTATCTAATAATGTGCAGAGAGGGAGAATTCCCTCTCTAGAAACTAATCCAAATGATGGTTTGAATCCATATAAAGAGTTATAGGAAGCTGGAACTCTAGCCGATCCTCCTGTATCAGTAACAATTGAAAAGTCAATTAATTTTTTAGAAAGAAGATAAGCTGATCCTGAACTTGATCCTCCTATAACTCTCTTTGGAGAGAGTGGTTGAGTAATTCTACCTTTATGCCCAAAGACTCCTGCAGCTCCCATCCCAAATTCATCTAGAGATGAAGTTATTAAGTGAATAGCTTTTGTTTTTGACAAAAGCTCATGAATGGTAGAAGATTTTGGGGGATAATGATCTGGATTTACTAGTGCACTGGAAGAGCCAGTGCACTGACTATCTTTTATATATATTGAATTCTTTAGAGAGTAAGTTAGATAGTTTATTGAGGGAGAATTCGAATGAAAAAGAGTATTAAAAAATCTAGATCACTTTGTGGACTTTAAAGTTTTTGATACTAATTTTTTTCAATCAGAAGGACCTTCAATTGCCTCATCAGGAATTGAGGATAGTAATTTCCAGTCATAACCTCAAAGGATTCTCCAGAGTTTACTTTCTCTTCTTTGTTTTATTTTGGTGTTTTTTTAGACTTTTTTAAAAACTTGAAAAACTAAATCTAGCGAAGCACTCTAAAGTACTAAAAAATAATTAAAAGTGAAAGAAACTTCTTTAAAGTTTCTAAATCTTTTTTCCTAAAAACTTATCTAATTCATCTAGTGTTAGTTCTTCATGAGAGTGAAAATCTTTAGCTACTTCATCATTAATGGGCATATTGTAGATATCTAAAAGATCGTTTTGCATGGATTCAATTAATTTAACTGTGTCATTAATCTCTTCTTCACTTGCGGAAAGTTGAAGAGATTCAGATCCCTTTATAAGTATTTCTCTTATCTTTTTAGGGTCTAAGAAAAGAGGGGAACCTTTCCCCCTCTCCTCTGACAAACTAGTACATTAACTTAAAGTTTTCTAACTAAAAGTTAAATGTGAAGATGTCTTTAACTTGTCCGGAAACAAATTCCTTAAACTTCTTTGAAGCTTTCAATCTTGGAACTTCTTTTTCAGGAATATCAATCTTTGCCTTAGTTTGAGGATTAATACCTGTTCTTGCAGATCTTTTTACAACTTCAAAAGAACCAAATTCAAGAACATTAACTTTTCCTTCCTTCTTTAGGTTTTCAAGAATTAGATATTGATATTCTCTTAAAACACTAGCAACATTATTTTGAGTGCAACCACACTTATCCGCTAGGTGCTTTATTAATTCGTCTTTCTTCAACATTAGAACTTAACTATTTCTTAGCAGCTGGCAACTTACTTTCAGAAGCAGCTTCCTTTAGTTTCTTTGAGAAAGAAAACTTAGCAACATTAGCTGCTGGAATAACCATAGGTTCTTTTGTCATAAAGTTAACTCCTTTTCTTTCAGGTCTTCTTGAAATTTTGATTTTTCCAATTTCAAGAACATTAACTTCTCCTTGTTCTTTCATTTCTGCAATTGTAATTGCTTGGTAAGCTTTTAGAACTGAATCGATTTGATCTTTTGTCAATCCGGTTTCTCCGGAAATCTTCACTAATAATTCTAACTTTGTCATTACAGAAATTATTATAGCATAAAGATTTTTTGAATTATCTTTTTTTGTAATAAATCTTTAGTGGAGAGTATCTCAAATTGAAGTAATTTCTGAATTGAGTTTCCACTAATCTCATCTGTTGTGTAGTGATATTGTCAGGATTTGAGCATTGAATAATAAATGTTGGAATTGAAGACTTTACCTGAGAAATATTTTCCAGTGTAATAGTCTTCTTAGCCCCTAGTAAGAGCAAATTAGCTCTTCCTAAGAAGCTAGATAATTGTCCTGCAGGAAATAATCTAGATATCTCTGCCTGAACAATAGACAGAGCTTTAAATACATTTTCAAGCTTCTTGGAATACATTGCACTAATAAAAATAATTGGAGCTCATGGAAGAAAGTAGAACTTCTTTCTTACTTGAGCTTCAAATTCTTTTTGCTTTTGCTGACAGTCAGGATGGTAGCTCATTAAGTCCCACTTATTAGCTACTATGACTACAGGTAAGTTAGATTCAAATATTTCTTTAGCTACCTTCTCATCCAAGTGATTTATTGGTTGAGAAGGATCTATAACAAATAAAAGAATATTTGCTGCCTTTATAGCTTTTTTAGATCTGACTCAGCAAAGATGATCTAATTCTTCATTTCTAAGTCCTTCTTTTTTCATCTTTTTTCATCCAGGACTATCTATTAATAAATAAGTTTTCCCATTATGAGAAATACTGTATTCAACTAGGTCTACAGTAGTTCCCTCTATTGGGGATACTATTATTGCATTACTTGAGAGTAATGCGTTGGCTAAAGAAGACTTACCTACATTTACTTTTCCAACTATCCCTAACTTAACTTCAGTATCTTCTTCAATTAATTCTTCTTCTAACTCTCTTTGTTGCTTTTCGTCTCCGAGAATAAAGTTACAAATCTTATCTATTAATTCATATATATTGATATCGTGCTCTGCAGATATCAATATAGGAGAACCAAAACCTAGAGAGTTAGCATGTTCTTTTCATCTACCTTCTTCTTTATTGGAATCTATTTTGTTAGCTGCCAGTATTACTGGACAGTTAGCATATCTATGTATTAATTTAGATAGTTTTCACTCTACTGCCCTAATTCCATCTACTTTGGAAAACATAAAGAGAATAATTGTTGATTCTTTCAATTGATTAATCAATAATTGATTAATCTCACTTTGAAAGTTTGGAGACAACTCTTCAGAGTAACCTCCACTATCAATTAGTATTACTTCATGTTGATCTTTCAACTTAGTTTTTCTCATAACTAAGTCTCTAGTGATAGACTTTCTATTCAAAACAATAGAATGTCTATCTCCTATAAGTCTGTTAAATAATTGGGATTTACCTACATTTGTAGCACCAACTATTAGTACTTTAGGTAATTTCTTATCTCTTCTTGTTGACATTATCTAACCAGTATTTAACTCCCCCTTAAAAGGTTAAAGGGGGGATATCCCCCTAAAGACTAATTGACAAATTCTTCTTTGATTTCTAAATACTTCTCTAATTGAAGTATTAATTTACTTCTATATTTTTCCAACCTTTCCGATCTATCCCAACTGAAACTTAGTTGTCAAGAATAAAAAGTAGCTACAAATGCAAAGTCAACTAATATTTCGGCATCTAACTTTAGAAGCTCAGCTAGTTGAACTATTTTTTCCTTAGAAAGCTGAGCTTCTTTAGCGAAATTACCATATTCTCAATAAATAGTATTTAGTCTTGCTCATTCATAATCTATGAGAACTAATTTTTCATTTCCTTCCTCATCCTCAGAGTGAATTAAGTTTTTGAGACTTATATCATTGTGAGTCAATACTCTCGGAAGATCTTTATGTTTTTCTATTAGCTCTTTATAGATAGGGAAATATTTTTGATATTCTTCCCTATCTTTATCTATTTTTGAGGAAAAATCAAAATGATCATGTAACTCTATATTTCCCAGTTGATCACTGGGAACTGAGTGATATTTACTTGCTAACTCAATAACTTTTTTGAGTGTTTTTTTATCAATAAATCTTGCTTTGAGCTGATCTCCTTCAACTCAGTCATAAATGGCATTTCCAGTTGACTCATCATAGTAGATTAAGTAAGGATCTTTTATTAACTTAAGTACTTCACACTCATTCTTTCTAGAAATAAGGTGATTATTTTCAGCTATTCTTACCTTAAATGTCTTTCCCTCTAGTAGGGTTATTTTGAATATTTGATTAGAAAACCCTACTAATATCTTTTTGAAACTTCTAATTTGAGATCTATATTTAGGAAAATGGTCAAGGAAAAATTTCTTTGCTATTTCCTTAGCCATTTCCTACTTAGTTATTTTTCTACATTCTTTGACTAATAACTCACAAAGATTATTAGAAGTTATTAGTCAACCTGAAGATACATAGTATTTCAGTATTTCACTAGGAGAAGGATTTTCAGTAATTTTTAATTTCACTTCTCCTTCTTTAATACGTTCAATTACTGAAGAATATCTCTTATTTATTTGCATAGCTCCATCTCGTAAATTTACGAGAATGGAGTGAGCATCTACAGTAACAAAAACCTCAGTAGGACCAATTATTCTTACTCTTAGTGGTTGATTGGGATCCAGAACTGGATTCATTTTGAATCTCTCATGTCTAGGTCTCTCCATCTTAGGGATCTGTATTTTATTAAAATTTTAAATTTTGAAGTTATTGTTTTTCAATATCTAATTGAAAAACTCTCAAACTATTTTCAAATACTGTTTTCTTTACTTCAATTAATTTCAGATTTTTTCAATCTGAAATTAATCTCAAAATAGCTCTGCAAACACATTGATTCTGAGCCAAATAAGGAGAATCACTCTCAACTAACACTTTTTTAATATCTATTCACTTTATTAATTCCCTAAATTTAGAAAAATTCCTAAAAACTAGTGGGGAGAATGAAATAAATCATTCTCCATCTAGTGATAGGAATTGTTTTAATTCATCCATATTTCCATCAAAAGAATGAATTATTCCCCTTAAATTGGAATACTCTCTAAGTATTTTTAGTGCTTCACTATAAGCATTTCTTAAGTGAAGCACTAAAGGTAATTTATTTCTAATAGATAATTCAATGTATTCTCTAAATCACTTCTTTTGAATTTCCCAGTCTTCTGGGGAATTGGTTTTAAAGAAATCTAAACCAACTTCCCCAATAGCTACTATTTTTTCTCTATTCTTATTTATCAAGTCTTGCAGACTTGACAAAACTTCTTCTTTCTTTTCTAGACTATCTAGATAAAGGGGATGAACTCCTACAGCAGCAAATACATTAGAAAACTCTCTAGATTGCTTTACTACTACACTTGATTCTGCAAGTGTAGTAGCTACATTTAAATAGAAGAAAGAAGATTCAAATAGAATTCGCTTTCTAAGCTCTAAATTATTTTCAATATGACTAAGGTGAATGTGAGTTTCAAATACTCTATTCTCCTTAGTCAATTAGAAAATAATAATTATTGTATTAGTGATAAGTAGGACTATTTAATACTTATTTAAATATCTCTAAACCTTACAGTTATTATCCCCTACATTTACATAAGTCCTTTAATTCTATTTCTAAGATCATGCCCTACTTATCACTAATAATTCTTTTAGTTGATAGTAGGGTATTAGATCTAGATAGGATATATCTTTCTGAAATCAGAAAGAGATGACCTAAAAAAAATATACTTCCCATTTATACTAAGTCAGACTTATCTTTAGGAGTTAAACATAAGAACTCCTTTAACTTGCTTCAGCCAAGTTCAAGGAGAAAACTAATTAAGTTAATTAGAGAAGAAATTGAAAAGTCTGACTTAGATGACAAAGAGAGAACTAATTCCGCTATTGTTATGGGAGGAGCCAATAGCGGAAAATCTAGCTTTATTAATTTACTAGTAGGAAGAAAAAAAGCTAAAAAATCTCCAGAGCCCGGAACTACTCGGGCTCTTTCTAGACACAAAATTCCCTCAACTAACTTAATAATTTATGACAGTCCTGGAATTTTTCCCCCAAATTTGGGAAGAAATTCCAAAACACTCTTTCAACTCTTAAACTTTCTCCCTTCAACTCCAGACTCTAGAGAAAATTACTCAGAATGAGCTTTTGAATATCTCAAAGAGAACTATCCAGAAAAAATAGTTCTCTTAAGTTCTAACGAAAATCAAGAAAGTTTAGAGAGCTATGATAGTTTCATAAGATCGTTAGCTGAAAAATATAAATTACTAGAAAAGAAAGGGGAACTTTCTTTATTTAGAGCTGAACAAAAATTTGTTGAGCTCATAAGAAAAGGAGCTATTGGAAGAATCACTTGAAAGATATATAATAGCTAAAAATTAGAACAGTTTTTTTAGCTATTATTCTCTTTCCTAGCTAAATAAAAAGGTCGTGATAAGAATCACTAAAGATAAAGATAGATTCTCTAATCACATTAGAGGAAAAAGTCATTTTTTCAGCCTTAAATTGGCTGAAAAAAGTATGCACCAATCTTTGAGCTTTTACTACAGAAAATATTGCTCAAAGAATGAAGCATTCAATAAACACAAAGAGAAGATACTTACAGCTTCTCTGTTTTTATTGACTACTTCTTCATTCTTATATAAGAAAAAGGAAGAAAGTCTCTGTACATTTCACTGAAGAAATTATTTAAAAATATTTTCTAGAAAGGAAGTTGTTCACTTCCTTTTCTGCGCAATACTTTATCTAATAGAGTATGACTACTTCGGAAAAGAAGATAAGAAATTAATAAAAGAATCTATAAAGAAACACTGAAAAGATTCTTTACCTTCTTTTGAGGAAGCTTATCTTCTTTTAATAATTAAGAAAAACACTAATCAAAATGATTTGTGCTTACTTGGAATAAGCTCAGAAAAATACTCTAAATTAGTTTCACTTGCTCTTCAATTATCTGAAATTATTAGATATGAAATTTCAGAAGACTATTCAAAAGTATTGAATTTAATTGAAATTTCAGATGATTGAAAAGAGAGAATGGCAGAGATATTTGGATTCAAATCCGAATATATCTCTTTTCTTTATTTTGTAAATTTAAGAAGAAAGAATAAAAAAGGATTACAGAATAGTTTCATTAAGTTTTGCTGTTGAGTTTCCTTTCTTTTTTCAAGATAAACTAGATTAAGTAATGGCTTCAAAGAAAAAGAAAGTAAATTCAAGAGAAAGATCCAGAAAGAAAGAGCTAAAAAAAGAAAAAATTAGATATGAACTTAGAAGAAAAGTTAAGAAGTCTATTAAGAAACAAATATCTAATCTTTTCCCTGTAGCTTCAAGAGCTTCTGAAGAAGTTATTAGTCCGAAATTACTTCTAGAAAAGAAAAAAGCTCTTTCAGAGCTTTACAAGACTCTTGATAGCAAGCAAAGTAAGGGGTTAATAACTAAAGGAAGAGTTAATAGACTTAAGTCAAGATGTACTATCAAATTCAATAAATTGTTCCTAAATCAAGAGTCTAAAAATACCTAAAAGGGTTAATTAGTTAAAAAAGAGGAGGTTGTCTGCCTCCTCTTTTATTTCCCCATTTCTAGGAATTGGTTTTGTTCTACTCGTTTTCTGGTATATTTCCAGAAAAAAGAGTAGAGAAGAAACTAGTAAGAAGGGAAATAAAAATGATCTCTGATATTTAGTAAAAGAATATTTAAAAGTAACTGATAGACAAGGTTACAGAATAGTTGACTTAACTTTTTATTCAAGAGCGAATACAATTTCGTTCTTGAGAGAGCAAATACTAGAAAATAAAGAGTTTTTAGAGAAAAGGAGAGAAAAACTCTTTAATCTCAAGAAAAAAAGACTTGAGAGATTTGGTAAAAAACTTCAGAGAAAGTTACCTATCAAGAAGGTAACTTATTATCCAGAACATGAAGATTATCACAGAAAGATAGAACTTTACACTCTAAAAGTTATTGCCAATAAAAATTCAACTTATGATGAATATCTTCAGGAATATGAAAAATATATTCAAGAAGATAACTTTAGAGAGCTTCTCAAACAAAAATTAATTGGAGAAGCTCTCTCAAAAATAACTAAGAATAAAACAATTAACTCAAGAAATAGATTCTTAGTTTGCTTCAAAACTATGAATAAATCTAATGTGATCTCCGACTGAGAAGCAATAGAAATAGAGCTCTTCAAGAATACTAATCCAAACAGTAAAGAGAAATTTAAGGTTCTCTTTACTGCTTCCATAAATTATGAAAAAGAACTTCACTGAATTTACTCTCAGCAATATAAATATGAAAGAGGTAAGGTTGAGAGAGTTAAATCTCTCGAATTAGAAGCTGAACAAGAAGAAAAGAGACTTAAGAGATGATTAAAGATACAACCTCTGGTATCTTTTCCTAAAGAATGTTTCCAAAAAGTTAAGAGTAAATTTAGTTAATTTTTAGTTAACTTGATTCCAGTCCCTAAGGGCTTGGAATCTGTATTTGTTCTTAATTTCTCTAACTTTAAACACTCTTACGAGAGACCTTTAGAGTTTTCTTTTTTGAACTCAGTTGAGCTCCAAAATGTTGTTGAAAAAGATGACTCTAAAGACAAAAATATGTCTTTCTTAGGAATTGCATTCACTCAAAATGAGTGAAAGTGAAATATTATGAAAAAAATAAATAAAAACATAGAGTCAATGCTCTATGACGCATTTCTTGACAAATTAATGGAAATTCTTCACTTAAAAATTGAAGATATTTATTTTTTTCAGGGAGATCAAGAACAATGAGAAATTTTTATGAAAGAAATAGAGAAAAAGGAAGTAGCTCTCATATATAACCCAAGAATTCAATTACTGAATATAAGAAATATTCAGTTACCAATAATTCTTAGTCCAGGAGCACTTCTTTTCCACAAAAACAAGTTTTCTTGTTTTTTATTTTCTGAGTCACTCAGACCAGGAAATATATTTTTTGCAGAATTTACTTTCTATCATTACTGGCTAACTAAATATCTTTCAGTAGATATCCAAGATTTGGCTATCTTCTGAAAGCCAATAAAAGAAGAAAAAGATTCTGCAACTTTTTCATTTACATTGCCTAAAGTGAAGACTTTAAGTAAGTCTTCACCTAATAAGAGAATTTCTATTCATCAAGCTATGGGAGTCCCTCTCCCAGACTATAAAGATTCTTGATTTTCTAGATTTCTTTCGAGGGAAGAATATTCACAGAAGTTTGAAACTTCTAGTCAATTAACAGAATTGGAAATTGAAAAAATAACTCAAAGTTGCGAACTCCTTTCTGAAGAAATTATTAAGAGAATGATGGAAATCCAATCAATAGCTTTAAAGCTTATTGAGAAAATTACGGAAGAATACACTCCCTCGGAGTGATTCAAAAAAGTTAATTGAAGAGAAGTTATAGAATTAACTTCTCTTAGTGAAAATAAGAAATTAACTGAAAGATTTTCTTTTTTACTTCAGATACTCCCTCTTATAGAACTGCTATTTCTTTTATATTTCCTAACTACTCTCTCTTAACTACCCCTATAGTTCCCATTCAAAAAGCACTTCTTTTGGGTGGGGAACTTCAGAAAGAGAAATTAAATAGTGAACTAAAGTCAAATGAATTTGACTTTTTTCTCTCATATTATTTCTGCAAAAAAGTATTTGCAGGAACAAAAATATCTTCTAGTGCTATTTTTTCCCATGAGGGAAAAAAAGAACTAAATAATAGGATAGTCTCTATTGAGTGAAAAGTCTATTATGACTTTGAGTCTTATTCTGAAATGCTGACACAAGCATCATTTCAGATATATCAACTAAATAATTTAGTAGTCAAAGAAGACTTAATTTTTAATCCAGAGAAAGATTATTCCTCTTTTGAAGAAGAATGTGTTATAGGTCTTGCTAGACCGCTCATAATAATAACTATTATGAGTGGTATAAATCTAAAAGAATTTAATAGTGAAAATCTTTTAAGTCTTTCTGAAAAGCTATCTAAACAAGTAGTTTATATAGCTTTCAATAAGACTTTTGAATGTACATGACTTCAAAAGCTTGCAGAAAGAATGACAAAGTCAGAGAATTCAATATTATCTCTCCTAATTAAAGACTTAACAGTTGACTTATGTGACTGATTTATTTTCTCGAAAAATAAATCACTTAATTTAATTGGTGAGTTACAGGGAACTCACAGTCTTAAAAGACTTTCTACGAAAGTCCTAAAAGATATGAAACAATACTCATCTCTAGAATGCGTTCAAGAAGGAAGAGGAGCTCAATTCCTCTTCCTTTATTATTTCTTTATCCTCAAATATCAGGGATTCTCTAAAACACTTTTAAATGATGAACTTTCACCCAAACATTGGGTGAAAGACTATAAAGAAAAACTCTCTAAAACTTGAGAGAATATAAAAAGATATCTAACAGAATATTGCTCTCTAGATGTTCAGGGAATGGTCTGAGCAGTAGACTGACTCAGACATAAATATGAAAGTGAAAAACTAGTAGATAGGGAGTTAATCCAAGACTTTATATCTTGGATTAAAGCAAAAAATCCTTCAGAGCTAAAAATTCTTATTTCTGAATATTTGGCCCTAAGTCCAAATATATAAATTAGCTAATTATTTAGCAGCTATTTGTTTCAGTAATTCTATATTTATTCCTATACTGCCAAGTTTTCCAGCATGAATAGCTCACATAGAAATAGCTGAAAAGAATAAAGCTACTGAAAGACCATCAAATCTATCTCAGAATCCTCCAACTTTAGTTCCGAAAAGTCTTCCAAAGTTTTTATAACCTAATAGTCTTTTTGAGAGACCAAAAGTATTTTCTCCGAAGTGAGCAATATAAGACATTACTGCTACCCATATTAGAAATACAAAGAAAAAGCTTTCTCTGCAAGAGAAAACTCCATGCCCAAATACACCACTATTTCTAATAGCAGCCACAGCTAGCGCTAGCGCTGTAGTAGTAATTAGAGCTGCTCAATTTAATCCTTCTACAGATTTAAAGAGACTAAATCTGGAGAAGCAATTCTTACCGCATTGTCTTCCTATTATGAAAGCTCAAGTACTATTGGAGAAAACCAATAGTACTGTAACTATAAGTATTCAGAAAGGCAGGAAGAAAGCTAATAGGAAGAAAGAAGATCATCCTAGATAATGTCATCTTAGTAGTTTTGCAACTACTCTAGTAGAAATATTGTCTGGAGCATGTTGATCCAGACTAGATAAAAAGAACTTACTAAAGAATTTAAATGCAACTATATTTCCTAGTCAGAAATATAGTTGGAAGAATAAATAGTGAGTGGCACTCTCAATCTTGAAACCTTCTCCAGTATTTTCTGGAGTGTTCTTAAGAAAATATCTATTTAGGAAATTAAATAGAAGAGGCCCAAAAGCTATAAAAGTAAATATTATTTGATATTTCTTCCCTTTAGCGAATTGAGAAGGATGAACAATTGTGGTGAGAATCTCTCCGGCACTATTAAATACTAGATAAGAAGTAAATAGAATAACTCAAAATTTTCCAACAAACTCTATTGAGTTAGGAAAAGGTCCCTGTTTTAAAAGTGATAAATAACTAGATAAAGAACCTCCCTGCGCAAATGATGAAATATTTGCGACAGAAAGAAGTAAAGTAAATACAACACAGCATATAACAACATTTATGCTGTGTCTTACCCGTTGAGACTTCTCCTGATTGGAAGACCAGAGAGAACTCATTTAATCTAGGAAGCTACATAGAGAAAAAGGTAGAAGAAAGAAATTTTCTTCTACTAAAGTACTAGAGAGTTCGTAGTTCTTTTTCTTTTTTAGCTCAATTATCTTCTAACTCTAGTACATACTTAGATATTTCTTTATCTAATTGTTCTCTGTGAGAATGTTTTTGATTCTCAGATTGAACACTATTTTTAAAGTATTTTTGAAGATCTTTTCTCTTATTTCTAAGAGCTATCTTAGCTTCTTCAACTATTTGCTTACCACTTTTTATTTTTTCTTCTCTTATTTCCTGAGTAGGCTCAGGAATAGAGCATCTTAATTCATTGTCCTTTATATTGATCGTTAAATTAGGTTTAGCTTTCTTTATTGCCTTCTCAATATCATGAGTTATTTTTTGAGAAGGCAAATAAGGCTTAATAGTTAAAAGTCTTGCTTTTTCTAGATTAACTAGAGCTATTTCAGAAAGAGAAACTAAATTCCCTTCATATTCAACTTGAAGGGAATAAAAATGTGTTGGATTCAATCTAGAAATAGTAAATTCTTCTAGCTTTTCATTCATTCTCTTTTTAATGTGTTCAAAATCAGTTTTTAATTCTGATGATCAGTCCTTTAGTGGAATGTTTTCCACTTTATCTTTTTCTTTTGAACTCATTAAAAACTAAAAGATTTCTGAAACTCTAATTCCCCCATTAAGACTTTTAATGAAAGAGTTTTCTACTTCTTGATTGAAGATCAAGAAATGTAATTTATTTTCTTTAGCGAGATTTAGTGCTGAATGATCAAATACTTTTATATTTTCAGATATTATTCTGTCATAACTTAATTGACCATAAAATACAGCATCTTCATATATATTTGGATCTTTGTTATAAACTCCTTCAACTCCATCTTTCCCTATTAATATTTTCTTAGCTCCTATTTCTATTCCTCTCATAATTGCAGCACTATCAGTGCTGAATCTAGGCTCTCCTAATCCTCCCCCAAATATTATTACTCTTCCAGAAGATAGATCTTCTTCTATTTTGGAGAGAGAATAATCTTCAACTATTCTCTCTACTGCGAGAGCTGAATACAGTCTGGATTTAACTCCAATACTTTCAAGTGTTTCTTTAAATACATAACTATTCATAATAGTTGCCATCATACCTACATAGTCTGCCTGAACGGCAGACAATAAATCAATTTTTTCTTCTTTACCTCTTCAAATATTACCTCCCCCAATAACTATTCCTATTTCATAAGACTTATTTAATTCTTTTACTTGAGAAGCTAAAGCTATTAGCTTCTCTTCACTATATATCTCTCCCTTACCTTTTAGAGCTCCTCCACTGAACTTTAAAAGAATTCTTTCTTTCTTTACTGACATCTTCTAAAACTTACAGTTTGAAGAAAAACTAAAGTTTAGTTTCCCAACTGAAATACTAGAGAAAATTTTCTCTAGTACTAAAAGAGAGATTAAGTTAGAAGTTCCGATTTCCAATGAATATGGAAGTTCTCTTACAGTCAAACTATCTCCAGAAGATAGTTTAGCTGCATTGCTCCCCATAAATATAGGGGAAAGAGATATTTCTTTTTTAAATCAGAAAAATGTTGTTCCATATTCATGGAACAATTTTGAAGGATTAAAGCTTATAGAAGAGAATTCACTTAAAAGTTTTTTTGATTCATCCGAATCAAAAAAGATATTGTCAAGTGAAATATAAGAAAAAAGAAAAGAACAAGAGCCCCCTAACTTATTCACTTGACTTATCAAATTTTTCTCAAGGGATTCCAGCCCTATTAATCAAATTAAAACAATTTTGTTTTTTAAATCAAATTTTTCTACTTCAAAAATGTTTTCGATTTCGAAAACATTTTCAAATCGACTTGATTTTAAATTATAAGGCTCATTAGTGAAAATTACTAAATTTTCACTATTTTTTAGGAAATTAAAAATTAATTTTTCAATGTAATACTCATTGTGCTGAAAAGTTAAAAAATGAGAAGAGCTGAGACCTAAAAAGCTACAAGCTTTTTTTCTCAGCTCTTCTATTTTTGAGGCGTATTCCAATGCTTTGGAGTGTGATTTATTTTGAATACTACCAGCAAACTCACTGTAGTATTTCTCAATTACTTCTTCGATTCCGAAGAAGTAATTACAAGTTTTCAAGACTACGTGGCTGCTGCTCTAGCTTGATCTTCTTTCATTTTTCTAGCTTTCTCCCTTACATCATCAATATTTCCTGTATAGAAGAAGGCTTCTTCAGGAAGATCATCTACTTCTCCATCTAGAATAGCTTTAAATGATCTCAAAGTATCTTCCCTTGTTAGATACTTACCTCCCATATTTATGAACTTTTCTGCAACAAAGAAAGGTTGAGAGAAAAAGTTTCTAATTTTTCTCGCTCTAAATACTAGTTTCTTATCTTCATCTGTAAGTTCATCAATACCCAAAATAGAAATAATGTCTTGTAGTTCTTCATATTTTTGAAGAACTCTAACAACTTCATTTGCTACATGATAGTGTTCTTCACCCACCACTCTTTCAGTTAGTAGATTAGATGAAGAAAGTAGTGGAGAAATAGCAGGATAGATACCTAGAGCTGCTATTTTTCTATCTAGAACTACTTTTGCATCTAGGTGGGTGAAAATAGTTGCAGGAGCTGGGTCAGTTAAGTCATCGGCTGGAACATATACAGCTTGAACGGAAGTAATAGAACCAGTTTTGGTTGAAGTAATTCTTTCTTGTAGTCTTCCCATTTCGTATCCCAGTGTAGGTTGATAACCTACAGCTGAAGGAGTTCTTCCTAGCAAAGCTGATACTTCTGATCCGGCTTGCGAGAATCTAAAGATATTGTCAATGAATAGAAGAACATCTTTAGAAAGTTCATCTCTAAAGTATTCAGCGACTGCAAGTCCGCTGAATGCAACTCTTAATCTAGCTCCCGGAACTTCATTCATTTGACCAAATAAAAGAACTGTATTTTTAAGAACTCCGCTATTTTCCATTTCATAGTAAAGGTCATTACCTTCTCTTGATCTTTCTCCTACACCTACAAAGATAGAAAGACCACTATGTCGCTTAGCGACATTGTGAATTAACTCTTGAACTACAACCGTTTTACCTACACCAGCACCACCAAATAGACCAATCTTACCTCCCTTTGCAAAAGGGATTAATAAGTCAATAACTTTAATACCTGTTTCAAGAAGTTCAATACTATCTGTTTGATCTGAGAACTTAGGTGGTTCTGCATGTATTGACCTAAGTTCTACATTTTCTAACTTAGGTAATTTATCAATAGTGTCTCCCACTACATTGAACATTCTTCCTAATGTTTCCATCCCAACAGGAACCATTAGTGGTTTTCCTGTTCTCAAAACTTTCATTCCCCTAAATAGACCAATTGTTTGAGTTAAAGCAATTGTTCTAACTCTTCCATCTCCAAGTAGCTGAGCTACTTCAAAGACAGCCTTTAATTCTTTACTTAATCTATTGTCTGGATCAAATATTTCAATTTTTTCATGAATTGAAGGCTGACTATCAAGTGGAAAGACCATATCAACAATTGGTCCTGAAACTTGAGAGATATATCCCTCCATTGTTAGTGATTTATTAGTGATGGTGTCAGAAGAAGACATATTTAAATAACTTTTATCCTTCTATTTTTTCATTTTCATATAGAAGGATAAAAGAAATATAGAAAAAAATTTAAAAATCTAAACTTCTAAAATAGACCTGTTTTTAAAGGTTTTTATGGTTAAATTTGAATTTATTTACTAAAAGTAAACTGGAAAGTTTGCAATTAAAATAAATTTTATTTCTCCTTTTTTCTACTGGCGGTTATGGTGAAATGGTCAACACACCTGATTGTGGTCCAGGCATGTATGGGTTCGAATCCCATTAATCGCCCCATTTATCGAAAATAAAGACTTAAACTATTTAATTTAGAGTAGGTAGTATTTCTATAGACTTCTAAGAAAAAAGAGAATGGTTGATTCAAGTAAGAAATTTATGATACATGCTCATAAATTAGACCATTCTCTTTGCAAGTCTATAGAAAATCACTACCTAATTTATGAAGACTCATCTATGTGAGTTTTCTTTTTACCTCCTTTTCAGACGGAATTTCTAACTGAAACTGAAGTAGAAATTCCTTCTAGAAAAAATAAGGATGTAAATATAAAAGTAAAAAGATATGTAAGTTCTACTAATAACTTACCTATCTTTTGATTTTTCTGAAAAGATCACTGATTTAATGTATTAGTTACATTACATCCAGAAGATAAATATTCTATTTACCTAAACATAGCTACTCCTCCATTGGTGGAGGAAAAAGCTTTTAAGTTTATAGATTTTGAATTAGATTTAAGACTAACTAGTGAAGGAGAATTAAATCTCCTAAATAGTGATATTTATGAGACTCAGTCTCAGAGATTTAAATATTCTGACAACTTAAAGAAAGAAGTTTCCAAAACTATGAGAAAAATTTTTATTCTCTTGAAAGAAGGATGATTCCAAAAATTAGTTTCCAAAGAGAATATTGATTCTCTTTGAAATAGAGTTACTTCTACCCTAGGAAAAGAAAAAGAAGAACTTCTAAGGAAGAATGAAGGATTTACTGAATTAGTTGAACGACTAGAAGTTTCTGAATTTAACTAGTAAGAACTAGTTAATTAAAAAAGAAGGGAGGGCTTTTAGCCTCCCATATTTAATTTCAGTGCTGAAGTAATTTCAGTAATTTCCTGAGTAATATTTGCCTGTCTCATTTTTTGATAAACAATTTTGTATTCAGCTAATTTTTCTTCTGCGGCTTTAACTGCATTATTCATGAGCTCTCTTCTCTGACTGTGTTCAGAGATCTTAGATTCTATGAGAGCAACTAATATAGTTCTCTCAAAATAAGCTGGAAATAATTCTATGATACTTTCAGAATTATCAAATCTGTGATAGTGAGTATCATATCTTATACCTGTTCTTGCCCTCCCAAAATAATCTTTTGTGAAGGGCAATATAGAAAAGTTTCTAAGTTCTCTACCAACTTTGTGGTGAACTAAATTGAGGTGGTAGCATCCTCTAGTAATATATTCTTTTAGTACAAATTTAGCTACCACCTCCAAGCTTTCAACTAAGTCTGCAGATTTAATTTCGGAGGGATAAATTTCAATTATTCTCTCCTTTAGGGCTGGATATCCCTTCAGGAGGTTAAATAGTTTTTTACCAAAAACTACTAGAAAACCATCTAAAGGAAAGTTCTTAACTAAATAATCAATTATTTGAGCATTAAATCTACCGCAAAGAGCTAAATCAGTTCCTATAACTACTCAGAGGGAGAGTTTTTCTCCTCCCTCCCCAATGTATACAAATTTAGCATTACTTACTTTGTAATCATGCTCATAACTGGAATAAAAACTTCTGAATAGGAATTTAATTCCCTCAACATAGTCTCTTCCTTTTTCTCTCATATCTCTATAGTTTTTTAACTTTGTTGAGGAAATTAACTGAAGAGCTTCTGAGATCTTCAGAATGGATTCCATATCCTTAATTTTTCTTGAGATTGCAACTAACCCAGAAGACATTGTTAACTAGTTACTTAAGTTTTAAAAACTTAAGTCCTTTTTAATTTCTAATTGAATTTCTTCAGTATCCATGAAAGCTCTATATTCTGCTCTAAACATACTAGTCATCATATCTTTAGCAGCTACGCTAACTTTCTCAGAAAGAGAAATTGTTTGATAAAGAGAATGCTTTCTTCAAGTTTCAAGTATTCTCTTTAAGAAAGGAGTAACTCATTCCGGTTTTTCTAATTCAAGTATTAACTTACTTGAAATTAGGAATAGTAAAAGAATTTCATCTTGAGGACTATAAGGGTTTAAAGGAGGTTGAACCAAAATAGGAAGTATTCTAGCTCCGAGAGCTAGAGACTTTCTAGATTCCTCATTTAAATCTGATGAGAATTTAGAGAATTCTAGAAGTTCAAAGTATTGAGAAACAGCTAGTTTTAGTGAGCCAGTAAGACTTTTAATTGCAGCTTCTTGCGCAGAAGCTCCAACTCTTGAAACTGAGTTAGATAAGTCTACAGCTGGTCTTTGACCAGAGTTAAAGAGTGTAGTCTTCAGGAATAGTTGCCCATCAGTAATAGAAATTACATTACTTGGGATATAAGCTGAAATATCATCAGACTGTGTCTGAATGATAGGGAGAGCTGTTATAGATCCGCCTCCATTTTCGGGAGATAACTTTCCAGCTCTCTCTAGAAGTCGGCTATGTAAATAGAAAATATCTCCCGGGAAAGCTTCTCTCCCTGGAGGGAAGCTTAATAATAGGGAAAGAGTTCTATAGGCAATAGCATGTTGCGTCAAATCATCATAAATGATTAGGACATCTTCCCCCCTTCTCATTCAATATTCAGCTACTGTAATACCAACAAAAGGAGCCAAGAATTGAAGAGAAGGAAGATCGGAAGCACTAGCTACAACAATAGTTGTATAGTCTAGTGCTCCTACCTTCTCTAAATCTTTAAATGATTGGAATACAGTAGAGTTCTTTTGACCTATAGTTACAAATACACATCTAACATTCTTACCTTTTTGATTTACTATGGCTTCCATAGCCAAAGAAGTCTTACCTGTTTGTCTGTCTCCGATAATTAACTCTCTTTGTCCTTTACCTATCGGAATAATTGCATCAATTGCAAGTATTCCAGTATAAAGGGGTTCGCAAACAGAACTTCTTTCCATTACTTCTGGAGCAGGAGCTTCTACTTGTGATCACTCACTTATTTCTATCTTTCCCTTCCCATCTAAAGGTTCTCCAAATACATTAATAATTCTTCCTGAAAGAGCATCTCCTCTAGGAGCTGAGAAGCTCTTTCTAGTTCGTGAAACAGTCATTCCTTCGGAAATTAATCCATAATCTCCAAGTACTACTGCACCAATACTACTTTCTCGAAGAACTAATACAAGAGCTGGTATTTCTTGTTCTCCTATCAGGAGAACTTCATAAAGGAAGCAATTAGATAGTCCAGAGAGAAGAAGAATTCCATCTGAGTTGGAAAGAACCTTTCCAACTTCTTCTTCTCTTAGAGCTACCTCATTATCTTGTATTAGTCTCTTTAGAGTTTCTGCAAATTCATCTAGTCTTGTAGTAGCCATATAACTCTATCTAATTATTTAGCAGAAAGTCTTTCATAAAGTTCTTTCTTAATGGTATCCATTTTTCTTGCTAGTGAGCAATCTAAAATGGAGTCTTCATATTCCATTCTGATACCAGCAATTAAGCTGGTATCAATTGAAGTTTCAACTCTAATTGATTTTCCAAATTTAATTTCAAGTCCCTCTATCAATTTTTTAAGTTGAGCATCTGATAGTTGCTTAGAACTTGTAATTTTGACATGAACTTGTTCAAGTTCTCGCTCAACACTTTCTATTAATTGTTCTAGAAATAGAACAATGTGTTTTATTAGTTCATGTCGAAATATTAAGTCAATAGTTGAAGGAAGATATCTTTGTTGAAAAGAAAAAAGTCTAATGAGCTCAAAAAGAAACTTTTTTCTTTTCTCTGTTTGAATATTCGGGGAAGTTAAAAATATTTCAAATTCTGGAAACTTCTTAAAAAATTCTAAAAGACTTTTAGTCTCATCTAAAAGGAGACTAAAGTCCTTTTTAGTTGAGTAACAAGCTACTAAAGCTTTTACAAATCTAAATATTTTTTCTCTCTCTCTTACTGCGGAAGAGGAGTTATTACTACTACTCACTTAAGTAACTACTAACTTAAAGCTATTTCTTCTTTTTCTCTAAAAGCTTTATTGATATCACTAATGTATTCATTTACTAACTTGTTGTGTGTTTTTTGATTAATAGAAACACCAACAAGTTTTTCAGCTAATTCAACTGAAAGATCAATAACTTTACCATTAATAGTTTTCTTAGCTTCCTCTTCTATTTGTTGAGCTTTTCTCTTACTTTCCTCAATAATAGATTGTTTTAGTTTTTCAGCTTCTTCTAATTTTTGAGAAAGAATCTTTTCAGCTTTTTGTTTTTGTTCAGTAATTATTCTTTTTTCTTCTTCCTTTAAGTTAGATTGTTGAGTTTTTAATTGAGAAAGAGCTACTTTAGTTTCTTTAGTGGCTGAAGCTAATTGAGTATGAACTTTATCTAATTTATCTTTTTGCTTAGCTAAAAAAGCGTTAGTAGGTTTTCAAAAATAGTAAACAATGAAAATAATTACAAAGATTGAACTCAGAAAGTGAACTGCAATTACAGTTGGATTTGAACTTACTAATGAAAATAGCAGGTCCTGAAGTTTTTTCCCTAAACCGTCACTTTGAAAAAAGATCATTTAGTCAAAATTAAAGATTTTAAGTTAATTATTTACTAATAAATTAAGAACCTACCCCCCGTATAGGCAGAGAATTGAGACAATCAATCCATAGATAGCTACTGATTCACAAATAGCTACTCCAACAATATATTGTTTGAAGATTAAAGCTTCAACTTCTGGATTTCTAGCTAATGATTCAACTGCTTTACCACCAATATAACCTTGAGCAACTGCAGCCCCTAAACCTGCAAGAATAGCAACACCAGCTCCAATATATTTCTCATTATTATTCTGTTGGAATAATGTGAGTGTATTTAAAAGAAAGTCGAAAATTCTCGGCAAAACTACTTGTTAATAAATACTATATATTTAAATTTAAGCTTTTTGCTGATGCATCGAATTAGATGCCATTGACCAATAAATAGATGCCAAGAACAAGAAAATCATGGAATGCAACACTGTATCAACAATATCAAAGTAAAGATTTAGAGGAACACTAATAATTGAAGTAGCTATTCCTGTAGATAGACCTAGAGAACCTAAATAGGTTTCAAAAACATGGTGAAAAATAAACAAAAACAGTACTCCAGCAAAATAGTTACCTCATAATCTAAAAGCTAGGGAAGCTACCTTCCCTAGCTCTCCTAACATAGCCAATACATCAGGAATAGGGAAAATCTTTTTCCCTTTTCTCTTTATTCATATAAAGTAGTCAGTACAGAATCCTCAACCTCTATATTTAGCTCCAAAGAATAAAGTTCCTAAAAATACAAACCCTGACAGGGTTAAGGGAACTATCATAAAGTTAACTATTCCCTTAAAACCGAGCATATTTACTATTCCAGAAGTCCAAAAGTAGAGCATTATGTAAAGAAAAAATGGAATAGTAAATTGATTTTTAGGTCCCAATAACTTTATGGTGTTATTCTTAACCCATCTAACCATTAAGAAAACCATAAACATAAGCTTTGGGAGTTTTTCATATGAATCTGATTTTTCAAGTGCATCCCTATAGAAAACTCCCAAAGCAAAAATAAATATCATCATGAGAGCAACTCCCATGATCATTGAAGAAGTATTGTCTTTAGAGTCTTGTAGAAATTTCAATCCAACACCACTAAATAGTGGTTGTATTGAACTAAAAGACAAACTTAAATTCACTAGATTAAGTTAAAAATATCTATATTCTGAAAAACAACCTATAGGTTGGATTCGGAATATACACTGTAGTAGTAAATAATCTTATAGCAGGAATAACAAGTACTCCTGCTATAGCAAATCATTTTTCAAAATAATATTCCTGTGAACCAACATTTTTTTCAATAATAGTCCCAATTATTAGTACTGAAGAAAGTACTAATAAATTAAGTCAGTGAGAGAATATTAATTTAGTTCTGATTCCTAAGGTACTTTTAGTTTTATCTTTATAATTAATAAACCTTAGGAATCAGAAAGAGTAATTACTCCTAAGTAAAGTTAGCTTAAAGAATTTATTTAGGAGTGTAAAGTTTTTACACGTAAACCAAGCTTGAACAATTGCTGTCAGTAAAGCAGTAATTGTTGCTGGGAATTTTCCCTGACCGATAGTATTTTTAATCAAGAAATCATATATGATTGCAACACTAACATATATGCTCAGTGAAATCATTGATGTAAGGAAGCATATACGATATCACCTTTCACTTTCCAAATAAAGGTATTAAATAGCTAAGTTTTGAACATTTACTTCTTCTTCAGCTTTCAACTTAAATTGTTTAAGTTGAGCTCTTCTATTTCTCAATTGGAATTGAGCATATCTAAAGAATTCCATAAATTTCTTATAGCTAACACTTAATAGTCCTATTAATAGGCAGTGAACTACTCAAAGAACTATTCCAGTAGTTTTTGTTATGTCTGGACTAGAAGTCAAGACATTTACATGTTCACTAGTTCAATAAGTTCATCCGAACCCATTAAATGTTCCAATAAATACCATTGCAGCTCAACAAGTTAATAATCAAGCATTAAAAGTTCACCATATTCAGAGTATTAATTTATTTCTAGAAATTAAAAAACTCTTATATGAGGGAACTTTTAATACTTCAAAAAACTTATGTCTATATATAAGAAAAGAAATAAGGAAAACAGAAAAACCTAAGAAGGAATAAAAAAGTAATTTATGTGATTGCTGGAATATAGCTATAAGCACTCCAGCAATCAACATAAGGTGTGCAAAAAAACCAATGAAAGCTCCAAACACAACATTAGGTATTAAGTTAAAGAACAAAAGGGGTTTCTTTTGAACCCCTTTGTTTGTGTTAATAAAACCTAGTCTTATTAACAAGGTTCCTTTACCTAACTAATTATTTAGATATGGAGGATGAGAATATTTATTTAATAGATTTTCTATTAATACCTTATTCTTCTTAGGATTCAAGAAAAAGAATCCTATTAAGAATATGAGAATAGAAGACACTACCAGAAATAGTAGTGGAGCAAACAAAGCTATTTGGAAAGAATCTCCACTACTGAAGAAATCACTGTATCCTTTACCATTTCCAGCTGAATGACCAAACACGAAAAACAGAGATAAAAAGAAATAATAATAAAAGATCTTTTTACTGAAACAATACTTAAAGTTTTCATTTTCTCTAAATCTATTATTTTCCTTTCTAGTTAAAAGAAAGAAAATAAAACTCATCAAGGCAAATAGAGTAGGAGAGCCTCAACTATTTTGATTTGATCCATTCATACTCACAATACTTTTGAAAAATGCAACAAAACTAACAATTGCGCCAGCAAAACACAAAAAAGAAAGTGTTTGCTTTCACTTTAAATTTCTAACTGGTTTTGTTGAATAAATATATATTCTTCCCTTTCTAACTTCTCTCTCAAGCCTTTCAAGGGCTTGAGTTCTAGTTACTATGTATTCAAAACTGTCTTCATCTCTATCTAGTTTTCCGCTACCGAAAGATCATCTTTCGGTATTGAATAGATTTCTATAGACACTATATCCTGCCCATTCTTTTTCAGATTTTGTTTTAGAAGATCTTCCTTTAAAAGAATCACTACTTCTCTTTTTTTCTTTACTATTGCTTTTAAGATTTTCTTGTTCCTCTTCTAATGTAGCTGAAAATTCTTCAGCTACAAGATCTCCATACTTCTTCTTTACATCTTCTAAAGAAGTAGTTTTTAGATCTAATTGATAGCTGTTAAGTACTCATATATATACATAATTAACTTCATCTTCTAATTCCTCTTCTTCCTCAATACTTAACTCTTTCTGAGACTTCATGAGAGAGTTAAGTATTTTCTTAACTGTTTCACTTTCGGACTTCTTTGGAAGTCCATCTCTAAACTTATTTGTTAATTCAGGTATTCCATCTTTATTGCCAGAAAGCTCTGAGAGCTTTCTAAGTAATAATAGAGAAGATACTACAAAATCTAAGCTTTCTTCCTCTTCCGACTTAAGGTCACTAAAAAGAGGAGAGCAATAAGAAAGCTTAGTTAAATAATCTTTGAGTTTTAGAAATAATTCAGTGAAATATTTCTTATCTTTTCTCTCCACAAAGAAACTTTCTTTGTTGTTTTCTAACAAACTAATTGGTTATTTTCTTAAAAAGTTTTCTCTCCTATCTTAAATAATTGTTATTTAAATTATTGACTGGTCTATTACTTCAAAAAAAGTAAAGGACCACCCACTGCCAACAGGACTCCTTTAGAATTTTAAGGAAATTCAATTCCATAAAAATAAGAAAATTATAACCTAATTTCCTTATATATTCACTAATTTCTGGACTGTAATAATTACTCCAGAAATTAGATGAAAGTGAATATGAAAAACACCTCAAAAAAGATGAGATTGATTCCCTAGATTGCAAAAACTTTCTAAGGAGTGTTACTCACTCCCCAACTTTATTTGAGATATATAAATCTAAAAACATGAAGGGGTTATCGGAACCCCCGAATGCTTTATTAGATTTAATTGATTCCAAAACTATCTCCCTAGATAGTTTTTGATCTCCGAAAGACAATATTCTTAATTGAACAATAACACTCCTTAGTTGAATGCAGGAGGAAAAAGATTCCTCCCTAATTAAACTAACTAATTCTGAAGATAGATTTAAATCTGCTTTGCTAAGCAGATTTCTTAAATATCTATCTTTAGCTGAGTCTCGAGGTTTATTTAACCAGAAGTTTCTATCTTCCACTTTATTTAAAAGATCTATAGATAGAAACTTCCTAGTTTCTGAATATATTGTTATAAGTATTTTTATTCCGTGAAAATTTATTGTCCGGAATAAAAATTCTAAATCAGAAAGTTTTCCTATATAGTCTTCAAAAATAAAGTGAGTGTAATCTACAAATAAGTTAGTTTGAGTGAGTGAATTTTTCACTCTCTCAAAATCAGCTCTTCTTATGTGTAGAAGAGTTCCTTTTTGAAATTCTGACATTAATTCCTCTATTTTCATCTCTAGAGCATCTAAGCTTCTAGAGATATAAATTCAAATCATTTTTTAGTTAGCTTTCTTTCGTAATAGATAAGAAACTCCCAAAGTTACTAAGGAGAAAGCTACTAAAAAATAAAAGATCTCTAAAGAACTTCCTGAATATCTAGTTAAGTAGAGCTTATTGAAGCTTAGTGGTGACACTAAGCTAGTGAAATAGTCATAGAGTTTAGTTCCTATCGATGATAGGAACTTAAAAGGTCAAGTGAAGAAATAATAGAGAAAAAGAAGTATTATTACAGGAGTAAATAAAAATTGATTTACTCCTGATATAAGAAATAACTTCTTTGTCTTATAAGAGAAAAAGAAAAGAGATATAAGACAAGCACTTACAGTTCTTAGGAGTAACTCATTGACACTAGTCAATCCTAATTTACCAATTAGCCTAAAGACAAGTGCAAAAAAATAAGAAAGAATAAAAGAAAGGGAGGAAAGGGCTGAAGGGAATAATAGAAAAGTGATCCAAATAGATTTAGATCACTTTTCAAATGGAAGAGATTTCCCCTTCTTATTCTTTTTTCTTTGAAAAAGTTCTGAAGATTCTTCAAAAAATATTCTTGTAGAAGGGATAGAAAAAGCTGTAGCTCAGGAATAAGTAAATAAAGAAGAAAAGATTAGTATCTTCTTTATTTTTGGATTAAGACAATTGGGAATTATCTTGGAAAGAATATTTTTTACTAAATTCATGTGAAATCCACTTATTACTATTAAGTGGACTATAGATAATTCCCTAAAGTCTTCTATGACAGGGTTTATTTCCCTGTCTCTCTTATTTAAGAGAAGATAGGAAATAAACTTCTGAGTCTTTCCACTATAGTTAGAAACTATTACTTTATTTAGTTTTTCCTGCAGGAAAAACAAAAACTTATCTGCCTTTATAGCACTCCCTATGTAATTGGATGAATACATCCAAATACAGAAAAATAAGAATATAAAACAAGACCTAACACAGGTCTTGGTTAAGTCTAATTCAAAGACATATATGAATAATAAGAAGGGTGGAACAAATAAAATAATGTGCCACTTAAAAATAGGAATAAAAGAAAAGAATACAAGAAGTAGTGAGTAGAAAACTCACTCAACTTCAGAGAAAGAGAATGATTTCTTCTTAAGCAATTCATTCTCTTAATATCTAGAAAATAATTTTTTAGCTAAATCTTTGAGAGAAAGATTTAATTTGGAATTAAAGTATTTCTCTCAAAAAGTGTTGTAACACACTATTGCTAGTATTCAGTAGAGAATAAATCCCATAATTGTTACTGCAAAGAAAGACAGTACAGGTCTTTCCTGTACTTTATATTTCCAGTAAACTGCATACTTATCTACATTATTTAAAGCTAGTGTGTCTATAGCATAGAACACTAGCAATATTGTGTTTATAAGAATTAAAGTTCCAAGAATGACTCATCCAAAAATAGATAGATTTTTTAAATATGGAAAAAATCTACTGAAAGATGGAAAGTTTTTGGATCAGTCCATTTTCGGAAAAGAATACAGAGATCAAATAAGTATTAAAGCTATAGAGGGAATAGTTAATCAGTAAAACATCATTAATAATCTAGTAGCTAGATAGATATCTCCTGAATTATCTATCATTTGCTGACCATTGTTAAAGAAGATCATTTAGATCTTCTTTACAAATTAACTACTGAGTAGATACTATAGTTGAGAATTTAGTTCTGAATAGAACTCAAATTCTGAAAGATAATCTTGATATTTTCTCTTTTCTTCTAGTATTAATTCTTCTGGAGCGTTAGAACAGAAAGATTCTCTAGAAAGTATCTTTCTGGATCTTTCAACTTCAGAAGAATATTTAGAAAGTTCTTTTGAAACAAATTCTTTATATTTGTCTTTTGGCAAATCATCTATTAGAAGTTCAAAATAGAGTTTTCCAACTTTAACAGTCGGGAAATGAGAAAGATCTCTCTTTTTCTCTAGTGAGACTAAAGTTTGATTTAGTCTCCTGAAATATGGATTTAATTCTTCTATCTGCTTTTTAAATGAAGCGGAGCTAAGAGAAGAAACTATTCTGAACTTAACTTCTTTTGAGAAGTCAAGTTCGAGAGAGTGATAAAGTTGTCTAACTTTTTTCATGTATTCGAAAAATCAGGACCCTTCATCTGTTTTTTTAGATCATTTTTTTGGATAAAAAATTGAGTAAAAAACAGATTCAAGCTCTCTATTAAATAGTTTTTTATAGTATTTTTCAGAAAATTCTGTAATAAAAGGATATAGTATTCTGCAACTTAACTCAGTTATGTAAGCTAAAAACTTAATACTATTTTCTTCTCCCTGTCATTCCAGTTTTAGGAGCTCTAAAAACTGGTTAGATACTTTCTCAGTAAAGAAAGTAACTATTAATTTAGTTAGAGAAGAAAAATCATAAGAAGAGAAGAGTTCTTCTAGTTCTTCTGAAAGAAAACTAAATTCTCTAATAATTCATCTTTCAGCTCAACTAAGATTTTGGAAGTCAAACTTTATTTGCTTTTCTTCTCCAAAGAATAAAGATTGACTTCCACTCAATTTACTTTCAAAAAATTTGAAAAGGTGTTCCAATTTGTGAATAAAGTTAATTGGTTTTTGAAAAATATTTTCAGAATATTTGATATCCCTATCAAAGTGTGTGTTTGATAGGAAAGCAAATCTAATTACATCTGAAGAATATTTACTATATAGTTCCTCCGGGAGAATTCCATTTCCCAGAGACTTAGACATTTTTTCTCCCTTAGAGTTTCTAAGTATTCCATGTAAAAAAATATTTTTAAATGGAGGTTTAGCGTTGAAATGAAGGGAAAGATATATCATTCTTGAAATTCAAGGAAATAATATATCTTTCCCTGAAACTAGAGTAGAAAAGGGGAAAAATCTATCCCTTAATTTAGGAGAGCCTAAAAAAACAATATCTGGTCAAAGACCAGAAGAAAATCAAGTATCTAGAGCTATTTCCTCTGATATAAATTGATCTTGATCATTTATATCGGGATTAACTCTATATTTTCTGAACTTCTTATCGTAAGCCATATTCACTTTTATTCCTCAGCTTATCTGTCTAGATAAGCATCAATCTTCAGTATTATCTAGATAATCTAGAAGTCTATCCTTCTGCGAGGAAGGATAGATATTTAACTTAAATTTCCCAGATCTTATTATTTTTGCTGCTAACTGAGCTAACTTAGAGGCAGCAAGAAATCATTGCTCAGTTAGAAGTTTTTCTACTAAAGTATTACTTTTTTCAGAGTAAGACAATCTAGTCTTATAGTCTTCTATTCTTTCTAATTCTCCTGTAGACTGAAGTCAGTCTACAATTTCTGATCTAGCTTCTAATCTATCTTTACCGAAGAATTGGCAAGCTACTTCAAGTAGCTTCCCATTTATATCAAATACTTCTATTTGATCTAGTGAGTACTTTTCCTTAAGTTCTCAGTCTATACTGTCATGTGCTGGAGTACATTTCATGACTCCAGTACCAAATTCCTGAGAAATAGAATTATCAGCTAGTACAGGAATTTCTCTTTTAATTCCCGGAATATAAACCTTTTTGGAGATAAAAGAAGAATATCTTTTATCTTCTGGATGAACAAATACAGCTACATCTCCAAAAATTGTTTCAATTCTGGATGTAGCTACCAAAAGATATTTGTCACTATCATCTGTGAAGTAATACTTTAGGTAATAAAGCTTTGAATTTTCTTCTCTGTGTATTACTTCACAGTCAGCTAAAACTTCTTGTAACTTAATGTCTCAATTAACTAATTTCTTTTTCTTATAAATTAGTCCCTGAGAAAACAGGGACAAGAATTTTTTTAATACAAAAGATTTAGATTGTTCTTCTAATGTATATCTAGCTTTAGAGATATCCATAGAAGAAGTAATGAGACTGAATTGAGAGAAGATTTTTTCTCTCAATTCAGTTGCATACTTATTCATTTCTTCTAAATATTCTTCAGGACTTAAATGAGAGAATTTCTCCCTGAAAAGGGAATCAAACTTTGACTGGAATGAAATTCCAGCATGATCAACTCCT
Source organism: Mycoplasma suis str. Illinois (assembly GCF_000179035.2). NCBI lineage: Bacteria > Bacillati > Mycoplasmatota > Mollicutes > Mycoplasmatales > Mycoplasmataceae > Mycoplasma > Mycoplasma suis. The sequence continues at coordinate 437,273 of NC_015155.1, forward strand.
ATAGCTCAATAGGAGAAATATTTTCTTATAGTTGATCACTTATATCTGAAGTCCTGTAAAACAATGTTTCACAGGTGACCTAGGTGTAAAGTACCTGTAAGGTTAGGGGGAGGAAGAAGAAGTGAGTAACAACTCACTTTTTCTTAACTAAGCACTAATTCTGCTTATTTACAGCTGCCAATAATTGTTTTATTTGTCTTTCAGTAGGAGTTCTTCCTAATTGTCTATAAAGCTCTCTCACTTGAGAAGCTTTAATTCAATTCTCTCTAGGATCTTTTTTATATCTCTTAACAGCTGCACTCCATCCTAAATAGAGTCCCATAATAAATACAAGAACAAGACCAACAGCTCAACCTATGTGAGTACCCGCACTATCTTCAAAAAACAATACAAAAAAGTTAAACATATTAATTACTTACTACTCTTTTTCTTTTTGTTATTTAACTTCCATCCTAAAACTATTCCAATAATGAAAGCTGCCACTATACCTACTCCTCAACCAATTTGATCTCCATTAAAGAAAATGAGCAAAAGTTAAATTACTTTTTCTTTTTTCTCTTATTTGCTAATTTTCAACCTAGAATCATTCCCATTATGAATGCTGAAACTAATCCAACCCCTCATCCAATATGTTCTCCAGTTTGGAAGAAAACAAAACTTAGTTAAAAAAATAAACCTACAAGTATAAATTTAGTTTCTAAATTTTCCCTAAGCAAGAAGAAACAAGTTCTTCTGGCTTTAAATTTCTATCTTCATATTTTTTATATAGAGAATCAAAATTACACTTTTGATTCTCTTGAGAGGAATTTTCTTTCTTTAATTCAATAGGAAAAGTTTTGATTTCAAAGCTTAATTCTTTTTCTTGTCCACTGGAGTGACTATGTCCAGAATTTTCTAAATTAACTTTTTTAGGATTAGCTGAATAATCATAGAGGGAATAAATATAGTTTCCCTCTATAGTTCCTTCTTTAAAAGTACTTTCATTAATTTCTTGAGAAGTTGTGTTAGAATTTTGAACTTCTGAAGTTACAGAAGATTGACTTGCGACACTAGTTTTTAAGCGGACATTCAAAACAGAAGGAGATAATAGACAACTTTTTGAATCACTAAATGGAGAAGAAAATAATCTAGTTAGTGCAGAAAAATTATTTTTAGCTGAAAAGTTACAAGCTTTCGATAACTTTTCATGCAAACTTCTGTCATTTGAAGAAGAGGGTCTCAAGTGTTCTGGACCTTCTTCTTCAAATAGAAAAAGCATATTAATTGCATGTTGTAACTTTATTCACTTAGTTAGTAGATGTAGGAAAAAACCTACATCTACTTTCTTGTCTTTTTCTGAATTTCCATAAAAATAATTTAGATTGCAATCTTGAGTTCCTGAAGAGTCACTATTGGACACTTGACTAACTGAAGAGGTAGTCAAGTCTTGTTCTTGTTTAGTGTTTAAGCAATATCTGTAATAATTAGTTCTCCCTAAATATTTAAGTGGAATTTCTACAGTCATAGATTTGATTGTTTCACTTTGAGTAACTGGTTCTTGATTTACTTGCTGAATGTTATAGAGGTTTGAAAGACTTTGCTGTGAATTAAAAGAAGCTGAAGAACTTGCAGTCTGTTTTGACTGAGAAGAAGGTATTTCGAAAAATAGTCTTACTTTAGTGTAAAGACCATTTAATGATGAATGAGTTCAATTTAAGTTATTTTGTGAACTCATTCAAAAAAATCAAGAAAACATTGGGAGACCCGTAAGGAACAGCAAGAAAGATCCTTTGAAGTGCATAAATCTTTAATTGCCCCCCCCCAGCAAGTTCTTATTGTTGATTATTTTCGTCACTCAATTTAAATAATCACTTGTGGCTAAAAATTCTAGTATTATCTCCTTGACTTACGTTGTGAGGGGGGGCATTTGTCCTCAAATTCTTTCTTATTCTTTACAGATCTTTCTTCTACTAACTTATACATCTCTTCTAATTGACAAGTTCCAGCATTTTTAAGTGAGTACTTTCTTTTTGAATCGAATTTAAAAAGAAGTACTTTACTTTCTATCTTTTTGATATTTGCTCAATAATCAAAAAGAGAATAATTTAAATTTCCAGAGAAATTTCCCTTAGAAATTACTTCTTTAGTAATTTTTGAGGAAATATCTTCATTAGTTTGTTGTGATTGTTGCTGAACAGCAGCAACATTATTTTCTAATCCAGAAGCAGAAAGATCTAGAGTAACTTTCATAGTTGTAGGAGCAAGTAAACACTTCTTTCTTTTTCAGGAAGTAGTAAAAAATAACTCATCTAGTAATTTTTTGGGATCATCAGTTTCCAAAGAACAATCTGTTTTGATTGTTTGCAATTTTTGTGACAATCCATTTCCACTAGAAGAATCTCTTCTAGTTCTTCCTCCATTTTCTTTTTTCTCAAAACCTGTTTCTTTGTCATAAATAGACATCATGTTACCTACATGCTCTACTTGTATATATCTAGTAAGTAAATGCAAAAGATGTTTAATAACTTCTATATTTTCCTCCCTAGAGTAACCAACCCATTCTGGATTACAAGGAGTAAAACTTTGACTTGAAGATGAAGAGGAAGCGCTAGCAGATGCTGCGGCGGCCGAAGCTGCAGGTTGCTTTTTCTTCAGAATAGATCCTTCCGGCAAACAAAATTTTTGTCAATCTAATCTATTTAGGTTTTTTAAAGAAAGTTCAGCAATTAACGCTGGAACTTTCTTATTTTGTTGTTGGCCTGAAGTAGAAACTTGATGCGGTTGACTATTTACTTGCATAATTTGATAACTATTAGAGGCTCCTCAGGAGCCTCCGGAAGATGTTGTAGTTTGAGTTAGCTTATTTAATTCTTTAGGTAATCCATCAATGTAAAGTCTTACTCTTGTAGTTAATCCTTTAGCTTCACTTAACTTAAAAGGATCAGTTTTTCCGTTTGAAGAGAAAAAGCTGATACTAAATAAAGGAACAGAAAATAGAGCAAGAAGGGATGGACCCTTTAAAAAAGATAAGCTAAAAGGGTTCATCTCAATATATTTATATGTATCTTATAAAGGAAATTATTCTTTCCTTTATTTGGAAAATAACCAATAAGGACTTAACCCTTATTGGTTTTAGAGGAAAATTATTTAATTAACGGCTTGTGTTTGAGCCTTCTTGTGAATTAATTACTCCGGATTGTTCTGACTTTTTATCGGGAAAATTTTTTAACTCTAATTTATCAAACTCAAGAGAATAATAATTCTTATTCAAGAAAGTTAAATTCTTATCTTTCTTTTTGTCCTCCTCTGTTAGAGGGGACAAAGAATATTTATTTCCTGTTTTTACTGTAAATGTCTTTGAAGGTCTTTTTATTACCTTTGTGTTTTGTTGCAATTCATTTGAAGTTATTTCTGAAGGAAATAAATCAATAAGGTATGAATAATCTATTCTTCCCTGAAGTTCTCCCCTTTTATATAGAAAATCAGAATTTACTTCAATATTTTGATTTTGGATCGTACCACTATCAGAATTTTGATTAGCATCTTTCCTCAAATTAAGCTTTACTCTTAAGGATTTAGGGAAAAGGGAGCATTTCTCTTTTCCTTCTATGGAATTCAGGAATAGATCTTTCAAAACATTTTTATTTCCTGAAGAAGTTAATTCACAATCTTTTTTGATTTCCCAAGTTTTCTTGGAATCTTTTTCTTTTTGATCTTTACCTTTCTCTTTGAATTCAATTTCTGAATTCTCTAAAAATAGAACATTGTAGGCATGTTCTACTTGAAGGAATTTAGAGAATTCTTTTATTAAAAAGTCAATAAGTTCTGTTTTGGAATCATTTCCTCATCAGAAAGAACTTTCTAAATGTTTTCAATCATTACATTCATCTCGCCTTGAATTGCCGGAAGATTGAACTTCATTTCTTTGAACTGAAGTTTGTTGAGCTTCAGGTTTTCCTAACTCCCCATTTTTAGGAATACAAAACTTATGTAGATCTTGTCTATTTAAATCCCTCAAATCTAGATCAACCATTAGAATTGGTTTTTTCTTGTCATGAGTCTGAGATTGATTATCTCCATTAGATTGTTGCTGATTAACTAAAGAAAACTTAACACTTCCATTGTCTTCTTGAGATACTTTTAGATCATCAGAAAACAAATATACTCTTGTTTTCTGATTATTTCCAGGATTTTGAATCTTCAATTTAGAGTGAGAAGGTTCAAGAAGATACATTCCTGCAACAGGAACAGAGAAAAGAGCTAACAGAGGCAATCCCTTCAATACACCTGTTAAAGGAATTCTCAAGGACTAAAGAATACTAATTAAAAATTAAGTAAGTTTTCTCTACTTAATTTTTATTTTTTGAGACTTTGAAGATGGTTTGATGATTGCCTGAGCAATTGATTTAATGGTTGGTTATAAGTTTTTTTACCTATTTTTCATCCTGGGGGGGGGCATTGCTCAAAAAACTTATCTTTAGTTAGATTTCTGTAGTCTACTAACTTGTAGATTGATTCCAATGTACAAGTTCCTGTAGTTAGAGCATATTTTCTTTCTTTATTGAAAAACCTAAAAATAGGAATTTTCTTTTGATCGTTATTATTCCCATTTTTAGGGATCTTTCTTAATCCCCCTCAGTAATCAAATAGTCCATAATTTATATTTCCAGTAACTAATCCCTTAGAAATAATGTCCTTAGTTAAGGAATTAGATGATTGTGGTTCTTGATTTTTAGTTCTACCTTTTAGATCTATGTTTACTTTCATAGTTACTGGAGAAAGTAAACAATGTTTTCTTTTTCAGGAAGTTGTGAAAAATAAATCAGTCAAAACTTCTTTAGTGGAAGTTTTGTCTAATTTACATTCACTCTTTAATTTTTCAGTGATTTGTCCATTATTACTTCCTCCATTGTTGTTGGGATAATGAGTTTTCTCATCATAAATAGCGAACATGTTCGCTACATGATCTACTTGAATGAAAAGAGTTAATGTTTTCATTAAGTAATCTATAAGTTCTGAATTTTCTCTAGTTCTATCTTTAGAGTAACTTAATCACTCTGGAGTACAGAGTGATATTTGATTTTGAGTAGATTGGGTTGAAGATGCTGCGGCCGCAGCAGCTGCATTATTATTTATTTTCTTCAAAATAGATCCTTCTGGTAAGCAGAACTTTTGTCAATCTAATCTATTTAAGTTTTTTAGAGAAAGTTCAGCAATAAGTGCTGGAGTTCTTTGATTTTTTGGTTGAGGTTGTGGAGAAGAAACCTGTTGATTATCAACTTTCATAATTTGATAATTGTTAGAAGGATCAGAAATGCCCCCCCCGAGAACGGAGGTGGCAGAAACTATTTGATTTTGTTCTGGCAGTCCATCTATATAAAGTCTTACTCTAGTAGTCAATCCACTGGCTTTACCTAGTTTAAAGGGATCAGTTTCTTTGGAATTTGAATAGAAACTGATCCCAAATATAGGTAAAGAAAATAAAGCTAGAAAAGATGTACCTTTTAAAAAAGGTAAGCTAAAAAACTTCATTCAAGTTTATTTTCATGTATCCAATAAAGGAAAATCTTTTCCTTTATTTAATGTTTCTACTTTTTAATTAGGAAAGAATTTTTTATTTAGATGTTTGATTTCCATTGGTTTGATTAGAAGATTTTTTAACTTGAAAATCTTCTAATTTCAAAGTATTGAATTGGTAAGAATAATATTTCTTGTCCAGATAAGTTAAATCTTTTTCTTTATCTTTCTCCTCTAATGGGGAGAAAGAATATTTATGTCCTGACTTAACAATAAATGAAATGGGCTTATCTTCTTTGCCCTTTACTTCTTTTTTGTTTTTCTTCTCGAAAAGAGAGTAAGTTATTCTTCCCTGAACAACACCTTGTTTGTAAATTTCATCCAATGACAACGGTTTTCGCTGAGAATCTAAAGAAACAAGATTTTGACTATTTTCTTTTTTCAAATTTATTTTCAACTTCATGGAAGTAGGAATTGCTTTGCATTCTGACTTTTTTCCTCCAGAATTTAAAAATAAGTTTCTCAAAACATTCTCATTTTTAACTCCATCTTTTTGTGAATCTAGAGAAATTCCGCATTTTTGCTTAATTTCTTGTAGTTTTGAAAGATTTTTAACATCTTTGTGTTCAAATTCAACTTTTTGATTTTCTAATGCCAAAAAATTATAAGAATGTTCTACTTGAAGAAATTTTGAGAATTCACTTAAAAGAAAACTAATAAGTTCTGTTTTGGGGTCATTACCCCATCAGAAAGAACTTTCTACTTGCTTTCAATCACTACATTCTTCTTGTTTTGGGATTGAAGAATTTGTTCCTCCTTGCGATGAAGTTTGTTGTGTGGCTTGTTGAGGGTGATTGCTCTCAGTCTCTTTAGGTATGCAATATCTTTTTAGATCTTGTCTATTTAAGTCTTTAAGAGAAAGTTCAGCAACCAATATCGGCTTCTTCTTAGTATTTTGATTATTTTGAGTCGTTCCATTTTCTTTCTGTGTTGAAACAAACTTAACTCCCTGACCTTCATCTTGAGATATCTTCAAATCATCAGAAAACAAATAAATTTTTGTTTTCTGATTATTACCTAAATCTTGGATTTTTAATTTGGAATGAGAAGGTTCCAAAGCCAAAAAGCCTGTCACTGGAATAGCTGCAAGAGCCATTATAGGCAAAAATCCCTTTAGTAAGCCTACTAAAGGAATTCTCAAAACTTAATAACTAATTATTTATAAATACAAAAACCTTTTTTAATTTTCACTAAAGATTTTTGAAATTTTCTCATCTAAGCTCTCTGGACTCAGATAACTTTAATAGTTGTTCAAAATATTTACTTTCCAAAAGATAACCATGTCCAGTTTTGAAAGTAAATATTGTTGGTTTTGTATTACTACTTTGATTTTTTATTGGTTGTCCTCAGTAGTCATATAAGGCATAACTAATTCTTCCCCTAAGAGATCCTCTCTTAGAGACAATATCTTTAGTTAATTGAGTTTGGGAACTACTCACTGACTGAACTTGAGAGCTTCCAGAATTTACATTCTTTATTTCTAATTGCATATTGGCCATCATCGGGGATGGAATACACTTCTTTTTTCTATGATCTGGAGATAAAAATAATTCTCCTAACGACTTTTTACTAATATCTTCTAGCCCACAACTTTGTTTAAGTTGTTGTGTTTTTCCATTTCCTTGATTTTTCATTAAATTCAGAAAATTAGTTTCTTTTTCATAAAGAAGAAACATGTTGTAAACATGTTCTACTTTCATAAAAGAAATTATTTTTCTCAATAAATATCTAATTAACTTAATTTGTTCATCTTCATTACTGTACGAGTAGTAAGGAAGATATTTTCATTCATTACATTCATTAGATTGTGCTTGAGGAGAAGAAGAGCTTGCAGTAGCTATTGCATTCTGTTGTTTTTTCAATACTGAATCAGAAGGAATGCAATATTTATGTCAATCATCTCTATTTAGGTATCTCAAAGAAAGATCAAAAAGTATTGCAGGTTTTTTGTTAGCTCCTGACTGTTCTTGATTTTGAGAAACTTGCATTATTCTATTATCAAGTATTTGTTGCTGAGTGCCCCCCCCCAGCACCAACTGATGCAGCTTGAGCTACTCCATTTGTTCCATCAAATCCTTTTAAAAATAAATTAACTCTAGTAGTGAATCCTCCAAGATCTTTAATCTGGAATTCTGTTCCAGATTGTTGAGTGGAGGAATCATAAAAATATAGACCACCTAATATGGGGGCTAGAGTAACTGTCAATAGCGGAAATCCCTTAAAAGAAAATAAATTTAAAAATTTCAATTCTTAAAAAAATTTAAGTTTTCGGGAATTTGAATTCCCGAAACTTATCTAATAAATTAAATCTTCTTGATTTGGGGAAATTTCCTTCAATTTTAGGGAAAGACTTTTTTGTTCTTTGACGAAATTTTTTAGTTCTAAAGTTCTTTGATCTACTGAATCAAAGAATTTCTTTAAACTAAATGGTTTTTGAGTACTAGAACTTTCCGGATCAGAACTTCCCTGAGAATCCTCTTTTAGTGAATATTCATTCTTTGATTCAAAAAGAATGATTGGAAGTCTTGAACCATTATTTTCTTTTGTTCTCTTTAAGTTAGTTCAGTAATCAAAAAGAGAATAACCTAAAGTTCCGGAGAAAGTTCCTCCGGAAATTTTTTCTTTATTTAGGAAATTATTTGTGGATTTAGGAGAAGGTTGAGAAGCTGCTGCCGCAACTACATTGTTTTGACTACCTAATTTCAAAGTTATGTTAGTCAAAACTGGAGAAGGCAAACAACTTTTCTTTTTCAAGTCTGGAGATAGAAACAGAACATCTAGAGAATCTTTAGTTTGTTCTGTTTTTAAATCACAATTATCCTTAATTTTTTTAAGAAAACTATTTTCTTGTTGAGCAGAAGTAGTTGTTAAAGTTTGATTATTTTCTTCTCAAGTAATTTTTATATCTCCGTTAGTTCCTGATCCACTTCCTTCTGTAGATATTTTTGAATCTTTCTGATAGAGAGCTAGCATGTTAAAAACATGCTCAACTCTTCAGAATTGATACATCTTTTTTAAAAGCTCTCTAATCAATTCTGAGTCATAATCTTTTTCTTCTATTTCATATAAATATTTCCACTTACATTCTTCAGTAGTTGAATTGGAAGCTGACGTACTAGTTGTAACAGCAGAAACTTCCTGTTGAGATTTTTTAAATAAATTCTTTCCTTCATTAACAACACAATATTTTCAGTAACTTTCTCTATCCATATTTTTTAAATAAAACTCAGCTCTCAATATTGGTTTTTTAGATTGAGTGCTCTCTTTAGTTTCTTCTGAAACTTTAAAGATTCTACTTAAGTCATTGTGGGGTCCTGAACTGCCCCCCCCCCCCAAGAATATCTACAGAAGAGACTGAAGATTGTGAAGCTCCAACTTGACCATTTCCTTCTAAAAATAAATTAACTCTAGCTGTTAATCCTCCTAATTCTCCCACTTGTTTAGTAGGAGAAGAATTAAAAAAATAAAGTCCTGCAGGAAAAGAAAGAAAAGCTAGAAAGGGGATTCCCTTAAAAATAGATAACTCTAAAAGCTTCATTTTTTAACTTAGAGAATTAATTAGTAAATTAAATTCTCTGAGCTAGAGGAAGTTTCTTGAAGCTTTAGAGTAATATTCTTCTTTTCTTTAGAGAAATTTTCCAAATTTAATGTTCTTTCCCCTAAGGAATCAAAGAGTTTTTTCAAATTTAAAGGTTGTGAAGTTCCTGTGGAGCCTGATTCAACAGAACTTTGTTCAGTTCCATCTTCTTTCAGAGAATATTTATTCTCTGTTTCGAAAAGAATAATAGGCAATCTTTGACTTTGTTCACCATTTTTTGGTTTTTTTAAGTAAGTTCAGTAATCGAAAAGAGAATATCCTAATTTACCTGAAAAAGTTCCTTTAGATGAGATTGATTCTTTAGTTAATGTATTTGTAATTTGTGATTGATCTTGAGAGGATGCTGCAGCTACAGCAGCAGGAGCTCCTACTCCAACTTGATTGTCTAATTTCAAATGTATATTTGTAACTACTGGAGAAGGAAGGCAACTCTTTTTTCTTAAGTCAGGAGACAAGAATAAATCACTTAAAGCTTCTTTATCTTGATCTGGCTTGAGATCGCAACTTTCTTTAATTTTTTTAAGTAAATCATTATTAGTGTTTTGATTAGTTGAAGTTGCTTGAACTTGATTACTTTCTCAAGTAATCTTTATGTCTTGAGTTCCGGAACTACTCCCACTTCCTCCTCCACCATTTGAGTTAGAGGAGATTTGTGATTCTTTTTTGTAGAGAGCTAGCATGTTGTAAACATGTTCAACTCTTCAAAATCTATACATCAATCTCAATACATGACTTATTAAGTCATGATTTTCTTTATCCTCCCATCTAGATTGACTTAATGTTTTTCACTTACATTCTTCATTATTAGTAGTTGATGGTTCTGCAGAAGATGAAGAAGTTGTTGAGGTAGTAACTTCCGGCGAAGATTCTTGCTTCTTAAATATTTCTTTACCTTTTTCGGAAATACAAAATTTTCAATAATCTTCTCTTTCCATACTTTTTAGATAGAACTCAGCCCTAAGAATTGGTTTATTATTTTGAGAATTATCTTTAGTTTCTTCAGAAACTTGAACAATTCTTCTTCTCATATCTATTTGGTTACTGCCCCCCCCGACCGATAAAGAAGAAGCTGCTGCAGCTGGAGAAATTCCAGCTTGATTATTTCCATCTCAAAATAAATTAACTCTAGCCACTAAGCCTCCTTCTTTTCCTATCTCATTGAAAGATGAATTAAAGAAAAATAGGCCTACAGGAAAAGAAGAGAAAGCTAAAAAAGAAAAACCTTTTAAAAAGGGTATTTCTAAGAATTTCAAGTTTTTTTAGATTAAAGAAGGCATTTTGCCTTCAAAGAAATTTAAAAAATTAAGACTTTCTTTTTATTGCGAGGAAGAAATTCTTGCCACTCCACCATCTCCAATAGCTATGGCTCTTGAAGGAAAAGAGCTTAACTTAAGATTTCTCGATTCAATTGATTCGGAAATATTTTTTAAATTCAAGGGATATGTTTGGTTATTAGAAGAATTTCCATTATTTCCTAAGGAATATATATTTTCAGTTTTCAAAGATAATAGAGGAAAACTTTTTTCATATTTTCTCTCTTCACTACTACCTCTTTCTCCTTGAGTTAGGACAATATAATTCAACTTTCCGGAGAATTCTCCTCCGGAAATTAATTCTTCAGTTAATTTAAATTCGGAACTCTCTCCCGAAGGATTATTTTTTAACTTCAATTTAATTTTTGCTTTAATTGGTGGAGGTAAACAACTTTTCTTCTTGTCTACTTTCTTAGAGTCCTGTTTAATTTCCGGAGGGAAAAATAATTTATTTAATAATTTGTTTTTGTCTTCGCTCTCTCCCAAAGAACAATTCATCTCTTCTTGAACAAATTTTTCCAACCCATTATTATCTTGCGCTTGGTCACTTGAACTATCATTTTTCAATAAAGATTTGTCTTTCAAGCTCGAAAGAAAATCTTTCAATTCTTTTTTAACTCCTACTTCTTCACTTCCTGAATTATTAGGTTTTGAATTTTCACCAAAAACTTTATGAATTGATGTATTTCCGTCATAAAACATTAAGAGGTTGTGAGCTTGTTCAGCCAATAAGAAGGATGCCATTTTACTTAATAGAGATTCAACTATATCTCCTGAATTATGTTCATTTTTCCCGATTAAACGTTGTGAAAATGATTTTCATTCACAATCTTTTTCTGATTTTTTGTCTTCCCTTCCATTTCAAAGAATTGAATTTTTAGGAATACAGAATTCTTTTATAAAAGGCTTATTGAAACCTCTCAATTGGAATTTTCCCCTCAAAATAGGTTCTTTACCTTCTTTTTCTTTCCCGACTCCCGAAGAAGATTCTTCAGAATCACTACTTCTATCAACTAATTGATTTTTTAAAAGTTGAGACTTAGGTTTTTCTAAAAATAATTCAACTAGAGTTGGAAGTCCTTCCAACTCTGATTGATACTGCGAAATTTTTTTGAAAACATAAATTCCTCCAAAAGGTGCACTAGCTAAAGCGAAAATAGAAAATCCTTTCAAAAGTAGAGAAGTAGACATTCCTTATAGAGTGATTACTTAATTAAAAAAATTAAATTTCTTTTTACTTTTTGGCTTAAGATATTCCTCCATCTCTAATGGAAAGAACTTTCGAAGGGAAACTTCCTAATTTAAGAGTCTTAGACTCTATTGAGTCAGAAATCTTTTTAAGACTTAATGGATATCTAGGTCCATTCCCTGAACTTCCATTTTGAGTGTGAGTAGTTTCTCCTAATAAATATTTATTTTCGGATTTCAAAGTAATTACAGAATACTTCTCATTATTTTTAATTTCATTACTTTGAACTAAATTTTCTTCCTGATTTTTGAAGAAAAAGTAACCCAAACTACCAGATAATTCTGCATTAGAGATTGACTCTAAAGAAAGACTTTGCTGCCTTTCATGAAGATCATTTTGCTTAGAAGAATTGTTTTTTAACTTAATTGTCAAATTTGCTTTAATTGGTGGAGAAAAACATCTTTTTCTTTTTGAAGGAGATCTTTCAATTATTTGAGAATTTGAGAAAAATAAGTGACTTAATAATTTATTTTTCTTATCTCCATTCTCCAATGAACATTCTTTTTTCTCAAAATTTCCTAACAAATCATCACCACTATTTTCATCAATACTTTCAGATCCTCCATTATTTGTGGAAACTTTATAAAAATTCATAGTTCCGTTTTCCCCAACAATACCTTCTATTGTTTTCTTAACCATTGAAGACTCAGAACTTCTTTCTTGTTGAACCGGAATATTGTGGGCTACTTTCCCTAAACTAGTACTTTTGTCATAAAACATTAAGAAATTGTGGACATGTTCAGCTCTCAAGAAAAGAGACATCTTTTCCAAAAGATAACTTACTATATCTTCATTGAATTCCCCGAGAAAACTATTTCATCTTTGAGAAAGTGTTTTTCACTCACACTTTCATGAGGAAGAATCTTCAGAATTGGTCTGTGGATTCTTCGACAGCAATGATCCTTCAGGTATGCAGAACTTTTCTATAAAGGGTTTTTTAAGTCCTCTCATTCTAAATACACCTCTCAAAATTGGTCTATCTTCTTTCTTCCTTTGACTTTCAGAATCATTTTCTTGAGAAACTCTTTCATTTTCCAAAAATAAATCTACTTGAGTTGGAAGTCCTTCCAACTCTGATTGATATTTTGAAATTTCTTTAAAAATATAAATTCCCCCTAACGGAACAGAGGTTAAGGCAAAAATAGACAGTCCTTTTAAAAGTAGAGAGGAGGCCATTCCTTAAGGAAGGATATTAAGTATTTATTACTTAATTATCTATAAGCTCAAGCTTTCCCTCCGTCACCGATAGAAATTACTTTTGCGGGAAAATCTCCTAATTTAAGGGTTTTGGATTCTATTGATTTTGAAATGTCTTCCAAAATCAAGGGATAAATTCCGGAAGAAGATTGTTGAGAAGTTGAGGAAGAAGTGTTCTTCTTCAATAAATATTTATTTTCTGATTTGAGATTAATTAGGGGGAAACTTTTGTCATTCAAGTCTACTGACTGAGAAGAATTGTCTCGACTCTCGAAGAAAATGTAACTTAATGTTCCGGAAAATTCACCTTCAGAAATTAATTCTTTAGTCAAATTAGAACTTTCATTTTGAGAAAAATTTTTATTATTTTTCAACTTAAGCCTCAAATCTACTTTTACTGGAGGAAATAAACAACTTTTTCTATTTTTCTCTTGACCTAAATTAGTTCCAGAGGAGATAAAGAATTTTTTCAGCAATTTCTCTTTATTTCCATTAACAGTTAAGGAACATCCTTTTTGGTCAAGTTGAGACAAAATATCATCTCCTTTACCATTGGTAGAGGAAACAGTACCTGAACTATCTCCTCCACCATTAGGTTGAGAGACACCATTCCCATTCTTACCCCTTAAAGACTCACTTGTGGCGGATCCGTCACTCAAAAGACTTTCCAATTCTTTCTTTATTTTTGATTCATTACTTTCAGTTCCAGAAGAAGTTTCGGAACTTCCATTATTTTTCTTATATGTCTTATATACGCTTGAGCTACCATCATAAAACATCAAGAGATTATGGGTTTGTTCAGACAACAAGAATAGAGACATTGAGTCTAACAATGAATTAATCAATTCAGAATTATGTTCTTCTTGATTCAATTGACTAAGTCTCTTCCATTCACATTCTTTTCTAGAGGAAACTTCATTCTCTGAATTTTGTTGTTTTTTCCACAAAATTGAATCTTTAGGTAAGCAGAATTCTTTTATGAAGGGCTTGCTTAAGCCCCTTAATTGAAATTTCCCCTTTAAAATTGGTTTATTTTCTTTTTTCTGTTGTGAACTATTTTTAGAATCGGAAGAATCTGATGAATCAGAACTATCTGAAGAGTCAGAAGAATCTGTTGAGTCTGAGGAATCACTAGATTCACTAGAAGTTAATTTATTGGTCAAAGGAGAAACTCCAGAATCATTATTTTCTAGAAATAAATCTATTTGAGTTGGAATCATCTCCAACTCAGATTGATATCTGGAGATTTCTTTAAAAATATAGATCCCTCCAAAAGGGACGCTAGCTAAGGCAAAAACAGATAATCCTTTTAAAAATAGTGAAGCGGCCATTACTTAAAACATCTACTTATTACTTAATTATTTATTTCTTGTTTTTTGGAAGAAAATTTCCAAAACAAAGCATATTGTCCCTCCTTTGGGACAAGAAATAAATTATTTAGTTTTTGAAATTTTTAGTCAACAAGGCACAAAAATCTATTGATTATTAATTATTTATAAAATGGCGGATGCGGAAGGACTCGAACCCTCAGTCAATAGTTTTGGAGACTATCGTTTTTCCTTTAAACTACGCAACCAAAACCTTGGGTTTTGGTAAAGAAGAAAGTATTATGAACTTCTCTTTGCCCCCTGTACGCTAATTAGAATGTTAACCTTAATTTAAAGATATATTCTTACTTAAATAATTAACTAGATCTAGGTGATACTAGAGCTAAAAAATCAACTAAAAGCTTCTCTTAGAAAAGTTCTAGAAAATAAAGGCTTCTCTCTTCTTTTAGATAAGGTAGAGCTAGAAGAAACCAAAAATTCTAAATTTGGTTTCTTCAGTACAAATCTACCTTTCCTAATTTCTTCTGCCTATAAAAAATCAATAGAAGAAAGTGAACAAATTCTTATTAGTTCATTCCCTAAAAATGAACTAATTCAAAAAGTTGAAGCAGTTCAAGGATATCTAAACTTCTTCATTTCTCCTGACTTAATAGAGAACTTCTTTCGAAGCTCACTTAAGAGAAGAAAGATAATTTCTAGAGCTAATAATGAAGAAAACAAAAAAGATAAATATTTTGTAGAAATAGTATCAGCTAATCCTACTGGAATACTCCATATAGGACATATCCGAAATGGAGTAATTACTGATACTATTTCTAACTTACTAGAGTACAACAATAATTCTGTTTTTAGAACTTACCTAATAAATGATGCTGGAACTCAAATAGAAGAATTATTGAGATCTATTCATAACTTTTATAGTTTCACTTCCAGAGGTGGAGTTGGTATCAGCTTAACAGAAGAAATCAATGTTAAATACACTGGAAGTGAAATAAAAGAATGTGCTGAAGCAATATCGCAAAAATTTGGATACAACTGAGAATTAACAGACAAAGAATTAACTCATCAAATAAAGTTATTTGCTGTTGAGTTCTTTCTTGACAAGATCAAGAAAGAACTAAAAAGTCTATCTATTCAAGTAGATAGTTGAGATTATGAAAGCAGAATCTGCAGTGAATCTGCTTTAACTAATCTAATTAAAAAATTAGAAGACTTTATTTATCTGAAAGATAATGCACTTTGATTCAAGACAAGTGCATTCCTAGAAGGTTATGAAAAAGATGATGTACTTGTGAAGAGTGACGGTAAGATTTCATATTTTGGGCAAGACTTAATCTATCACTTGCATAAATTGGAATTCTTGGGAAAAACTGGAACAATAGTTAACACTTTAGCCGAAGATCACAAGGGACACATAGACAGAATGAAAGCTTTCTTTTATTCCATTGGTGTCCCTCAAGATAGTGTTAAGTACAAAATAACTAGATTGTCTAGGTTGATTATGGAAGGAAAAAAAATAGTGTTCTCAAAGAGAGAAAATATTTTTCTCTCTGCAGAAGAACTAAAAGAACATCTTTCAGTAGATGAAATTAGATGATTCTTGTGCTCTAGAGATGAAGAAAATGAACTAGATATAGATTTATCTAAGTTAAAAAATAAAGACTATAACAATCAAATCTTCTATATTCTCTATGCTTACTCTAGAGCGCTAAAAATAACTGAAAGAATTTATTTTGATCTTTCGGAATCAAAACTATCTTTCGAAAAACTAGATAGTGAAGTAGAACAAAGTTTGATTAATTCTGTTCTTTCAGTTGAATTGAAATTCCAAAAAGCAATTCAAACTCTAAAGGTTCATATTATGTCTGATTACTTATTCTCTTTAGCTAAGAAATTCCACTCTTTTTATGAAAGTGTCTCAGTAATTAATGAACCTAATACTGAGACACAAATAACTAGATTTGCGCTAGTTAAGCTAGTTCTAAGAATATTCTCTGAATTACTTCCTCTTTTCAGAATTACTCCAACAACTCTAAACTAAAAAACTGAATTACCCTTTCTTAGAAGCAGAAGCTGCTTCTGATGAAAGCGGTAAAGGTGATTTTTTTGGAGGACTTCATGTAACAGTAACTCTAGTTGAGGTAGAAGACTACCTCAAATTAAAGGAAGCTAATTTGCTTCCTAGAATAGGAGATTCTAAGTTACTAAGTGATGCTTGCGTTTACTATTTAGCTCCAAAATTACTAGAAATACTTGGAGACAAAATTGTTTCCATTTCTTTTGGAGCTAAAGAATATAACAAGTTGTACTCTAAACTTCAAAACTTAAATATTCTTTTAAGTTATGCTCACAATCAAGTGTGAACAAAACTTAGAGAAAAACTTCAAGAAAAAGGTAAAGTATTACCCCCAAAAACAATAATTGATCAATTTTGTACTAAGGATAAATATACTGGATACTTAAGAAGTATCTCAGTTGAATGCCAAGATATAAATATATTCAAAACTAAAGCTGAAAGTTGTTTTATATCTTGTGCCATCTCCTCAATAATTAGTAGATTTAACTTTCTTGAAGAGATGGCAAGTCTATCTATTAAGTTGTCTTATAGTCTCCCACTAGGAGCTTCAGATAGAGTAGTTAGAGCTTTCCATGATATTTCGGAAATATCTAACTTTAAACATGAATGGTATTGTAAGACTCACTTCAAAACTTATGAAAAAGCAATTAGAACTCTTAATTCCCCAATAGATTAGGGAATAAAAAGTTTTTTCTTTTTTAGTTAATAAATAATGAAATTAATGAATGGAGTTATTGCAGGAATTTTGGGTGGAAGTTCTCTGGTAGGGGCTTCATGAGGAGGTTATGAAGTTATTAACAAAAAAGCTAATTCTAAAGAAAGGGAGAAACGAGATTCCGATTCTAGAGAGGAAAAGGAATTTAAATGAGAAAAACAAAGATATAAATATTTATTAGAAGTTGCAACTCACAACACCTGTATTCAAAAAGGTGTCTCTCCGTGAGATGATGAAACTTGATGAAAGAAAAGTACACCTTGTTATTTTTGATCAAATACTAGGGATTCTAGAAAAAGATTTCTAGAAGAAAGTGAAATTGGTTTAAGGGGTAGTTGAGAAGAAATTTCTGCTTATTTGGCTTCAAAAGGTTATTGAAAAGATCAGGGAGAAGGAAAATATAAAGCCACAATCGTTGGAGGAGGTTGGAGCAAAAAAGTTAAAAACAATGAGAAAGAGATACTTTTGTTTTCTGCAAAGAAACTCATCCATTGAGAGATGGAAAAGTGGAAGTTATTTGTAAAGAATTTAAAGAAGATGAGCAGGAAAGAGGATGATATTGATTCATTTGGACAGTCTAGATAATGGTTGATTTATTATTTTTTCCTAAAATTAAAAATAGTTTTATATTTATAAATAGTTAATGTTTAAAACTACTTTATTAACTAGAGAGGAAGCTCTAGCAAGAAGAAAGTGAATACTAATAGATGCTACTGATGCTTGTTTAGGTAGATTAGCTGTTCAAATAGCTAATCTACTTAGGGGAAAGAATAAAGTAGACTTTACTCCATCTTATGATTGTGGTGATTTTGTAGTAATCACTAACAGCGACAAGATAAAGTTGTCAGGCAATAAACTAAAAAATGAATTCTGATATAGACACTCTGGTTATCCGGGAGGAATTAAAAGAAGAAGTGGTGAAGAAATGCTAGAAAAATATTCAGATAAATTATTAACTCTAGCTGTTAAAAGAATGCTTCCTAAAAATAGATATCTTTCTAGAGCTTTACTTAGAAAGTTAAAAGTTTACAAAGGCTCTGAACATCCTCACGCAGCACAAATTTCTAGTTAGATAAGTTTCGTATTTTCCCCTTTTTAGGGGAAAAATAAAAACCTCTTTAAAAAAGAGGGAGAAAATCCCTCTTTTTTAAATTAAACTACCAAGCAGCTAAGTTTCTTATTATTGTCTTAGACACTTTGTAAGAAGTTAAGAATGGTGAAGCTTGTTTCACTAGTAAATTAATAAACTTGGAATCAACTTCTTTTAGTGAAGGTATATCAAAGAATTTAGTTGGCAAACTAAATCTCTTGATATGTTTAATTACATGCATAACTAAACCTTCAGAAGAAACTGATCCATATAGTAAATAAGCTAATTCAACTGCTCTATCATGACCTTCTTTGTCGTGAAGAGTAACATACTCAAGAAAAGAAGGTAAGAATAGAGCTAATGATTTATAGAAATGAGTATTAGTCAATTTAGTTAAATTAGCTGCTAATTTATATCAAGTCCAGTAAGTGGACTTAGTCATGAAGTATCTTCCGTCATAGCACTTAGCTGCTATTTCCATAATTATTTTGCAATCTATTAGGGAAAGAGAAGAATTTCCCTTAGAAACAAAATCAAGATATCACTCTATAGATCTCATTTCTCTAATAAGTCTCATTCTGTCTTCTATTTCTAGTTGACTATCGAAATAGTAGAAAAATAACTTAAAGAAAAGTAAATGAAGTAATTCCATTTGCTTTTCTTTTGAATATTCTACTAAGAAATTAGGGTAGTAGAAAACATGATCAGAACTATCAATAGGATTGAAAAGATATACTGATTGATCAAAATAAGTTAGATTCTTGAAAGCTACTTTATTACTCAATACTTGTTGCTCTACCAACTTATTGTTAGGAATAACTAAAGTTGGTAGAGAGAAAAGAGAATAGTAAGCAGATACTACTGGCTTATGAGAATTAGATTGAATCTTGATACTATTAGGTTTTACTAGTCTTTTGATAACTAACTTAGATAGATCTATTAATGTACTAGAGCCCACAACTACAAGACAGTTAGCTCTGTGCTTATATGCAAAGGAAACTATTTGAGTAACTGATTCTCTCGTTAGTGTTGGTTGAACATTAGTGTATTCATAAAAATCTAATTTTTCTCTCTCTAGAGAAGCAATTAATTTTCTATAACCAACTAGTTGTCTTGTAAAAGCATCATCTGTTATCACAATAACAGAGTTTGCTTTTGCCTTTCTTAAATGATTAATTAGTTGTTCTTCGACTACATTCTCATTAACTACTCAATTACTTAAGAGAGGAACTCTTCTCTTAGATTTCTTAGATTTAGATCCTGATTTTTTATCTTCTTCAGTTTTTTTACTTTGTTTTGACATTTCTTCTTCTTGTTCCTTGACTATTTCAACATAGTCAGGGGAATCAAAGTTAATAATTCCTAATTTTCTAGCATCTAATATTCTTTCTTTGCTGGAAATAATTTCCTTAAATTTATTTAGTGCTAATTCCTCTGAAAGGGAAATAGCACTATTTTTAGCTTCTTGTCCAGCCTTATTTACTTCTTTTTCTAAGAAGGAACGTTGAACACTAAAGAATAGTTGACTATCCAAACTATTCTTATAGATCGACTCATCTATGTTTTCATTTTTCGGAGGAGGAAACATCTTATTAATTAATTCTTGTGCTTTATTGAAAAGATTCTTCACTTCTTTTATATTATTTTTGGCTATAAACTACTTTAGCTGAAAGTAGTTTCTTTCTGCATTGTTCCTCGAAAGAAGAGAAACTATGAGTTAAGAGATGAACATTATCTCTTAAGTCTTCACAAGAAATTTTTATGTCTTCTAGTTCTTTTTCTCATGTACTTTTTATTGTCTTAACTACTTTTTTATCAACTTTTTTACCTAATTTCTTATTTTGCTTTCTCTTTTGTTTTTCTACTATTTTTAGAGAACTACCTAAATATTTCATAATGTAAATATCCAAATCAGAAATAAGCTCTAGAGCTCTGTCTTTGCAAGAAGAGAAGAATTCCTCTCTTCTTTTTAACTCTTTATATTTCTTTTGTTTTCTATAGAAATCATTAATTGATTCAAGAGAGATAGTTTTTTTATTTGGGTTAGCTTTGCTTTCCGAATTTTTTAGTTCTTCTAAAAATAAATCAACATTATTGTCGTGAACCACTTTCTTTTGTTTAAGGAAGTGACAATCTCGCTTGAGTTGAAAAATTTCTCTCTTGAATTCCAGTAACTTCTTTAACTTGAAGTTTCGGAAATTAAATCAATAATAAAGGAAGGAAACTAAAACAAAAATCGATCCCAGAGGAAAAGCAGCATATGCCTCTCATGACAATTTTTTTAATTAAGACTAAAAAATTTAAAGATTTTTATAGGTTTCCCAGAATTTTTTAGCTTCTGGAGAAGAATTTAATTCTTCAAAAGAAGGATGTTTTCTATTTAATTCTTTATCTGCTTCATTAATTGCACTTACTATAGGAAGAATAAAAGGAGTTAAATTTCCCACTTCTTCTTTTTTCATATATTTACTTAGTAAATCTTGTAATTGTTCATGTTTTAGTTCGTCTGGAGTTTCTGCAAACTTTTTGCCTAAAAAGTTTGAAAGATCATCTATTTTTTTGGAAGCTTCTCCAAATTTCTTTTTAGTGTCGGAATTACCTTCTTTATCCATTCAAGACTTCACGTCTTGAATTACTTTTTTGAATTCTTGATTTTCTAATTTATCTAGTGAATTAGTCTTTCCATCTAAATATTCTTTAACTGAATTTATTTTTTCTTGTAATTCTTTTATAGAAGAAAAAGATTCACTTAAGTGAATCTTTTTTCCCTTTAAATTTTCTTTATTTTCTTCTAAATATTTACTAAAAACATTTAAATAATCTTTAACTCCAGAAAAAGAAGAAATAGCTGTTCCAGTAGTTCCTAGGGCTGTAAGCCCTATTATCCAAGCAGCTATTTTAGAAAACAGAACCACTACCTAGAAAAAACTAAATATACCTATTTAATTTAAATAAAAAGAAAACTAAAATTTTAAGGACTTATAAGTTATCTATTTATTCTAACTTAAATGTTATAGACTTATAAAACTTCTTATATTTCTATAAATATAAATATAAGAAGAAGTTCTTAATTGATATTTTCTAAATATTTATTAACAGCAGTAACTGCTCTCACTATTGGAGCTAACTCTGTTATTTTCTTGGGGGGGGGCACTCAACAAAAGAAAGTAGAACAAACTTTTGAAGAGCTCGGCTCTTCAATAAAAGACAAGAATAATTTAATAGAAAAAGAAACTGATCGAATAAATAAAGAAAAAGAAAAGAGCAAAGAAGATTTCGACAAATTAGACAAAAAGAATAACGAAACTAAAGAAAAAAGACGAGAATCAGAAGAACAAAAGAAAAAACTAGAAGAAGCTAATCAAAGTGCGATCCAAAAAAATGAAGAAAACAGTAAACAATTATTAAAGAAAAAGGAAGAATTAGAAAAATCTCTATCTGAATCTCAAAAACAAATATTGGAAAAAGTTAAAGAGCAGGCAACAAAAGTTAGCCAAAATTTCTCAAAAATCTATAACCAAGAGCTTGAAAAAATAAAACAAGCTCTTCAAAATTTAAGAGAACATAATGAGAAATTTATTAAAGAATTGTCTGAAAAAATAGAAAAATTACCAGAAGAAATTTTTAAGGATCTTGATACAGAAAAAACACAATAAGAAGAAAGTTCTTCTAAAAAATAAATTAATTTAATAATCTACCCCTCCTCTCAGGAGGGGGAGAAAAAACCTTAACTCATTTTTTTAAATTTCCTACTAAATCTCATAAGTACTACATCTAGTTCAAAAACTATTTCCCTTTTTTCAAGTTGAGAACTTAATTAAATCAAGGAAACTAATTTCCTTGATAAAAGATTTAGTTTCAGGCAATTTAAATAAACAAAATCTCTTCTCAGGAACATTCTCTTTAGTGAAAAGTAAGTTATAAAATTCCCAACAGCCTATCTTCTCTATAGGATGTTTTGTGACAATTTGAAGAAAAGAAGAAAATCAATCAGAACTTCTCACATTACTGCATCCAATATCTATAACTCCTTTTCAACTACCATTATCTTCGAATCCTCTATATAATATTTCCTTTGTGTCTCCCTCAGCTTTCTTTCAAGTGCCATAAAATTCTTCAGGATATTGCTCTCCTAACATAATTACATATTTAGAAGGGGAATATACTTCCCCTTCTTCTCCAATATATCCTCCTTTAATTACATCTATTATTTCGGGAGTGAAATAATTTTCTCCCTCAAATGAGGGATAATCTCTAAATGTTTTCTTAGATTGTGTTATACATTCAGAAAATATTTTTCTCTCATTCTCGTCATTTTTATATGATTCGCATCCCTCTCCTCAGTATTTCTTTCCAGAAAATAAGGTCTTAATTATTTGAATTCCATTTACTTTATTTATTTCTCTAGGATCTAAATTTTTTAATTCTTTATTAACTTCTTTTTCTATTCAAATATCCAATAACTTTCCAAATTTAGACTCAAATCCATTTAGTCTAGAAATAAATAAAACACTATTTCTTCCGAAGAAGTCAGAAAATTTAGGAATCTTTTTCTCTCAATTTCTGTAAGCTAAATCATTTAGCTTACTCAAGTTAATTCTGAAATGATCTTTAATTAATCCTCCTCCGGAACCAGTAAGACTGGTTACTTTCTTAAATTCTTCACACTCAACTAAAAGATCTATTATTTCGCACTTTTCAGAATCCTCGAGATTCTGAAATCAATCACTCAATTGGTTTAATTCAGATTTATTAAGTGATAAAAATCCCTTTTTAAGGTTTTTTCATATTTCCAATAACTTTTGTTTTTCTTGTTCTGAATTTTCAGATTTATGGCTTGAAAATGGAATAAAACTTCTTGGCCCGAATCAAATATTCTTGCCATCTATTAACATTCCATCTTTTAAATTCCTTCTCTTTTGTCCGTGAGACTTAGCTTCTATTTTTTTAGTTAATCCTTCTTTAGTTACTAAAAAAATAGAATCTCTACCTCCTTCACTTTGGGAGGATCACTCCCCGAAGTGATATTCCCCTAGACTGCTTTTATGCTTTTATTTTTAGATTCACTTATTAATAATTTATGTGTGAAAGGGGCAAACTGCCCCCCCCCAAGAAGACTAACCTCTCTCGATATATTTCTCTTATTTCCGAAAAGATCTTTAATAATGAAAGAATCAATATGCTTTCCTATAGAAATTCCAAATACACTTCCAGCTCCAATTACTGTAGTTATGAGTTTTTTAAACATTCCTTTTAAATTGGACTAAAAATATTCCAAATTAAGGATAACAAAATAATTAGTTAAATCTCTTTTTTCTTCCTCTAATAGAGGAAGTGAATATAAAAACCTAACTAATTATCTTTATAGTCCATAAAGATCGCACTTAGCTCAAAATTGATTTCCTTTATTTCAGTTGGAAAGATAAAAGGGTCCAAAAATATTTGTTTCTTTAACAAAAGATGATGTTTCAGGAATTTGAAATAAACATCATCTTTTATCTTCAAATCTTTCCTTACTAAAAAATAAGTTGTAGAACTCTCAACAACCCATTTTTTCTAAAGGGGTTTTTGAGATAAGACTTATAAAAGAAGATCATCAGCCAGAAGCTGTTACTCTGCTGCAACTGGCATCTATAATTCCTTTTCAACCCCCAACATCTTCATAGCCTTTAACAACTTCTTGTCTCATTTCTGGAGTTACTGCTTTTCATTTTTTGTAGTCTTCTCCAGTGACAATTCATTTGTCGCCAACTAAAGAATATTTAGGTGGGGCATACATTGGATCTTTCAACATTTGTCCAGCTTTAATTACATCAATAACTTTTGGAACAAAATTTCTTTCTCCAGAAATTTTCTTATAGGAAGAAAAATCTTCGCTACTTGTTGCGAAACATTCTCCAAAGATTTTTTTATGTTCTTCATTTTCAGAATATTTTTCGCAACCATCTGCGAACTTTTTTCCAGTAACTAAAGATCTAATAAATTGAATCCCATTTATTTTTTCCAGTCCATTAGATACTTTCTTTAATTCTTTATTGACTTCTTCTTGAAGTCAAATATCTAATATATTTCCAAACTTATCTTCAAAACCTTGAAGTTTGGAAATATATATTATTCCCCTATAACCTATTAATTCGGCAAACTTAGGAAGTCTACTATCTCATCTCTTAGAAGCTAACTTATGTAAATTATCGAAATGTATTTTGAAGTTGCTACCTATTGAGGTAGCACTTCCATTCAAACTTATTGAGCTCTTGAATTTATCGCAATCAATAACTACATCTATTATTTGACATTTCTCAGGATCAGATAATTTTTCAAATCATTGACTTAAACTTCTTAATTCTTCAGGGTTTTGACTCAAAAATCCTTTTTTAAGTTTTGCTCACAAATCGAGAAGTTTTAGGTCTCCTAAAACTTTTTTATAGTCAGGACTATTTTCGTCTGTGAATGGAATCCTTCTGGAACCAAATCAACTATTGACTCTATCAATGAAGATTCCATCTCACATAAATCTTTGTTTTTGTCCGTGCAAGGAAGCTTCTATTTCTTTAACTTGACCTTCTTTATTTACTAAATAGATAGGATCGCTAGATCCCTCGCTTTTAGCTTCTCATTGATTAAACCAGTAATTTTGCAAACTACTTTTTCTTTCTTTAGATCTTCTAGAAGTAAAAGACTCTCTTTCATTTTTCTTCACCTCATTAGCATCAACTTGAAAAGGCAAAGAAAACTTTCTGTGCCCCCCCCCGCCAGCTGAAGGTTTAGGAATTACATCTCCTGAGGAGAATATATTAAGGTGCTTTTCTATCGAGAAACCAAAAACACCAGTAGCTCCAATAAAAGTAGCTAATAGTTTTTTAAACATAAAACTAAATTAACTTACTAAACACAGTCAGAAACTGACTGTAAGAGAATTTAGTAAGGTTTTAAAAACCTTCCTAAAGGAACATTTTTCTAAAAAATATTTTTATTTTTTCTTATTATATTTCATAAACTGAGCATCTTGCTCAGAACCTATTTCCCTTATTTCAGTTAGACAAAAAGAAGGGTCCGAACACTTGAGTTTCCTTTACAAAAGATGATGTTTTTGGAATTTCAAATAAACATCATCTTTTATCTTCTTTTTCCCCAGAAAACAGTAAATTGTAAAACTCGATACATCCTTTTCTTTCTAAAGGTTCTCCCGCAAATAAACTTCAGAATTTAGAAGATGAATCTAGTGATTCAATTTTTACGCAACTAGTATCTATAACTCCTTTTCAACCTTGAATGCTGTGAAATTTTTTGAAAGCCTCACTCTTTATGCTTTCCGGATAAACAGTTCAATCAAATATTTCAGGATTTTTTATTTGTTTTCTTGTTCTGGAAGAAGATTTCAAAAATTTTGAAGGATAATAAACTGGATAGTCTCATCATTTTCCAGCCTTAATCACATCAACAACTTTGGGGAAAAATATTCTTCCCCTCTAACATTAGAAATATTTTTTAAATCTTTTTCACTTTTAGTAACACATTCAGCATAAACAGTGGATTCTCCTTCATTTTTTGAATATTTTTCGCAACCCTCTCCATAAAGTTCTCCAGAAAATAGTCTTCTAATAATATCGACTCCATTCTTTTTAGAGTCGATATTTCTAGGAGTTCCTCTCAATTCTCTGTCTATTTCTTCTTTGACTCAAATATCTAACATTCTTCCGAATTTATCTTCAAAGCCGGATAGTCTCCCTATATAAAGAAAACCTTTAGAACCTAATAGATCTCCGAATTTAGGTAATTCATTACCTCAATTTTTAGAAGCTAATTCATTTAGCTTCTCAAACTTAATCTTCAAATTATTTTTGAAATTTTTGGAACTAAATCAACTACTTCCAGAAATTATTTCCAAAAATTTATTGCAATCTATAGCTACATCTACTATTTCACATTTAGATTCTTCAGTCAAAACATTTTGAAATCAACCACTCACTCCTTTTAGTTCAGAATGTTCTAGACTCAAAAAACTATTCTTAATTTTCGTTCAAAACTCTATTAAGGTTTGTTTTTCTTCTTCTGATAAATCAGAAGAAGATTTAGAGAAAGGGATACTTCTTGGTCCAAACCAAGAATTAACTCCATCTATAAATATTCCATCCTTTAAATTTCTTCTCTTTTGTCCGTGAACATTAGCTTTTATTTTTTTAGCTAATCCATCTTTAGTTACTAAAAAGATTGGATTTATAGCTCCTTCGCTTTGATGAGTTCAGTCACCAAAATGTTGGTGACTTAAACTATTTCAGTCTTTTTGGTAATTCCCTTTTCTGCTTATTGTCACCTTATGAGGTGACGAAAAACTATTTAATGCCCCCCCCCGCAAGAGTGAAAATTTCTTTTTAGATATTTGATCTATTGAATTGCCAGAAAATATATTTAAATGGCTTACTGCTGAAGTGCCAAAAAGTCCTCCAGCTCCGATAAAAGTAACTACAAATTTCTTAACCAATTATTTAATCTCTAAAGTCCATAGAAATCACATTTGGATCAAAATTGATTCTTTTTTCTCCAAGTGGAGAAAAAGAAAGGTCCAAATGGATTCATTTCTTTAACGAATGGTTGAGAATTAGGAATTTGGAAAAGACACAATCTTTTTTCTTGAATTGGCCTTACATTATTTCCAAAAAATAAGTTATAGAATTCTCAGCACCCCATTTGCTCTAAAGGTCTTCCTGTAAAAAAGCTAAGGAATGTCGAAAACATTCCTCCAGCTTTTACATTACTACAACTTGCATCAATTATTCCTTTTCAACTTCCCCTTTCCTGAAAGCCCTTCAAAACTTCACCTTCTAGGTTTTGTGGCAAGTTGTATCAATTGTTGTAATTTGTATTATTTTCTTCTTGTTCAGAACTTCCTTCTTTAGGTAAATATCTAGAAGATGAATACATCGGAACATTTCACATATCTCCAGCTTTAACTACATCAATTACCTTGGGAACAAAATATCTCTCTCCTTCAATAACTGGATAACCATTAAATTTCTTTTTACTTTTGGAGAAACATTCTCCAAAAACTATTCTTTCATCTTTATTTTTTCCATAAGATTCACATCCTTCTCCATATTGTTCTCCCAAAAGAATAGTTCTCGCAAATTTAATTCCATTAATTTTGGATAACTCTTCTTTTGGCAAACTATTAAGTTCTCTTTTTATTTCTTTTTCTATTCATATATCTACTAGACTTCCAAATTTATCTTCAAAGCCACTAAGTCTAGCTATATAAAAAACACCAAGATATCCTATTATGTCAGCAAACTTAGGAAATTCTTGATGTCATTCTCGAGAAGCTAAATTATTTAGCTTCTCAAAATTGATCTTTAAGTTATTTTTTATTAGTCCTCCTGATCCTGTAGGACTAATTACTTTCTGGAATTCATAACAATCCACAAAAACTTCTATGATTTCACATTTTTCTTCTTCAGGTAAATTGTGAAATCACTTACTTACTCCAGATAACTCACTATATTCCAGTGAGAGAAACTTAGATCTAAGTATCTCTCACAACTCTAAAAGTGTTTGCTTATTTTTCTCATTGAGTTCCTCTAATTTATCTGAAAATGGGGACACTTCTAGGACCAAATCAGGTATTTTTTCCATCTATGAATTTTCCGTCCCTCAAACTTCTTCTCTTTTGACTATGTAATTTAGGATTTATTTCTTTTAAAAGACCTTCTTTATCTACTAAATAAATGGAATAAATTCCTCCCTCACTTTGAGAAGATCATTCCCCGAAATAGTGAGGATTTAAGCTACTTTTTGCCTTTCGAGGAGAAAACCCCTCATTAATAGATACTTTGTGGGGTAGAGAAAAGTTGCTTAATGCCCCCCCCGAGTGACCAAAATCTTTATTATTTCTACTTTTGAATTGTTCATCAAAAGTAGAAGAAAAGAATAAAGAATTTAAGTGACTGAAAGCTGAAGCGCTGAATACTCCTCCAACTCCAGCAAAAGAAACTATTAGTTTCTTAATCAACTAATTTACTTTTTTAAAGTCCATAAGTGCTGCACTTGGCTCAAAATCTATTATTTTTATTTCAACTAGAAATAAAGAAAGGCCCAAACACTTGAGTTTCTTTAACAAAAGATGATGTTTCTGGAATCTCAAATAAACATCATCTTTTGTCTTTTATTTCTTTTGAGAAGACTAAGCTATAAAACTCAATACATCCTTTTCTTTCAATAGGTCCTCCAGCAAGTTTTTCCAAGAGGCTTCAATTTTTTTCTTCAGGACCAACCTTCGCGCAATCAGCATCTATAACTCCCTTTCAACCATGATTTTTATGAAAGTTTTGATGGGAAGGAACTTTCAAATTATTCGGATAAAGTCTTCAGCTCCCAAAATCATTATTTTTTGTTTGTTTTTGTCCTTCATCACTCGAAAGAAGAAATTTTGAAGAGGAGTAAACAGGGGAACTTCATCACTTTCCGGCTTTCACGACATCAATTACTTTAGGGGAAAAATATTTTTCCCCTTTAACTCCCGAAAAACTACTTAATTCTTTATCTCCAGTTGTGAAGCATTCAGCATAAACAATCTTTTCATCTGGATTTTTTGCATAACTTTCACAGCCTTCACTATATTTCTCTCCAGTCATCAATACTCTCAACAAATCAACTCCATTCTTTTTCTGAGATTGTTCTCTGGGAGTTTTCTTAATTTCCCTATCTATTTCTTCTTTAACTCAAATATCCAACATCCTTCCGAATTTATTTTCAAACCCAGAAAGTCTTCCAATATATAAAACTCCTTTGGAGCCTAACACTTCACTAAATTTAGGTAATTCATTTCCTCATTTTCTGCCAGATAATTCATTTAGTTTTTCGAAGTTGATTTTGAAATTATCTCTAATTTTTGGAGTTGATCAAAATCAAACTCCAGTGGAGCCAATTAACTTTTTAAATTCATCACAATCCATAACTACTTCAACCATTTCACACTTACTTTCTTCACTCAAAACATTTTGGAATCACTCACTCAAACTAGCAAGTTCTTCATAATCCAGAGATAGAAAGCTATTTTTAAATTTTTCTCAACCTTCAGTTAGAGTTACAAATTCCTCATCTGTCATTAATGAGGAATTTTTTGAAAAAGGGGCTGTTCTCGGACCGAACCAAGTATTAGTTCTATCTACTAACCTACCGTCTTTTAGACTTCTTCTTTTTTGTCCATGAACTTTAGCATCTATCTCTTTAGCTAATCCATCTTTAGTTACTAAAAAAATGGAATTAGTAGATCCTTCGCTTTGATTAGTTCAGTCTCCAAAGTGTTGATGGCTTAAGCTACTTCATTCTTTGTGATAACTTCCTCTTTTATTCATTGATACCTTATAAGGAAATGAAAAACTTTTCAATGCCCCCCCCCGAAAGGGGGTTGTTTTTTTAATTTGTTGTTCTAAATAATTTCCAGAAAATATATTTAAGTGACTGACTGCTGAAGTCCCCAAAAGACCTCCAGCCCCAGTCAGTGAAACTACTATTCTTTTGGTCATTAAAGTAAACCTTTAAAGACCATAAGTAGAACATTTGGCTCAAAATTTATCAGTCTTATATCAATGGAAATAAGGGAGTAAGCCTAAAAGTTGATATTCCCTAACATAAGATTTTCCTTCAGGAATTTCAAATAAACATCATCTTTTATCGTGAACATCCCCCTTAAAAACCATTTGTCAAGCAAGCTCACAACCTTCCTGCTTCCCCATATTCAATAAATTTCACAAAGATGTTCATCCAATTTTTCATTTTTCACATTTAACATCAACTATTCCATTCTTAATTCCTTTTTCTTTTCATTCGCGCTCAAATTCTCCAGCTTTTTTCGAATTTGTTTCTTTCTCTTCATGTATTCATTTCTTAATTTCTGCATCTTTATTAGTGTCAGATCTAACAGAAACTCTTATATCGTTGTAGCCCTCCACAACACCACCTTTAACAACTTCTTTTATTTTTGGAAGAAGAATTTTTTCTCCTTCTCTTTTCTTTTCTTCACTTATTTCCTGAATATTTCTAGATTTACATTCAGGAAAGAAATGTTCTAATTCTGAAGTCAAACTTTCACATTTTTGGAAATTTCCTTCCCCGGCAATTAACTTTTTTCCAATAAGGAGGGGATTAGCTGTCCCTTTCTTTTCTAAATTTTCTAATTCATTTGTTAAATATTCTTCAATTCATTCATCAATTGGTCCTCCAGCCAATCTTCCAATTTCCCCTCTAATAACAAAATCAATAAATTTTTCTTTCCCCAAAAGTTCTTGAACTTTAGGAAAATTGCTTGAGCTTTCCCTAAATGTTGAAACAAATTTTTCAGGTCTAATTTTTAAACCATCATTAATTTTGGTTTGTTGACCGCTTCTCCCAATATTTTCTTTTATGGTTTGGCATTCAAGAAAGATTTCTAATAAATCGCATTGTTCATGATCTGGCAACTTAGTCCACCATTCTCCTAAAAGTCTCATTTCTTCTACACTAATTCTTTTTAGGGATTCCTTATATTTTTTGATCTTTTCTAATGTTGAAGAAGTATCTTTTAATTCAGATTCAGAAGTTACCTGATGAGGTAACGTTCTGTAACTGAATCAGGTATTTATTCCATCTATTAGTATTCCATCATGCATTCTTCTCCTTTTTCTACCATGACTTTCAGGAGAAACTTCCTTAACTCTATTTTCAGAATCTACTAGATGTACTACATCTGTAGCTCCTTCACTTTGATATTTTCAATGATCAAAGTAATACTTATTTAGACTACTTGAGTTACGGCTTTTTGCCGTAACTCTTTTACTTGTATCTTCGTAATTTGTTTTTTGCTCTAAAAAACTTTTTGGAAAAGTCTTTAAGTTTTGTTGTTCTGGAAGTTTTTCCAAAACATCTTCCCTTCAAGAGAATCAATGAGAATTAATAGAAGTTCCAAAAATTCCGCCTAATCCAAGTAGGGAGGAAATCAGTTTTTTAGTCAATTGACACTACAGGAGAACATAGTTGTCTTCGGAATGCCCCCCCCCCGCAAACAAAGGGTTAATTAACTAAAAGAAATATTCTCACTATAAACCATAAGTAGAACATCTTGTTCAAAACTTATTGTTATTTTACCAATAAGCAATTTTCATGAAAGTTAATTGATATTCCCTTACATAACTTTTTCCTTCAGGGATTTCAAAAAGACAAAGTCTTTTATCGTCCACATCTCCCCTAAAAATTTGTTTTCAGGCATATTCGCAACCTTCTTTATCCCCTGTATACACAATAGATCAAAATCAACCATCTTTATCAAATCTTTTGCATTTAACATCTATGATTCCATCCTTTCTACCAAAATCATTGAAAGCTTTGTTATATTCCAGAGCCTGTTCAGTACTATCTTGCTGACCTTCTCAAACTCATTTTTTAACATCACTAGTTTTGTTCTTTACTGTACCGACAGAAACTCTGAATTCTTTGTTATTTTCTATAGTTCCTCCCTTAACTACTCCCACAACTTTAGGAGTTTCTAATTTTGCCTTACCTTTTAATGTTTCGTTATTTTTCAGTCAGGTTATTACTTCTTTTTTGCACTCTTCATAAAACTTTGTAGGTTCATCTTTGGAACATTTTTTGAAAGAATGTTCTCCCTTAGTTAGTTTTTCTAAAAGAGAGAATAAATTGACTCCTCCCTTCTCTTCTTCCTCCAAATACGAATCATCAAT
This sequence comes from Mycoplasma suis str. Illinois, assembly GCF_000179035.2. NCBI lineage: Bacteria > Bacillati > Mycoplasmatota > Mollicutes > Mycoplasmatales > Mycoplasmataceae > Mycoplasma > Mycoplasma suis. The sequence goes on from NC_015155.1 coordinate 469,108, forward strand.
ATACTCTTTAGTTCATTTATCTACTTCTCCTCCGGCAAGCTTACCAACCTCTCCCAGTTCCGGCAAATTTATAAATTTTTTTCTTCCCAAAATATCACTTAATTTTGGAGCTTTGAACTCTTTTTTGGAAAGCTCAACTAATTTTTCAGGAGAAATTTGCAGTCCCTTTTTAATATCGACTGACTTACCAACTTTTCCTCCGGCCAAAGCATTTTTAATGTCTTCGCATTCCGCGAAGATTTCTAACATTTCGCATTGTTTTTCTTCTGACTGTTCATTTCATCATTTTCCGAGAGACAAAAATTCATTTCCATCTGAAGCTTTGAATAGAGTAAATAATCTTTTAACTTTTTCAAAGTTACTTAATACTTGTTTATTGATTTCTTCTTTTTCGTGTGCCAATTTTCTAGGCCCAAATCAAGTATTATGTCTATCTATTAAAAGACCATCAGACATCCTTCTTTTCTTTTGTCCGTGATTTCCTGCAGGTATTCTAATTAAAGAATCTTCTGTACTCACAAGAAAAATGTCTTCGGTTGCACCTTCACTCAAATACTTTCACTCAAAAAAATGATCTTTATAAATATTGCTTGAAGTATTTTCTTTATTCACTTTCCGAGAGTTTATTTGTTCTAAATCTCCTGAAACTGCAAATTTTTTATTTTCTTTATCCAGCGTCTTTGAAGCTTTTTCAGCATCAGATCATCCAGATGTATGAGAACTAATAGAAATTCCAAAGACACTAGAGGAGCCAAGTAAAGAAACAAGAAGTTTCTTAATTTTTTCTTAGTAGAGGTGGTGTGAATGCCCCCCCCCGCGAGAAAGAATTAATAATAAATGTTTTATGTTAAAGAGCATAGTTAGAGCATTTAGTTCAAAACTTATTGTTATCTCATCAATAAGAAAGTTGAGCAAAAGCTAACTTATATTCTCTTACATAACTTTTTGCATCCGGAATTTCAAATAGACAAAGTCTTTTATCATCCACATCTCCTGAAAAAATTTGTTGTCAAGCAAATTCACATCCCCTTTTATCTCCCATATAAAGGAATGAAAGAAGTTTGTAATCAAAACTCTTACATTTCACATCAATAATTCCATCTTTTCTTCCTTTATTTTTGAAGGCTTCTATATATTCTTTTGCCTGTTTCACTTTCTTGCTTTCCTTCTTGAACTCACCGCTTAACTAAATTAGCTTTATTCTCATTAGAGCCTACAGAAACTCTAATTTCTTTTTCTCCTTCTATAGTTCCTCCTTTCACAACTCCAACAACTTTAGGAGTTATCGTAATTTCACTTACTCTTAATTTCTCATTTTTTCTAACTCATGAATGAACAACATTCTTGCATTCGTTATAAAACTGAGTTTTTTCTTCTCCCGAACATTCCTTAAAAGAATGTTCTCCTTTAATTGTTTTTTCTAGGAGGGAGAATAAATTCACTCCACCCTCTTGTTCTTTTTGTATATATTTATCACTTGTATAGTCTTCCATCCATTCATCAACCACTCCGCCCGCTAATCACCCAACCTCTCCTAATTTTGGGAAATGTATAAAACTTCTAGAACCTAGTAAATCACTTAATTTAGGAGGCTTAAATTTTCTTCTGGAAAGTTTGATTAACTTTTCGGGAGAAATTTTTAAACCATCTTTAATTAAGATTTTTTCTCCAGATCTTCCCCCATTTAAAGCGGTTTTAATGTCCTCGCAGTTTGCAAAAACTTCTAATAATTCACACTGATGCTTATCTGGTTGCTTATTTCATCAATCTCCCAAAGACTTGAATTCTTCTTCTTCAGAAGATTTAAAAATACTAAATAATTTTTTGACTTTTTCCAAATTACTCAATGTTTCTTCATTATGTTTTTCTTTCTGGTGAACTAATTTTCTTGGACCAAATCAAGTATTATGTCTATCTATTAAAAGACCATCAGACATCCTTCTTTTCTTTTGTCCGTGATTTCCTGCAGGGATTTTTATTAAAGAATTTTCTGAAGTTACTAAGTAAATATCTTCAGTTGCCCCTTCACTAAGAAATCTCCACTGAGAAAAATGATTTTTACTTATGCTATTTGATTGTCTTTGCTTAGGCACTTTTCTAGAATTTTCTTTCCCTAATTCTCCATAGGAAATAAACTTACTATTTTCCTGATTTATTTGCTTTATTTCTCGATCTTTTTCGTCTCAACCATTTGTATGAGAACTAATAGAAATTCCAAAAACACTAGAGGTTCCGAGTAAAGAAACGAAGAGTTTCTTGATCTTGTTTTAGCTGGTAGACCTTGAAAGCCCCCCCCGCGGAAAAGTAATGCAAAGAAATAACACATATTACTAAAGACCATAGCTAGAACATCTTGATCAAAATTTATTGTTATTTCATCAATAGGAGAATTTCATAAAGCTTAAGTGATATTCTCTTACATAACTCTTGCCATTAGGGATTTCGAAAAGACAGAGTCTTTTTTCATCTACATCTCCCCTAAAAATTAGACTTCAGGCAGCTTCGCAACCAGCTTGTTTTCCCATTTGAAGAAATCACAATCAACTTTGCTCGAATCTCTTGCACTTAACGTCTATGATTCCTCCTTCTCTCCCGGAACTCTTGAAAGATGAAATATATTTTTTAGCTTGTTCATTATTTTCTTGTTTTTCCTCATCTCTTCATCTTTTTATTTCACTGTTTTTATTTTTTTCAGTCCCTACTGAAACTCTTATCTCGCTACTACCTTCTATGGTACCTCCCTTGACAACTCCAGAAACTTTAGGAGTCACTAAAGATTCTTTTTTACCTAACTTTCTATATCCTGAAACTTTTGAATTAACTTGCTTACTACATTCTGCATAAAACTTAGATGTTTCATTATTCATGCATTCTTTAAAAGATTGCTCACCTTTAAAAATTTTTTCTAAAAGAGAGAAAAAATTTACGCCCCCTTCTTTTTCTTTATTTTCGAAATCTCCACTTATATAATCAACCATTCACTCATCAATTACTCCTCCGGCCATTCATCCAACATTTCCTAATTCAGAAAGATGTACAAACTTACTAGATCCCAAAATATCACTTAATTTTGGGGGTTTAAATTCTCTTCTAGAAAGCTCTGTGAGTTTTTCTGGAGAAATTTTTAAACCTTTTTTAATATCTACTGACTTTCCAGATTTACCTCCAGCTAAAGCTCTTCTAATATCTTCGCATTCTGCAAAAATTTCCAAAATTTCACATTGTTGCTCTTCTGACTGCTTATTCCATCAATCTCCTAAGGATTTCAATTCTTTATATTCAGAAGTTTTAAAAATCTCAAAAAGTCTTCTGACTTTTTCCATATTACTTAGTACTTGTTTGTTGGGCTCTTCAATTTCGTGAGATAATTTTCTCGGACCATATCAATTGTTATGTCTATCTATTAAGTGACCATCAGACATTCTTCTTTTTTTCTGACCATAAGTGCCTGCAGGAATTTTGATAACAGAATCTTCTGCAGTCACTAAATAAATATCTTCTATAGCGCCTTCACTAAGATAACTTCACTCAAAGAAATGATCTTTAGTGATATTGCTCACAAGATCTTCTTTAGGCACTCTATTAATTTCTTCTTTCTTTATTTCTCTAGAAGATAAGAATTTTTTATCTTCTTTATTTGCAGTCTCGGAATTATCATCTCCATTAGATCAACCAGATGTGTGAGAAGACAATGATATCCCGAAGACACTAGAGGAGCCGAGTAAAGAAACGAGAAGTTTCTTGATCTTTTTTTAGCTGGTAGACCTTGAAAGCCCCCCCCCCGAGATAAAAGAAAGTTGTATAAGTGTTAAATTCCATATTCTAAAAAGTTTTTAAATAACTAAATTACAGAAATTCAACTAAAAAACCTAATTCAACATTCTTTTTCTAAATAATATTTTGAAAATGAGAAAATGGCATAAATTGAACTTCTAAAAACTAGAAACAACTTAAGCCGGAGCTTAAGTTTTTGTTTTTCGGTAATGCCCCCCCCCAGAGGACATAAAGATACTTAATTTAAAACCGGCTAACTGCCGGAAGTAAAACTACTTAATTAGAAAAAATTTAGTATTTATCAAATTGCCCAAAGACTTCCCATGTAACTGGTATCTAAGTTATTTTCGGAACTTCCATTTTGTGTTTTTCAATCAATTATGAAATCTCAACCTAAATCAGAAACTTCTACTTTTCTCTCCACTTTAGGTTGTTTAGGTTGAGATTTCAAAAATGGCACAACTCCCATACTATAAGCTCCTCCGGCCATAGCAACTCCGCCAGCCAAAAGACCTAAAGCAATCTTTGCTGCCAACATTTTACTATCATTTTTTAACTATTATATGACTTTTTAAATAGAAAAAATTTAAAAAGTGATCATATCGTATTTACCATCAAAATTAAATTTCTTTAAATATTCAAGCCTTTCTCTTTTAGCCTTTTCTTTTTGATATTTCTTTCAAACTACTTCTGTTCCGTAGCCTGTCCCTACCACAGCAACTACAGGAGTAATTAATAAAAGAAGTTTAGTTCAACCTAACATTTTTTCCTTTTATTAATTTTTTGAGATGACATTATATCTCAAAAAACCTTATAAATAGTCTTAAGATCTTTTATATAAATATAAATAATATTTAGGAGTTAGATTCTTCCAATTTTGATATTTTCTAAATATTTATTGACATCAATTGTTGCTCTAACTGGAGGAGCTAACTCTCTAATCTTCTTGAGTCGCGGGGGGGGGCATTGGTCACTCTAATTTAGAAGTAGTTTTCAAAGATTTTGACTCTTCAAATGAGTCAAAAAATAAATTAATTGAACAAGAGGCTAAAAGAATACAAAAAGAGAGAGCTGAAAGTGACAAAAATTTTGAACAATTAAAAGCAAAAAACGAAGAAACCAAGCGAAAAAGAGAAGTTTCTGAGCAAGAAAAAACAAAACTAGAAAAAGCTAGTCAAGAATTAAGTGAAAGTTCTAAGACTAAACAAACACAGTTAGAAAAGAAAAGACAAGAATTACAAGAACAACTTAATTCCAAAATAAAAGAAATTAGTCAAAAAGTACAAGAGAAAGCTAAGACTATTGGAGAGGCATTTAAGAAAACTTATCAATCTAATGTAGAGAAATTGCAACAAGCTTTAACTAAATTAACTCAATCCAACCAAGAATTAATAAAGAAATTGGAAAAGGATATAGAAGATATGCCAAATCAAATCTTTAAGGATTTGGAAAAAGGGGCTGAAAGCTCCAACCAAGCAAGTAGTAGTAGTTCTTCTAAATAAAAAATATTTCTATCCCGTTCGGGAAAGGAAGAATATTTTTTAACATTTTTTATGAAAAAAATACTTTAATTTTCTTTAAAAATTGATTTTTTCTAAATACTTATTGGGTTCAGTTGTTGCGCTGACTGGAGGAGTTAATTCCATTATCTTCCTGGGGGGGGAGGCAATCAAAAAACTAAAGTAGAAAATACTTTTAAAGATTTCAATAGTTCTTTCGAAAAACAAAACAAACTAATACAAAAAGAAGAAAGCAGAGTTAAAGAGGAGAAAGAAACTAGCGAGACAAATTTCAGAAAACTAGAAGAAAGTAACGAGGAAACCAAAAAGAAAAGAAAATTATCGGAAGAAGAAAAAATAAATTAGAAAAGGCTAGCCAAGATTTACATAAGAAAACAAAAGAAAAGAGTGAAGAATTAAAAAGTAAAAAAGAACAACTAGAGAAAAACTTAAATGAAAAAATTCAACAAATTAATCAGCAAGTAAAAGAAAAAGCTACAAAAATTGGAGAAGCATTTAAAAAAATTTATGAAGAAAATGTGAAAAAATTAAAGGATGCTCTTGAGAAGCTACAAGAATCTAACAGACAATTAATAACAAAACTCGAAGAAGATATCAAAAATCTTCCAAATAAGATTTTTGAAGGTTTAGAAGAAAAAGAAAAACTTTAAAAATTAACGATTTTTCCCCCCCCATTAAAGAGGGTGTGAGTGGAATATTAAATGTTGTGATTTTAAGATTTTCTATAGATAAGAAATATTCTTAATTTTTTATAAATTTGATCTTTTCTAAATATCTATTAACTACAGTTGTAGCTCTTACTGGTGGGGTTAATTCAGTTATTTTCCTGGGGGGGGGCACACAATACTTAAAAGAAAAATCAGTTCAAGTTAATTTAGAGTTTGGGTTTGCCGAAAAGTCAAACCAAATCAAAGAGCAGGAAGAAAGACTTAAGACCGAAAAGCAAAAAAGTGAAACAGATTTTGAAGTTTTAAAAAAGAAAAATGAGGAAACTAAAGAAAAAAGACAACAATCTTTAGAAAGTGAAAAGAATCTAAAAGAAAAGAATGAAGAAGTTGGCGAAAAGTTAAAGCAACAAAATGAGGAACTTCAGACAAAAAAGAAAGAATTGGAAGAAAAACTAAAACAAAGTATTCAAAAAATTAATGGGGATGTAAAAGAGAAAGCTCGTAAAATTGGACAACAATTTAAAAAAATCTATGATTCCAATGTTCAAAAATTAAAAACAGCTCTACAAAAACTTCAAGAATCCAATAAAGAATTAATAGAAAGATTAGAGAAGGATATTAACGATCTTCCTAATAAGATTTTTGAAAATTTAGGAGATTCGTCAGAAAGTCAAGAACAAATCCAAAAATAACAAATTTTTAAATTTTTTAAAGTTGGCCTCTCGGCCAACCTAAAAACTTAACTAATTAAAAAAAATTTCAAAACTTTAAAAACCTATCATGTCTCCCAAATCATTGGAATATTTTCCTTGAATATCATGAATAACTATTACTTCACTTTTTGGGTTACCCTTTAATGACTTAAATAAAAAATCCGCCCCATAACCAGCCCCTATGACAGAAACAATTGGAGCCACCAGCATTAAAAATTTAGAAAAACCTATCATATTATTTTCTTATTAATCCTCCTCTTCATCTTCCTCACTTTTTTCTAAATCAGAATCTTCTTCCTCTTCAGGTTCTTGACCTTGATTTTGACTTCCACTTACATTATTTGGTTTATTTTTATCTTTAGATTCTTGAGTATCATTATTTCTCTCTCCTCTCATAATTCCATAACCACTTCCCGTAACAAATAGTCCTGAAATCAGGACTATTAGAAGTCTTGATTTCATAGTACTTTTTTATTTACTATTTAATCCTAATTTTTATTTAACTATCAGAGAGTCCCTTCTACTAGAGAAGGTATTAATTTGACTTTTTTAAAAAATAGTAATTAGTCTTTTGTGCAAGTTACTTGAATTTTGTTTTGTCCTTTTTCTTCTCTTTGACAATTTCAACCTTTATTAGTTTTTCATTGATGATTTTGTTGATTTAAATTGTCTGTGGTCGTCCCAAACTTTTCGATAGTTAATCTTGACTCTACTCTCTCTTTAATTCCGAATAAAATTTCTTTCTCTTTATTTTCTGAATTTGTATATTTTTTAGATCAATTTCTGCATTGTCAATCGACATTTTCTTCTTCTTTAATTACTCTAAAGCATGTTTTCTTTAAGTTGGAACTATCATTTTCTTTCTCAAAAGAAACTTGTTCTAAAAGTAAATCTTCTGGATTTTCAGACTCAAAAGAACTATGTCAACTTAAAAACTCTTTAACAAAATAACCTCCGCCAACTAAGCTCCCGAAAGAAAAGGTAGCCAAAGCTACCTTTGAAAAAATAGAAAAACCTATTTGTTGTTAAAAATTATTTTTCACTAATAAGAATAAATTACTTCTACTGGATTATTTTTATGTTGTGAATCTGTTCCTCCATTTCTACCGTTTGTATTAGTACATTCAAACAAGAAATTATCTTCCCCAACTGTTACACTTTGGCAAGTTTCTTCAAAATTTCCTTTAGGAAAATACTGACTTAAATTATCTTGTCCCTGATTCTTGCCCACCTTAACTGTTTCTTTAACTCTAACGGGATTTCTCCCGTTAATTATGTAATTACCTAGGAAATATCCCCCCCCAGCAGCTACAGTAGAAATTCCCACAACTACAGGAATTAAAAACTTAGAAATCCCTAGCATACTACTTTAATTTTGGATTAATTATAGTTTTCCGCAGAATATGAAATTAAAGACCATATTCTGAACATTTTGTTCAGAATTGATCATTCTTATATCAACTAGAAAGACTTAAGAAAGATATTTTGTATTCCCTTACATAATGTTTAGCTTCAGGAATCTTGAAAAGACAAAGTCTCTTCTGATCTATTTCTTCCTCTTTAAAAATTACTTTTCAGGCAGCCTCACATCCTTGTTGCTTCCCTAAAGAGGTAGAGGAAAAGAAATTTCAAATACTCAATTCAAATTGCTTACACTCAACATCTATTATTCCTCCATCTCTACCATTTTTCTTTAGGGAATCAAAAATTTGTTTTGATTTTTGATTATCCTTAAATTCTTCTTTTTCTGCCAATCTTCAAGAATTTGATTTCTGATTTTTACTGGAAACCTTAATATCTCTGCTGCCAGAAGTTACTCCAGCTTTTATTACTCCCTGAATTCTAGGTAAAATGACACTTTCCCCTTCAATTGAAGATTCTTTAATGCTCACTTCCTTAATTGGATCTGAGCATTCTAAATAAAGATCATCTTTTTCTTCGAGAGAGTTACATTTTTTATAAGCTTCCTCCCCTCTCATTAATTTTTCTCCTAGAGAAATTAAATTGACTCCACCTTTATTTTCGGATTCAACATGTTTATTTTCCAAGTATTCTTCTATTCAGTTATCTATAGCTTCTCCAGCTAAGATTCCTATTTCTCCTTTTTGAGGTAAGTGGATCAATTTACCATTCCCTATGATTTCCTTTAATAAAGGAAATCTTCTTTTAGTTCTTCCTAAATAAATTAATTGTTCTGGCTTGATTTTCAAGCCATCATCAATTCAAGTAATTCTCCCTCCTTTACCTAAAGATCTTCTAATAGTGTCACATTCAACAAAGATTTCTAATATTTCACATTGTTGATCTTCCCTAAGTTCTTCTCATCATTTTCCCAATAATTTCATTTCTTCTTCATTAAAAGATGACTGAACACTATTTTTATATTTCTGAATTACTTCTTGCTTGCCCTTTATTTCTTTTTCATCTCTTTCAAATTTATTAGAAATATCTCTTTTGCCGAATCAGAGATTATTTCTATCAATTAGTATTCCATCTTTTAGTACTCTTGCTTTTTGGCCGTAGTTAGAAGCCTTTATCTTTTTAACTACGTTATCCTTAGTCACTAAATAAATATCTTCTGTTGATCCTTCACTTTGGTATTTTCAACTACCGAAGTGAGATCCTCCTAAACTTCTTCTTTCTCCCGAATAATTAGTTTTCTTTAGTTCTGTTTTCTCTAAATCTTTAGAAACTTGTTGAAAGTAATTACTCTTTTTTGAAGAACTATTATTTCTTATATTTCCTGAATGATCTCCTAGAACATGAAACTTTAAGGAAGCTCCAAATATTCCACTTACTCCTACAAAAGAATAAATAAGCTTCTTTGTCAAAATTTATTCTTTTTGACCAAGAAGAAAGTGCCCCCCCCCAGGAAGAGAAAGTGTTAATTTCTCTACAAAATAAATAAGAAATTTTAGATGGTTTTTTAATTTAAAATTTCTTAAAAACTTTTAACTTTCTACTTGATTTTTTCTAAATATTTGCTTGGAACTATAGTCTCTTTAACTGGTGGAGTAAATTCTCTCGTTTTTATTTCCTCGGGGGGGGCGAAGCTTCAAGTCATAATTTAGCTCTAAAAGAACTAAATAACAATTTAGAGGAAACTTCCTCTAATAATTTAAAAAGAATAAAACGCGAAGAACAAAGAGTAAGGGGAGAAGAAAAATCTAGTGACGACAATATAAAGAAGTTAAAGAAGGAGAATGAAAAAATTAACCAAAAAAGAAAAGAATCTGAACAAAGTGCGCAAGAATTACAAGTTCAACATAAGAAAACTTCTGAAACTATAAAAGAGAATAATAAGCAACTAGAAGAGAAGCAAAAAGAAATTCAACAAAAATTAAATGAAAAAATTAAAGAAATTTATGAAAAAGTAAAAAGTCAAGCTGAACAGGCAAAAAATAAATTTAAGAGTTTTTATGAATCAAAAGTTCAACAATTACAACAAGCTTTACAAAATTTAAAAAATTCCAATGAAAAACTAATTGAAGAGGTTAGAAGGAAACTAGATAATATGCAAAATGAAATTTTTGTAGGTCTTGATTTAGAGGAACAAAAGAAAGAAAAATAAAAAAGGGGAAAGAGGGTTAGCCCCTCTTTCTTCTTTTTCCTAATTTACTTAAGAAGAAGCTGTTGAATTTGAAACTTGATCGTTTTTAGGTGTACATGATACTTCTAATTTGTCACTTTCTCCATTAACTAATTCAACTCCGCAAACATATTTCTTTCCTCCTTTTTCTACTGTTCACGAATCTGCCGTAAATTCACTTCCTTCGCCAAACATCATTTCAAATTTTTCTAGAGCAGAATCTACCTTATCTTTAATAACTTTGACTCATTCTCCGTCTATATTTTCTCCCTTTTCCATAACCCATTGGCCACAAACTTCAACTTCTTCTGTTGAAGTTTCACTACCTTTTTGAATATATTTCTTACATACTTTTTTGCCTGATTGATTATTTAAATATTCTGCAACTACTGTTCCTGATGTCCCTTCATCTCCCAAAGCTTGAGAACTATCTGCTGAACTTCCTTCAGTTTGTTCAACTTGTTGTCCTTCTAACTCTAAACCTTGTCCATATTTAACTAATGTCTTTATTCCGTAACCTGCTGAACCAACAGAAGCGATAATCCCTAAAGCTGAGAGAGAGACTTTTAGACTCCCTATAAGCATTTTTAACTACCTAGATTATTTTAGTTGAGTTTTAAGGTGAACTTCCCAAAACCTAAAAGTTCAGAACTTCTCTCGACTCTAAAAAATTTAAGGATTCAAAAAAATAAATGTGAAAAAATTATAACTTTTTCACATCCAAATGTTTTATATTACATGGAAATAAATAATTTTACCACTAAAGCTCTAAAAATACCTAATTAATTATTCATTTTCTTTTTAGTTTTTATTCAAGCCCAACATTTTCATTTGATCCATATCTTGAAGTAACCTAATAGTCACTTTCAAAACCAATATTTTCAAGAAATTCTCTTTTTCTCTCTCCAAATCTGATTCTTCAGAAAGACAAGAATTTCTCGAAGAAATAAATACAAAGCAAGCTCTTTTAGTTGGTCTGTTTTTTATTTGAATCTCTCTTTGAGTTAAGTAATCATACCTAACTTTCATTAACTTTTGAACTTTTTCTCCTAACAGAAAATCAGATACTTTTAAGTTCTGTTCTGGTCATCCTATTTCATTTAAAGTACTTAAAACCTCTTTGCACTGCGAAGAGTTTTTAAGAAAAGGAGAACTGCCCTCACTAACTTCTTCTAATTGTTTTGAAAGTTTCTCCTTGCCTTCTAATGAATCACAAAAACCTTTATAGAATTCTTGAACTGATTTTCTTTCCTGTCAAGTCAATAGATCAATATTTCTTCCATAAGAAATATTTCAAGTGGGATTCTGTTCTTTTAACCGTTTGGCTGCAATCATCCTCTTTATTGAATTTCCTACTTTATAAAGAGTGCTTTTGTAATTATCGTTATATTCTTTAACTTCTTCAGAAATTTTCTCTTTCTTTTCTACTGTTTGCTCGCCAATTTCTATAGTTTTTACTTCTTTTTTAATTTCTTGCGAAATATTTTGAATATTTTTTTCTTCCTTTTGTTCTATAACTTCAAAAGAAGAAAAAGGATTTCCTTGAAAGTTATCTAGTGAAAAATCTAATTCTTTATTCTCTAGTTCTATCTCTAAATTTGTTTGATGTTGAAAATCTGCTTGAGTTAGATTTAGTCTAGAAGTCTCTAAATTTAAATCTTTTCTATCTCCATCAATTTTTAATTGTTTAGGAGGAGGAAATTCTTTTCTTTTTCCAAAAAAATTTAATGAGTAATTGGGTGATTTCCAATCATTAATTAAAAAGGGGGCTGATATCCCCCCCCAGCAATTAACACTAAAGCATAAACTTCCTTACGACTGAGAAGGCTCAAGCCTTAAGAAGAGAAAGATTTAAAAAATCTTTTTAACTAAAAGAAAGTAGATTATCTATTATTATTTGACAAAACTCCCGATAATTCGGGAGAATTTGACCTAATTGCTTAATTTTTGGGAGTCCCAGAATTTGTTTTTTGCATTCTATCCATATCTTGTAATAACTTAATCATCACTTTTAAAACCAACGCTTTTAAAAGATTTTTCTTATCTCTCACCAAAACTTCTTCATCAGTTAAACATTTTTTAGCTGAAGGAATAAATAAAGCGCAAACTCTATTGATTGAACCTTCTTTTAATAATTCTTCTTTCATCTTTAATTGATCTGACATACTCTTAAATATTGTTTCAACTTTTGGTCCTAACAAAAGATTTGAGAAGGTCATATCATCTTCTGGTCATCCCATGCCAGTTAAAGCTTCAAGAATCTTTTTACAACTAGAAGATTCTTCTAAATAACTTCTAGTTCCTTGACCTTCAACTACTTGTAGTTTTCCTGTTAAATCTTCTTTCTTTGAAATTGAATCACAATAAGACTTATAGAATTCTTGAACTGACTTTCTTTCTTCTTTATTGAAATTCTCAATAACAGAAGAAAGAGAAGTCTTAGGAACATTTCTGCTTTGTGATTTAGATTTATTTGAACTTCAGACTGCGTGCATTTTTCTAGCTGATCTCTTAACTTTTTCTAAACTTGTTTGGAAATTAGTCTTATAAGACTCTAAATCTTTATCAGTTTTTTCTTTTTGATGAACGATTTCTACTTGAATTTCTTCAGTTTGACCTTTTTTGCTAATTTCTTTTTGAATATTTTCTATGTAATCTTTTCCGGAGATTTCTCCTAATCCTGAAAAATCATTAGAGGAGAAAACATTATTTAATAAAGATTCTTGGGAATTTATTGAAATTCCTAAAGAATCTTCTTGAACATTTATTTCTAGAGAACTTGAATTATGACTAGTTTGATTAGGAATTTTTATGGAACTGACTTCAGTTCCATCTATTAAAGAATTATTTATATGTAAATTACTTAAAGTATTTCCGTAATTTAAGCTACTTATAAGGGAATTTTTATTCCCTGATAATGAATTTCCAAAAGATAAATTATTTAAATCTAAATTTCCAGTCATAAAGGGAATAGTTGCTCCCGCAGGAATCAACAAAGCCAAAAGATATAAAACTTTTTTACCTCCGATTAACAAGTTTTTGGGAAGTTAAAAAGAAAAAGCTAAAAAACTAGCTTTTTGCTTTTTTAAAGTAACTAGTTTTTTATTTTTAAGGGTCTTAAGTTAAAAAAAAAATTTCTAAAAATCTCTAATAATTTTATTGTTTTTTGAGAGCTTTTAAATCTTTGAAATTTCCGAGAGAAATCTCGGAAAATTTCTTTAAAACCTTACTTTTTTATTTGTTGTTTTTTGTAGATTCTACGCAAGTAACCAATAGACTTTCTTGTTCATTTTCGAAATTTTTATTAGTACATGTTTTTTCGTCAACTTGTCAGCTATCTCCAATTTTTTCTTTTTGAGAAGAATCTTTAAATGCTGAGCCAAAAACATTTTTAGCTACTTCTTCAAATTTATTTTTCTTAGTTCAAAACCAAATTGAAGGTTGTTCTCCAGAATTTCAAGTTGAACTTGCTTCTTTAACCAAAGATTGACATTCTTCCTCTGATAATTCTTGAGAATTAGAGTAATCAGAAGACTTTCCTTCTTCTTTTTTATTTCATCGATAACAAGTGTTTTTTCCAGAATTATCTTTGGATTTGGAGATTTTTTCTCCAATTGTGTCAGTATCTCTCTTCTTTCAATCAATTTTTTCTGTCTTCGTCGCTTTAGATGAACTCTCATTAACTGCAAATCAAGCCGATGTTCCAGCTACAGCAGTAGAAATTCCTCCTAAAGTTCCTAAAAGTAATTGCTTAATCATTATTTATCTAAAGTTCTAGTTAAAAATTAAATTATAGTTTTTAGAAGATTTCTTCTGGAGGAAAAGGGGAGAAAACTATTTTTAGCTGGAGAAATTATTATTAGGTTTTTCTAAATTAGCTCCACAAGCTATAGCAACACTTTCTTGTTCTCCCTTAAATTCTTTTGCAAAACACTTTAGAGGTTTAGGCCCCTCAAAATATCCACTTTTCAATAAATCATCATTCAACTTTGAAAGTTCAGCAGTTATTTTTACCGAATTCAATTTATTTTTTCTCACTCACATTCAACTTGTTGATCTATTATCAAAATTTTTCTTTATAGAGTCCTCGAATTCCTTAATTAACTTACTGCATTCATTATTTTCATTTCCTATATTTTTAAGATCAACTCATCCTTCTTCTTCAATTCATCTTTTACATTCTTTTCCAATCACTTGTTCTGCAACTACCTCTTTACCTCTTGGAGTTCAAGAAGAATTTTTATTTAATAAATAATTTAAGGAGCTAGCACTTCCGCCAGCAATAGCTATTCCGGAAGCTCCAATTAGTACTACTTTTTTAAGAAACATTATTTCTATTTAAAAATTAATTACTGGGAATTCCCAGTAATTAATTTTTAAGTTTTTGTTTTATTCTGAGTCTTGGTCTCCGTAAGTTCCTTCAAAGCAATCAAATCTAACTGTTTTTTGACCTTCTGATGAATCAGAAACATAACAAGCTATTCCTTTTGGTAGTGAATCTCCTGAATTTGTCGTTGAAGTGGTAATTTGAGTTTCTTCTGAATTTCCTAATTTAATTCCTCAAATTCCTGAGGCTAGATTTTCAGATTCATTCAATAAAGGAGTTTGTTCAGAAGAATCTTCTTGATTTTTTCTAATTGAGTTTCTGTCGAAAGTAATAGAAAATTGTCCTTTAAGTTTTTCTGAAGTTATTGCTTCTTCATTACCTTTAGAACAATTTTCTTGTTCTTGAATTATTTCTTGACTTTCTTGAGGAGTATTTTTGAAACAAAATTGTCCCTTAGGGACAACAAAGTCCTTTAGGGAACTTTCTTTATATCCTTTGCCTAGTAGTTGGTGAATGCCCCCCCCGCAGTGAAAATGATTGGAGTAGAAATTCCTCCAGCAACTGCTGAAAAAGCAGCAACAAGAATAGATAATCCTTTAATTCCTAAAGCCATTTCTTAAATAATTTTAGACATTGTTGAAAAAAGAAAAGAAAAATAAATTAGATAGTTTTGAGAATAAAAGGTAAACCAGCCTGTAAAACCTCTTCCATAAAAAAATAAAAAGTTATCCACCCGCACGTTCTCGTACGGGTACCTTGTTACGACTTAACTCCAATCAAAATTACCAATCTAGACGTAATTAAATACGGTTTTAATTAGTACTTTCTTTCGTAGTTTGACGGGCGGTGTGTACAAGACCTGGGAACGTATTCACCCTGATATAGCTGACACAGGATTACTAGTGATTCCATCTTCAAATAGGCGAATTGCAGCCTTTTATCCGGACTGAGATAGACTTTAGGTGATTAACTCACTATCGCTAGATTGTAACACATTGTATCTACCATTGTAGCACGTTTGCAGCCCAAGGCATAAGGGGCATGATGACTTGACTTGGCCCCATCCTTCCTAGATCTTACGATTCAGTCATATTAGAACTAAACAACTAATATGAAGGGTTGCGCTCGTTACGGGACTTAACCAAACATCTCAAGACACGAGCTGACGACAGCCATGCACCACCTGTCATTCTGATAGCCTCCACTATATTTCTATAGCTTTGCAGAAGATTGCAAGCCTTGGTAAGGTTTTGCGTGTATGATCGAATTAAGCAACATGCTCCACCACTTGTTCAGGTCCCCGTCAATTTCTTTGAGTTTCATATTTGCATATATACTACCCAGGCGGGGTATTTAACGCGTTAGCTACATCACTCAACTTAAATTCAAATGACTAATACCCATCGTTTACGGCGTGGACTACTGGGGTATCTAATCCCATTTGCTACCCACGCTTTCAAGCCTCAGCGTCAATTATGTCCCAGGCACTCGCCTTAGCCTCTGGTGTTCCTCAATATATCTACGTATTCCACCACTACACATTGAATTCCAGTGCCCTCTAACTAATTCTAGAAGTGTAATCTCCACCGCGAACACTTGTTAAGCAAGTACTTTTAACAATGGATACACACTTCAGCCTACGCTTCCTTTACGCCCAATAAATCCGGATAATGCTCGTGACCTATGTTTTACCGCAGCTGCTGGCACATAGTTAGCTGTCACTTATTCAATTAGTACAATCAGGGCGCGACCATTTCCTGTCGCGCTTTTTTTCCTAAATAAAAGAACTTTACAATCAGAAGACCTTCATCGTTCACGTGGTATTGCTCCATCAGACTTTCGTCCATTGTGAAAAATTCCTCACTGCTGCTTCCCGTAGGAATATGGGCCATATCTCAATCCCATTGCGGCTGTTCAACCTCTCAGTCCAGCTACCCATCATCGACTTGGTGAGCCTTTACCTCTCCAACTATCTAATAGGACATACTCCTATTTACCCGCAAGGCCACCTTGCGGCAGCCTCCTTTAATTTAAGCTAGTTCCTCTAGCCTAAACCTATGGATTATTAATAGCTCTTTCGAGCTGCTATTTTCCTCAGATAAGTAAGTTAAGTATGCGTTACTCGCCCGTTTGCCACTAAAAAGACCCGAGGGCCTTTTTCGTTCGACTTGCATGTGTTATGCATACCACCAGCATTAATCCTGAGCCAGAATCAAACTCTCATCAAATTGTCCGGTTTACCTCCTAAACTATTCTCAAATAACTATCTTTAAACCCAAATTTAGACATTAGGTCTCTTTGATTTTAATAAGCAGCACTTTTTTAAGAAAAATCCGAAAAACTGATTTAACTTTTCAGAAACTTTCAATCAATTAATTTGTTAAGTCCCTCAAGAAGAGGGACTTAACTGAATTTTCTAGTTTTTATCTAGAGGGATTGGAATTTATTTTTTCCCTACAAACTATTTTTGTTTTTTCTTTTTGATTAATTTCATTTCCTGAAGGAACAATTTTCTTGCAAGTTAATTCTTTATTTTCTTTATTAATTGTTCAAATTTGTTCATTATTGCTTTCTACTCCCCTTTCATTACCAAATAATCCGTAACTTTTTAATATAGTTTCGACTTTCTTATTGTCAATTTCCAACCAATAAATTGGTTTTCCTTCACTATCACTTGAAGTTTCTTCAGTACCCAAACTAAAACAAGTGTCTGGATAAGTTATATCTTTCTTTCAGTCATAATAACCTCAAGATTCAAATCACTCCTCACAAAGTTCATTTCTTATTCCATCTTTTTTGTATACAAACTTAGCTATTGAAACTGCATCTTTATTTTTCAAGGCAGTAAAAACTCCATAACTAGTTCCGGAGAGAGCTAATCCTCCTCCGGAAATTAGAGCTATATGTATTGCCTTAAACATATTTATTTAATTATTTCCAGAAAATTTGACAAATTACGTAAATTTTAAAAATTTATAAAATACCAGAATTTAGTATTATTTTTTAAAAAAATTTTTTAAAAGCTACTTTTAGTAGCTTTCTTGAAACTAAAAAATTATTTCAATATTAGGAAATTGTTTAGACTTTGCAAGTTATTTCTATTTGATTATCAACTTCTCTAGCTGTACATCAACCAGATTGTGAAGAAAATCATCCATATCTATATCCTTCTTTATTTCCGGAATAATTAAATCCATAATCAGCCATTCCTCAATTTTCAGCCTCTCTAGAGATGTCCTGCTCAGAAGCTCTTAAAACTCTCAAAATTCTTCCATCCTCTCCCGAAACTGATTTAGCTCAACCTTCACATTCTTTTCTAGAAACTTCTATATCTTCATATTGTTCTTGTGTTGCTACTTGACAAATTCTTAATTCTTTATAAATTGTTCTTCCATCTGTTCTATTATTGTTATCTACTTCTTTCTTGTCTACTGCGACATATTGAGAAACTAATTTCACATTTGAAGATCCTGAATTAGTTCTATCAAACTCTTTTCACCCCTCTTCCCCTGAATCTTCAGTCTCTTTTAGAGAATTTGGAATATCAATTTCTTCCTTTTCTTGATTTCGATTATCCTCTCCAATTGATTCAGGCTTTTCTGGAATTTGAAGATCTTTTTCATTATCAAGTTTTTCTCTCTTAACTACTTCGCCTTCTTCGGCTAAAGGAATTTTCGGGCGTTTATCATCACTATGTTCAGAGCCATTATTAATGGAATCTTGTATGTCCTGACCTTCTCTAATTAATTCTTGACTTTTTATATCTTTATTTAGTAAAGTTCCAGCTAAAGAACCTCCTCCGATAGCTCCAGTACCCACTGTACCAGCAATAGTCATTAAAAGTCTTTTTGGTACTGGCATTTAAGTTTTTATTGTTGTCAGATGATTATATATTTAACCTTTGATTATATTCTCTAAATCTGTAATTTTTTAATTCAACTTCTACTACATTTTTCCAAAAAATTAAAAAAACTGAAAAGTTTTTAGAACTATCAGAAAAATAATTGTTAACTAGCTTTCAAGATTCACTTCAACTTGATTCATTACTTTTGGCTCACACTTAATTAAGAATTTTTCAAAACTATATAATTCCTCTTTTTTGCAAACCATTTCTTTAGTCTCTCATGTATCTTGTATTTCCTGTTTTTCCTCTATTAACCCTTCCTCTTCTAAAGATTTTTGTAATGATTCTTTTTCGACCTTCAATCATATTCTTTCGCCGATTGTTCTATCTTTATCTTCAAATTCTTTAGTTCATTCTCTACAACTTTCGTTAGTTACCTTTTCTTTTTGTTCTTTATTTTTTCACCTTATATAACAATTCTTCTCTTGACCTCCGGACTCAACATATTCTCACAATATTTCTGCTTCTTCCTTCTTTAAGTTTTCTCAAGCAACTAAATTTTTAACTCCGATTCCGACTCCAGTTAATCCTCCGATAGTTCCGCCAGAAGCAACTATGCCTCATAAGACTTTATTGCTAATCATTTATTCAGTAAAAGACTTCATTTCTACTTTTTTCTTAATGTTTGATTTTCAAAATTTTGCACAATAGCACTACACACTTTTTTCTCAAAAATTTGATTAAGGGTAAATTATATTTTTGCCACTTAAAGGTGGTGGTTTTAGAAGCTTTTATTATATAACTAAGTTTTTTAGTAAAAAGACCAACTTGGTCTTTTTTCTTAATCTACTAGTTTAAGAAATAATGTTCTGAGTTAATGGAGCATTATTCTCTTCCTTCCTTACACAGAGCACTTCTATAAGATTTTTCTCCGAAATATTTTCTTTTTTACATTCAAGAGAAATATTTCCTAATTTTTCTGTGTTAACTTTTACTGTTCAATGATTTTCAGCTTTATCTTTTGAAATTTCTCAATATCCACTCAAAATTTCTTCAATCTTTTCAGATTTTGCCCTTATTTTTAAATAATCTTTATTTTCTTCTTCCTCACTTCTTTCTCAGAAACTCTCACATTCAACTTTCTTTTCTTCTATATTTGGATCTTGATTTTGCTTTTCACTTTTAATAATTATTTGCTGATAACAAGATGTTGATCCTTTCGACTTTCCCAAATTTTTAATAATGTATTCAGACAATAAATTTGGATTTTTTTCAAATGAAGAAGAATTTACTTCTTGAGGAGAATCTCCATGATTTTCTCGTTTTCCTTCTGAATTAAAAGGTCAAGTTTTCATTCCATAACCGACACCAGCAGCTCCACCAAGGACACTCACAGACAAAACTCCTATTAATATTTTTGACCCTATCATCAACAAATTATTAAGTTTTTAATAAAAAATATTTTTAAGCTTCCGAAGAAGCTTAAAAAACTTCTATTGAAGTTGATTCATTATTCTTAACATTCTTCTTCCAATAAGAACTTCCATTGAAGATTCAGCTCTTTTTATTTTTCTTTCAATTTCAGCCAATTTAGGATAGCAAATTGAATTGACTGATAATCAAAAGAAAGCTACTCCGCAAGTTCTTTTACTATCCATATATTCTTTCTTTTCTTGTCTAGCTCCCTTAACTCTTGAGATTCAGTTATTTCAATCTTCTTGATTATCTAATAATTGTTTGAAAGGATTTTCTCCAGATTCAAATGACTTTTCACTATATTGATTGAACAAAGGAGCTCAGTCTAATCCTTCAGCAGTTCACTTAATCTTTTCGAGAGATTCTTTAGTTTTCTTTAATTCTTCAATAGTAGAAATAATTGGAGCACTTCTTCTACTTCTGCCATTTTCAGAAGTTATTCCTAAAGAACTTCCAAATTCTTTAGTCAAAATTTCTTGTTTCTCCCTAACTTCTAAATATTTTTCAAAATAACTTTTTAAAGACTCTCGCCCCTCTTTCTTTAAGAAATAAGTTAATTCAGAATTAACTGTTACTTCTCCTTTTTCGGAAGATTTCAAATAATTCTCTCCATTTTCCTTTAAATTCTTAAAAGCTTCTTGAAAATTTTCGGGAGAAGATGTTTTCTCCTTAGTTTCAGTAGAGATAATTTCTCTCTTGGAATTAATTTCATTCACTTTTCTTTCTCTTTTTATTGCAGAAAAAATTTCTGCAATTGGAGAAATTGGCTTTTCCTCCTTAACGTTTAATGTTGTTTCCGATAATTCTTCGCTCTTAACTTCCTCTACTGTTATAGAGGAAGTTCCTGCTTTTAATTGATTTAAATTTTGAGTTTCTAGTTTTTTGACAGAATTATTTTCGAAATTTAGATCCTGATCTCCTTTAACTACAAAATCATTTTTATTGAATGCCCCCCCCCAGGTAAGTTTCTGATGAAGATTGCTTAGAAAATCAAGAAGAAGGAGAGGAAGAAATTATTAAGGGAGTAGACCCTCCTCCCAAAGAAAAAATTGTTAGTAATGCTAAATTGGCTTTCAAAATGACCTAAAACTTGACAAATTATTTTTATTATAAATTTGACTCTTTAAGTCTCTAAAAGTCAGCAATTAGCTGACTTTTATATTTCTTTCTCTTAAATTATTTGTTTATTTTTTTAAGATTGTTTCATTTTTCTAAATAAGTTTCTTCCAATAAGTACTTCCATTTCGGCTTCAGCCTTCTTCACATCATTTGTATATTTGTCAAGTTCAGGATAGCAGAAAGAATTTCCTCCAAAAGCTAAAAATATTACTCCACAAGTTCTATGGTTATCCATATATTTTTGTTTTTCATCTCTTACCTTCTTAACTTTTGTGACTCAACTACTTCAATCCTTTTCATCTTTTACTAAAAATCTGAAAGGATTATCATTATCTCCAAAATTTTTATTTCCATATTTATCGAAAAGAGGGGCTCAGTCTAATCCTTGATTTGTTCAGCCTATACTATTCAAAGATTCAACTACTCTCTTCATTTCTTCTTGACTAGAAGAAGTTTGAACACTTCTTCTATTTCTTACTCCAATAGAACTATCAAAATCTTTAGTTAATTCATCTCTTTGTTTTCTTAAATTTATTTGCTCTTCAAAGAAAGTCTTAAGAGCCTTTCTACCCTCTTCCCTTAAGTAATAAGTAACTTCTGGATTAACTGTCTTCACCTCTCGAGAGATTGAGTCTGAAATATCTTGTTCATTAATTTTTAGAGTCTCAAAAACTTCTCTAAATTCTGCCGAAGAAGTTAACTTTTTCTTAGAAGCTACAGTAATAGCTTCTCTTCTTGAGGCAAATTCTTGTACTTTCTGTTCTTGACTCATTGCGGAAAAAATTTCTTGAATGGAAAAACTTTGACTCTTTTTTTCAGGAATTACCTCTTCTTTGGGCAATTCGGTTTTTTCGGCTACCTCTATTTTCATTGAAGAAGAATTGGATAATTGACCCAATCCTTTTGTTTCTAATTTTTCAACTGTAGAGCCACCAAAATTTAAACTTTTGTCACTTTTTGCCTCAAAATTGGTTTTTTGCATGCTTGACGCATGCATTGAATTTTGGTTAGAAAATAGTGAAGATTGAGATGACGAAAGAATTAATGGGGTTGTGCCCCCCCCCGCGAGGGAAATAGTAGTTAAAACAGCTAAGCTAGTCTTCAATTTTTCTTAAAAACTTGACAAATTATTTCTATTATATATTTATTCTTTTAGAGAAATAAAAAGCCAGCCAATTGCTGGCTTTCTATCTATAACTAATTAACTCTAATTAAGTTTTGTAATAATTGCAAGTTACTTCTACTCGATTATTTGAACTTAATAATTTTTCTGTACATCTAGCTAAAAATGTACTTCAACTTCTAGTATTTTCAAATTCATCAGAAATATCTTGTGACATTAATTGTCACTCTCTAAGTTGTTTGTGAACTTCATTTTTATCTCCCCTTAATCATTCAATTTTTGTATCTACATTTCCTAATTCAAAATTCTTGGTTCATTCTCCGCAACCCTTCTTTAGTTGATCTTTTTCTTTAATTCATCTATCACATATTTTGGAACTTTCTCCTTTCTCTACAGCTATATATTCTCATAGAGTTTCAGCATTTTCAGAAATATCATCTTCTAATTCTCCATAATCCATATCTTCTTCAGAAAGTTGCAATAAATCTTGTTCAGGATCATTAATTTCTTGGAAATCTTTCAATTTTGGTTCTAACTCCTCTACTCCCTTTTCTGACAAGATTATTTCCGTTTCCGTCAGTTCTTGTGACTTTTCTGAATGATCGCCAGAATCGCTTTCCGGAGAAACTCTTTCATCTGCACTTAATACTTTATGTTCTTCAGTAGAAGAACTATTGTAAGCTAAAATACCTCCGCCGGTGGCAACAGCTGTTCCTGTCAGTAATGTTCCAACGAGAGCATATGCTCTCGTAATTGCCATCTAACTCTTTTTTACTTTTTTATTTTTCTTAGATTCTGCAATAGCTTTGTCTAGTGATTCCAAAGTTTGTTGCAGAAGATTTCTTAATCCTTGATCGCTAATCTCATCAATACTTTCTTTATTACTATTATCTTTTTCAGTTTTTTCTTGACTATCTTCTCATTCCAATAGTTCTTCTAGAATCTCTTCGAAAGTAAGATGATCCTTCTTTTTCTTTTTCAATTTACCTAAGTATAACTTTTATATCCCTTTAGTTTTTTGATGGATATTTAAAGAGAAATTTTTAAACTCAATAGCCAAAATTATACATTTTGCTTATTCGACTTTGTTCTATTACTTCTAGAACAACTTCTTTTGAGTTGATAGAATCACAAAAATCAACTCCTTTCATCTTCAGGAGTTGGATTAACCAACTTAACTGTTCTAATTCTCTGGTCAGAAGAATTTCTTCTGAAGAGACTCCTCAATCAAGAAATTTTCTCTAGTCTTCTTATTTCTTACTCTTTATTGCGGGCCAAAATGCCAACCAAACCTAAAAACTTAAATCTACTTTTGCTCTTCCTTACCAGCTAATTAACTCTATTTTATTATTGTTTTTAAAACTTTGAAATAGCAAAAAATTTTTGAACTTACTTACTCTACTAAAAGATAATTAAGTTTAAAACTTTTTAAACTATTAAATTTACTTTTTAGTTTTTTCTTGAAAGTTAATGAAAACTTTAACTTTTCTGAATTTATTTAGTTAGTTTTTCAATTTTTTCTTCAATTTCTTGTTGAAATTTTTCTAACTTTCCTTCTTTTTCTAATTCATTGAAATATTCTTCATCTCTTCTAGTTCAAGATCATTTCTCATCTTTTTTGGATTTAGTTATTTCAGTTATTAAAGAAAGATCGCAATCTTTCTTAATTTCGATTGTTTTAGTTGTTTTTTCCTCAAAAAGGAATAAACAATCTAATTTATCTTTATTGTCTTTATTACTTGTTCACCCTTCTTTAGGTAAAACATATCCATAAATTAATCTATAGTCCTCTAAATTTTGTTTCTCTGAATATTCCGTTAAATTTATGCCCCCCCCGCAAGAGCAAAAATATAGGAACCGGAAAATACAGCTCCCAAACTAACAATAATCGCCTTTAAGAAAGTAAGCATCTAAATTTTCTTAAATTCTTATAAAAAACTATTAAGTCGAACTAAGTCGACTTAAAAATTTTTTAACTATCTTTTCTATTCAGCTTCTTGAATTTGTTGCTGTTCAAGTTTTTCTTTTATCTTTAACATCAACTCACTAATTTCTTTTTGCTTTTCCTCATTGTCCTTAATTTGTTCTAAGTAATTTTGATCTCATCTTTCTCATAGCCCCTTTTCTTTGTCTTTTCTAGAGCTCGCAACCTCTTCTACTCATTGAGGAGAACAATCAACTACTGTTTTAATTTCTTTGGTACTTCTATTTTCCAATAGAAATCCACAAGTTAATTTATCTTTTGAATCATTATTGTTGTTTGTTGATTCATCAGTAACAACATAACCTCACAATAGTCTGTGATTCCATTTTTCTACTCAATTATTTATTTTTTGGGCGCCCCCCCCAATTGCAAAAATAGAAGCACCTGAAGCTAAGGTACCTGATCCTAACAGAATAGCTTTTAAAAGTGTAAACATCTTAAATTCTTATTTATTCTAAACAAGGAGATAAATTTTTTAAATTATTTCCTTGTTTAGGGAAGAAAAACACTTACTTTTTTTACATTTATAAGTCGACCAAATGGTCGACTTAATAACTTTCTAAATTATTTCTTTATTGCTTTTTGAAGAAATCTGGACACAAGAAGCTATTTTTAGAAATTTGGGTACATTGAACTGGCTCTTTACCTTCTTTCTTTATTTGAACCTCCTTATTCATAAATTCTTCTGAATCTTCAACAACTTCAGATCATTCTTTTCAAGGAGACTTCTCTTCAACCTTTTTTATTTCAACTACTACTTCAGTAATATCTTTAGATCTTTTTTTACTTAATTCCATTCCACTTCCCGCAATCATTCCAAATGAACTAACAGCAATCACAACTATTGGAAAAAGTTTTCCTATTCCTAAAGCCATAGAAAAATTAAATTATATTAATTTCCTAAAAACTTAGGATCTTAAAAATCTGTCATATTATATTCTCCGTTGTAATTTTGTGAATAAGGAAAAATAGGTTTTGGTGCAGGCTTTCAGCCAACAAAAGAAGAATCTTCACAAACAAAATCCATTTTTGAAATTTGCTTGCAAGTTACGGAAGAACTTCCTACTTTTTGAACTTGAACTTCTTTTTCCTTAAATCGTTCTACTCTATCGACAACTTTTTCTCAACTTTCATATTTTGGAGTAATTTCCTTAGTTACTACTTCTAAACTAATTTCTGCCGCTTTCGCGGCAACACTAGAAGAAGATTTAACTAATTCAACGCCCCCCCCCGCGATTAAACCTACAGAACTACCAACAACCAAAACAACTGGAAATAATTTTGCAAATCCTAAAGTGGCCATCTTTTAAAAAACAACTTATATATTAACTTAACTAACTTTTAAGAGATGATGAAAGTTGATTCATTTGTCTCAAAAGACTCTTACCTACTATTACTTCCATTCCGGCCAAAGCTTTTTTAATTTTCCCTTCATAACTAGATAATTCTGTGTAACATCAGTTGTTAGATCCGAAAACTATAAGCCCTACACATCAAATTTTCCCCCTTAAATATTTTTCTTTTTCTTCTATAGCTGATTTAACTTCAGATAACCAATTATTTCATTCTTGTTCGTTCTCTAAGAAAGGACTAAATGGATTATTGGAATCATTTCACTTTTTTTCTTTATGTGCCTTATAAAGAGGATCTCAATCTAAACCTCTTTGTTTTCAATTAATTTTTTGAAGAGCTTCATTGAATTTTTGAATATTCACGACAGGAATATTTGTGGGAGAAGTTGTTGAGGAAACTTCATTATCGGAAAGACTTCTCCTTCTTCTGCTAGGAGTTTTATTTATTCCTGCGCTTTCTGTTTCCAATTTTTTTCTTAATTCTTGTTGTCTAGTTTGTATTTCTGAATATTTTTCTAAATAATCTTGAATCGCATTTCTTCCCTCTGGTTTCAAGAAATAAGTTGATGCTGCCGCGGAAGATTCTGAATCAGTCCCCTTTAATGTTTTAAAAGCTTCTTTCATACCTTGAGAGGAGGAAGACAAATTTTTTAAAGTTTCTGAAGGAACTTTCTGTCTTTCTTCTTCAATTTTTTGAATATTTGTTTCTCTAGAAGATTCTTTAAAAATTCCTTGGATAGCTGAAACTGGAGATTCTTGCTGTTCAGTATCTAGGGAGAAAACTTCAACTTCAAGATTTGTTTTTTGTTCTTCTATTTGATTTGTGACCTCCAAAGAAGTTGAGGTAGTAGAAGAAGTAGCTGATAAGCTACTTACTTCTTTAGCTTCTAAGCTACCTAAATTAGTATTTTCAAGTTTTAGATCTTTATTTGTTTGAGAATTGAAGTTATATTGATTTGTTCCTCCACTAGAAAAAGAATTTTTCAGATCTAATAGTGAAGTTCAACTAAAAGAAGAGTTATTGGAAGATACTAAGGTGTACGAACTGCCCCCCCCAAGTGAGAGGGCAGCTAATATGGGGGCACAAACTTTTAAACTTTTCAAGCGTTTTTAGTTTTTTCTCTAAAGAGTTTAAAAATCGATTATTTGTCTATTAAAAACTTAATAAATTATTAGTTTTGTGTTATAATTACGAACTTTTTTATTTTTGATGATCGCTTTGTCCTTTATTTTGCTCTTCCCGAATAA
The DNA here is from genome assembly GCF_000179035.2 of Mycoplasma suis str. Illinois. NCBI lineage: Bacteria > Bacillati > Mycoplasmatota > Mollicutes > Mycoplasmatales > Mycoplasmataceae > Mycoplasma > Mycoplasma suis. Next base: position 495,845 of record NC_015155.1, read on the forward strand.
CGGGAGGAGATTGCTCGAAAAAAGAACTAACTAAAGCGCCCCCCCCGCTACACTTGCAAGAGCAATTAGCAATTTATGAATTCCTTCCAGACTACCTTATTAAAGATCCTTTTCTCAAGGTAATGTTGTCGCAAGAGAATTTATTTTCTGAAACTTTTTCACAAGTTGTCTTTTGGATATCTCCGTTATAGTAACTAAAGATGATTTCTTGCTTATTGTCTTTTGTTTTTTCTACTTTTAAAGCTTCTTCTGTTGAATGTGTATCACTTCCTTGTGAACTGCCTTGAGAATCTGTACCACTATGTGATTGAGCGGAATGAGAAGTATTTCCATTTCTAGAAACTAATGAACTAGAGGTAGATGAAACGGGCTTTTCACTCAAGTGATAGCCCCCCCAGCAGCTATTCCGATTGAACTAACAACCACCAAGGAAACAGGAAATACCTTACCAATACTCAATAAAGCCATACCAAAAGAATTTTATATTTGGCTTATACTCTTTTTTCTCTAGTTCTTAAATTACTTAGACTTTTTATACATTTTTGCTTTGATTGAAATTAATTACTTTTCTGTAACTCCCCTCTCTTTAGCTCAGAAAGTCAACTTAATTTGACTTTCTTAATTATTTATTTCTTAAAGTAAAAGCTCTTTTTTTCCTTAGCTTTTAACTAAAAACTAAATTTATTTGTTTTTTGTCTTTTTGAATCAAGATTTTCAGATTCTAGAAATTTCTTTCTTAATGGGATTATCTTTGTCTAAACGTCAAGGTCTTCAGAAAAACTTAACACTTGTTCCTCATTCATAATTAACTGTTGAATTTTCTTCCGCTTCTTCTGAAATTTGTTCTTCTTTTTCTGAAATTATTTGTTGATTACTATTTTCATAATTTTCTAAAACTTCAATATCTGTCAGATCTTTTTCTAAAGACAAAGAATCAGCATTACTCATTATTTCTGAACATTATTTAATTATGATGTTTTTTGACATTTCTATAAAAGTTCTTAAAAACTAAAAATATTGTTATGCTGCCGCTGCGGGAGCTCCCGCTCCACTACAAGAGCTTTGTTGACCATTTTCTGTTGCTGGAGGCTTACCAACCAATAAATAAGTTGTGCCTATAAATGTTCCTCCTATTAAGAGATAAAACAAAACCTTAAGCTTCAAGATATTTTATAAGTAACTTTTTTAGTTACTTAAGGAAAAATAAAAAACATTAAGTTTTTCTTTTTATTTCAGAATTCTTATATTTTCTTTCTTCTTTAATAACTTTTAAAACTTTTGATAATTAAGTTTTACTTTGGTTAATTTTTGTAATTTTATTTCCTCCTTCTAAGGACTTCCTATTTCCATTTCAGAATCTTCTTCATTTGATTCTTGTTTAGTTTTCTTCGCCTCTTAATCTGTTTTTAATTTAGTCAGAAAAGTCAAAATGACTAATTGACTTTTTTGGAATAATCTATTTCAAATTTCAAAGTCATAACATATTTTCCTGAAGCTCCATTTTTATGTTCCTTAGGGAGATTTACTTTAACAAGAATATCTCCTTGGTTACTGGAATTTTGTGTATTAGACACATAACCTCCAGTAACTATGGAAATACTAGATCCTGCTAATAACAATCCCATAAGTATTTTTGACAAAAGAGTCAAGCTAAATTAACTAAAAGTATGAAAGTTCCAAATTTTCACTACATAAATAACCAAAAAACTATTTATCAATTTCCTTTCTTTCATATAGCTGTTGGCAGCTATAGCTGAATATTTTTTTAAAAAATTCTTACAAAAACTACAAATGGATTAATTGATAGGTTTTTTAGAAATAACTATTTCAAACGCCAAAATCATTACCTATTTCTCCCAATAAAGATTTATTTGCGTTGAGAGAATGATTTTCATTTTTTTCTTTTAAAGGTTTTGTATGTTGTTGATTATTAGATAAGTAACTAACAGAAACCGCAGAACTTCCGGCACCGACTGTCAAGATTCCAAACAAAATCTTTGTTAAGAATTTCAACTTAATTTTTCTAAATATCTAGTGAAGTAATTATTTTGTAAAGTTCTTCATTTAATTGCTTATTTCTCTCCTCTTCGGGAGAATTTTTTATATTAACTGTTCGTGAATTATATTTATTTAAGTTATCTCTCAATAAATATCCTCCTAAGATTACTGTTCCGGAAAGAAAGCTGTTACTCCGAGAAAAATCATCTTTGATAAGAAAGTCATTTAAAAATTATTTTCTTTCTCCTGCTTTTAGGGTTAAAAGAATGCTTTTAACCCGAAAAATCAAGTTAACTAATGTCTAATTTTTCAAATAATTTTTTTCATATTAGATAACTCCAGCTCAAGTTTCTGGACTGAAATATAATTCCTCCTTCATCATTTGTTCTTCATTTTTTTGACTTGGTTTTCCTTGACATTTAGTTTCTTTCTTTAATAATTCTTGAACAGAAACTTTACTTTCTGTTTCCCCCAAAAATGAATAACCGATTCAGGCTACAGAACCTCCAGCCCCAAGAGTTAACAATCCAATCATTATCTTTGCTGGGAAAGTAATTTTACTTTTTAACTATTGGGGTAACCAGTATTTTAGTTAAAGCAGTAAAAACTGCTTTTTACTAAATACCTAGAGAGTAAAGAGTATCATAAAAACTTTGATCCATTTCTTTAACTTCCGGAATTTGTGTCTTTTTCTGCTCTTGATTAGAAAAAATATTGTCTTTAGCTACATATCCTCCAATAGCTACTAAAGCTCCACTAGAGCCCATAACCAACATTCCTGTCAATATTTTTGACAGGAATGTCATTTATTTTTTAAAGATCTATTCCAGTAAGTTGTTCGTAAAATCCCTGATAAACTTCTTTTCCATAAAAATCTTTTGACTTTTCTTCATGTCTTGAAAAATAATTGACTTTTAAGTAAGTTCCAGCTGCAACTGCACTAGAACTAATAGTAAGAATTCCGATAAGAACTTTAGTCAATAAAGTCACAGCTAAAGACCTATAGACATCAAAGTCTCATAGAATCCATCATGATTATTTGCGGAATCAGAAGAACCATTATTGTTTTGGTTCTTTGGATTTTCTTGAGTTTTAGAGATTCTAAAAGGATTTATTCCCGTTAAATAACTTCCTGCAATTACAGCTGAACTAGAACTAATTCCTAAAACTCCAATAATGAATTTCGATAAGAAAGTCATTTAAAAGTCCATTGAAGTGACGATTCTATAAAAATCGTCATATTTTTTATATTCTTCATCATTAACTTTTTTCTCTTCAGAAACTCTATTTTTAGGAAAAATTCCAGTAGCAACTACTGCAGCTCCAGAAGCTCCCACTAACATCGCACAAACAAGACCTTTAATTCAAAAACTCAATATCTACCTAATTAATGTATTGATTCTTTATTTTCGGAATAATTCTTTTTTTAAGTGATTATTTAACTAAATAGATTCCCGAAAATACTTTTTTAGGCACCTTCAATTCAATTAGCAATAAGTTGTGGCTCTAGTAAAAGTATTTCCATTCCATCAATCAATCTTTGTTGAACATCACTTTTGTGATTGTTTCTGGCTGTTTGTTGGGGTGGTACTAGAAATTTGATTTCCCTTATTTTTCTCTCCCAAATAATTACTAAAAACATAACCTCCAGTTACGGCACTTCCAGAACCAATCATTATTCCTAAAGTCAAAAGTCCCTTCATTAAAGAAGTCAATTTATTTAATTACCTTATTTTTCTAAAGGAAAACATTTAGTTGTTGATTTTTTAGTGAAATATTTTCCTTTAAGTCTTACAGTCTTCGTATAACATCATTCTTTAGCTTCTTGACTTGAAGTCCCCTGCTGGGAACTGTGATTATTGGAGTCAGTGGAGCTTGAGCCACCATTTTCTGTTCTCTGACTTAATCCTGAAGAATTATTTAAGTAATAATTTCCAACTACAGCCCCTCCAGAAAGTCCAATTACCAAAAAACTAATAATTCCTTTAGCTAATAAATTCATTGTCTATTTAGTTAATGTCTTGAATTAATAATTTTGGAATAAATTTTCTTCATTTCCCATAAAGAATCTAAAGATTCTTTATTGTAGTGGACATTTCCTTATGATTGTTTAGATGTTACTGGAGAACCGGAAATTGAAGAAAGAGATTCTCTACTAATGTCAGTTGATGAGATATTTCCAGAACCACTATTTCCGCCACTTGAATTTTCTTGTTGTTCTTTCCCTTTACTAGACTTCTCTGCGGCATGTTCATTACTGTTTCTGTTTCTGTCGGAATCCCCTTTACTTGCATCTTGAATGACCGTTTCAGCTTCAACACCAGAATTGGAATTTTCTCCTATTCTTTTATTGCCAAGTCCTAATTGCTCTTTGAAAAAATAACTTCCAGTTACTACTCCACCAGATCCAACTAATAATCCTAAAGTAAGAAGTCCTTTGAGAAAGATAGTCAAATTAACCTAACTTCTAAAAACAATACTTAGTTATTTTTTCATAGTGATACTTTCCTTTTCACTTAACTTTTGTTCAGCATCTCCCTTCTCTTTCTTCCTTAGTCATAAGAGCATCAGAATTCTCAAAATTAGATCTTTCTTGTTCTTGATTCCTATTTTTAGTATTTGTTCCTCCCTTAACTAAATAATTACTTCCGACTACTGCGCCGCCAGAACCAATTATTGCCATTGCAAAAATAAGTCCTTTAACTCAGGCAGCCATAACTAGCTAATTGATTTGAAAAACTTTCCCTGCAGGACCTCCTCCCTTTTACTAGAGATCTAAAAATATGATCAAATATCGAAATTTAGATTCTGCAGTCAATCTCTATTTTCTTCATTTGTTTGAGTTATTGTCTTTGATTGTTCATTTTCTGATGTTTGTCTATTTCCGGACTCTTGAACCTTTAAATTTTCATCAGAAGAATCTACTCTAGTAGTTTTTGAAGAAGTATTTAGAGAGCTATCAGAATGTTCTTGATTTTCTTCTAAATCATTTTTAACTTGTTGTGAAGAGACGGAAGAAACAACTGAACTCTCTTCACCTATTTTTTGATCTTGACTTACGGAATTACCTTCCCCCAATTCTTGGCCACTTTCAGGAACATTTCTAGAATGTTCCTGATCTGATGTGCTATTTACTTCTTTATTACTTAATTCCTTTAAATAACCTCCACTAACTACTGCCCCTCCAGTACTAACAACTACTAAACCAGTTAATAGAGCTTTAACTCAAATAGTCATTTATTTAAAGGCTAGAAAGATGTTCAAGTATCGTAATCTCTTTCTGGAGAACTATCTGTTGTAGCGGAAAAACCAGATCTCTCGGCATTTGAATTAGGTGTTGTTTCTCGCGAAGGACTAGCCTCAGAATTATTTCCTGACTCCGAACTTCTTACAGCTGTATCTTGAGTATTATCTCCTTGGCCCAAAGAAGCTTCTGTAACATTCGATGAACTTGCATCTCTATTAGTTCCGAATGATGATCCTTCCTCAGGACTTTTAGTAGTTGCGGAAGTTCCCGTTTCACCATTATTTTCGGGTTGTTGAATGTTGGGAGCTTGATCTTTTTTATTTAAGTTACTTAAATAATTTCCTCCCAATACAACTCCGCCAGAAGCTCCTAACACTAAAAATCCAAGAATACCTTTAACTAGAATTGTCATCTAAATTTCTTGACAATTCATGAGAACTAGAACTAAAAAGAAACCAAATCTTTTAGTGAAACTATTTGTTTTTCAATTTCTGAAATTCTTTCCTCACTTGAACTTTTTCCCATAATACTTTTCTTTGAACTTTCTTTAGAAGCTGTCTTTACCTCTCTTCCATTAAATATTGAGTCACGGAACAAATAAGTAGTTGTTCCGCCAACTCCAAGAGTTGTTACTCCCAACAATACTGTCTTAATTAAAAGAGTCATTCTAAATGACTAAAGAGAGAATCAAAAATCTTCATATGTGTTATTTCCCATCTCTACTCTTCCTTTAGATTCTTTTTCAATAGAAGTGGAAATATTTCCTTCTTGAAGGGATTGGGCTTGAACTTCAACTTTTGAGGAATCAGAACCATTTTCTGAAGTCTCTTCACTTTCTTGGGTGTGTTTTTCAGAATTTGTCTGCCCCCTGCCTTCTTGATTATCCCCTTGTAACTCCTGATTTCCCTTTTCGGAATGAGAAGCAGAGATTGAACCTCCTTCTACATCACTATCGGAATTATTAACTAATTCTTTGCTTTGATTCGGAGAATTAATCATTAAATATCCTCCAGCAATACCTGCAGAACTTATTACAGTAAGGCCAAAAAGTAAGGGCTTAATTCAGAAGGCCATAACTACTTAATGTTGTCTAAAGGTGAAATCAAAAGTCTTCTTGACTAGTTTGATCGGAATTTACTTGTCCGGAGGAAATTCCTCTTGAATCTAAGGAATCACTTCTAGTTGAATCGTTCCCATCTCTACTTGTTATTTGAGAATCACGATTTTCATGCGAATTATTTTCCAAATCTCTATTTTGTTGTTCATCCCCGCTACCTGCATCTTGAGAGCCTCTATCTCCCCCTGAACTAGAGATTGATTCCCCTAAATTTTTAGAACTTACACCATTTCTAATACTTTGTAAATATCCACTACCAATCAAAGCCCCACCAGCACTAACTGCTGCAAATCCAAGAAGTAAAGACTTAACTAAAACTGTCAAATTATTTAACTAAAGAGAAAATAAGAAATCAAATTCTCCCGATGGATATGGATCCTTGTCTTCATTTCCTCCTTGGGAACTTGTAGTATTCCCTAATTGTCGAACATTGGTATTGCGAGATCTGGAAGATTGTGATTCCGAATCAGTTCCTTGATTGTGAACTTCAGAATTTGAACTTAAAGAACTAGATTGTAATGAAGAAGAAATTGGTGAAGATCCTTCGCTCCCTTTTTGCTCTTGAGTTCCTGTCCCTGAACTATTTTGATTTGAGTGATTATCAGCTGTCTGTCCCGCCTCACTACTTTCTACTCCTAAAGATGTAGGTGTCTCGGGAATATTAACTGAAGGATTAATTACCAAATAACTTCCCGCAACCCCACCAGCACTAAAAAGTGTTAACGCACTAACTAAACCTTTAACTCAGAAAGTCATTCTTAAACTCCCTTAATTGAAGAAACTAAGGATTTTTAGATCCTTGTTTCCCGAAACATGTTATTAAATCACTTCTTTAATGAACTTTTTATTTTCAAATGATTTCTATTTTCTCTTTTCCCTGCAATTCTGTAACTCTACAAAAATCTCTTAATTTCCCAATTCCTCCTTCCTTAGATCTGTTGTACCAATCTACTCCATCAAAAGCTCCATAATTCGAAAATCAATCACTTAACATTTCCTCTACCTTTTCAGTTTTTCCCTTAACTCATAATTCAAGTCTTCCGCTTCTTTCAGAACTTATAGCTTTTTGAGCTCATTCGGTATTACACATACCTTTTATTTCTCTATTACCTTCAAGTCTCTCGCAATTCCTAGAAATATTTCCATTACTTTTAGAAGAGTCAGTTGAAATGTATTCTCATAATATTTCTCCTTCATTTGGAGAAATAATTTCTTCTCCGAACTCTAAATAATCTTCATTATGTTGTTGATTAGTTGGATCTAATGATTGTTGAGGTCTCTCTTCCTCTGGAGAAATAACTTTCTCTTGTTTTTCTTGCGGATTCTGTAAAGAAACTTCAGGAGAATCTTGTCGAATAATTAATTCTGCTTCTTGTCTCGGAAGCTCTTGTTGATTTTCTTGAATATTGTCATCTATTTTTTGTCCAGAATCTCCGGTATTTACCGGAGTATTCTTTTCTTTTAAGTTTTCATTATTTTTTCAAAGACCTAACGAATGCCCCCCCCCCCAGCAATTCCTCCACTAACTGAAGCTACTGAAAAGAAAGATAAAAGTAATCCTTTTAACTTGGTCACCTAATTAAACTTTTTTAAGTTTTTCGAAAGTTTCTCTTTATTATACATTCTTTTTTAAAAAAATGAATGACCACTCTTTAAAGCTTTTAACTAAAGACCTCAACTGTTTTCTTCACAAGCCACAAATCTCTTCCCAACTCTAGAGGGAGAGAAGTCATCTTCTTCTCCACCTAATTTTTTAATTGCACTAATTATTGATTCTTTGAATACGTATCCTCCAGTTGCTGCTGTTCCAGCTCCAACTAATAAAGATCCATAAAGAAGTCCTTTTAATCAAAAAGCCATACCTTTATTTACTTAAAGTCCTCAACTTTCATATGGATTAGGTTGATATCTAGTTTTTGCTCTCGCAGAAGAAAACTCAGGCTCTTCTTCCAAAGATTTCTTTAAAAATTTTTTTAAAGAAATCTTTAAATATATATCCTCCTGTAACAATTCCTCCCGAACCAATTAAAGCTGTACCAAATAGAATGCCTTTCAATAAGAAAGTCATTATATTTTTCTATAAACCTCAATTATTTTCTGGATTTATATTGTCTATTTTCTCTTGAACTCCCTTAGATTTTCGAAATATTTTTGACAAGTTATCTCTAAAAATATAACCTCCAGCCATTACTCCTCCAGATCCTACTAAAAGTATTCCAGAAAGAATACCTTTAAGTAAGAAAGACAATTTTCTTAGTTAGTCCCTGAAAGGGACTTAACAAAAACTTTTGCATTATTTAATAAATTACTAAATTTTTCGGCAAAAGCCGAAAAACTTTTATTCTTTAAATTTGTTCTATTTTGATAATTTGTATGTTGAATTCCCCCCCCGCTAACAAAAAATTCAACTGACATAAAAAACATATGAACTAGTTTAACTATTTTTTATGCTGACTACTTGTAGTTTCGGTTCTTCACATATTCTTACATGTAAAGTAATAGGAATTTCCTCCTCCCTTTGTCTTTGTACATTGAATAACGAATGAAGGGGTTCCTTCATACTTAACTTCAATATTTTGAGTTTGCTCTTCTTTTCTTTCTATGGCTTTCTCAGCCATAGAAGTTATTCGATTACTTAATTCGACACTTCCGCCCACAACACCTAAAGTTGAAGTAACAATCACTAAGACAGAAGAAATATATTTAGAAGCTTTAGTCATTCTCCAGAAAGAGCTTTAATTTCCCAGTTTACAGAAAATTGGTTTTTTGATTTTACAAAAATTAAACAAAAACCAATTTATTGAGAATTGGGAGCACAAGAACTCTCTGAATCCTTATATTGAGAGTTCTTGCACATTGAGTTTTTTACCTTTCCAACATAATGATTAAAGTTAACTACTTGTTCTTTTACTTCCTCTAATTCTTTATAGGTTGTTCTTAGAGATTCGTAGGATTTATTTAATTCATCGACTGTATTTTTTGCTTCTTCGGCCTTTTCTTTCATCTTTTTTTGTAATTTTTCAATTAACTGATTCAAAAGTTCAACATCAGTTTTCAAAATAATTTGCATTGTCTCTAATTGCTTTTCTAACTTTTCAGATTTTTTTCAGAAAAGAATTCCTTCAATAAGTTTTTCTCTAATCTTTACCTGATTATCTAGAAATTCCCCTTTAACTTCTTGTAATTTTTGTGAAGCTATTTTTCCCTGACTATCATCACTATTCCCTTCTTGACTTTGATTTTTATCCTGCTTTCCTTTCTCTATATTTTCCTTACTTTTAAGTCAGCTATCTTCCACATTTTTACATTTCTCATCGCCTTTTCCTTCACTATTTATGTGGCAAATTATTTTTTCTAAAAAGCCTCCTCAAGAATAAAGCATTCTATTAAATCTATGAATTGATTCGCCAACTCTTTTCATTTGTTCCTCTTTAGACTGAGTATCTAATTTATTTTTTAGGACAGAAGTTAAGTTTTTGTTTTGTTTCTTTAAATCTTCTAAATCTTTTTGATTTTCTTCATAAGATTTTTTCAATTTTTCTTCTTGTTGAGAAATTTTTTGAAAAGTTTCTTCAATAGATTGAAACTTTTCTAATTTATTTTTTAAGAAATTTTGGAGAATTTCATTTAAATTCTTAAATAATTTTTCAAGAATTTCGAGAGCCTCTTTTTCATTTCCATCAAATTTTTCTAAACCTTTCTCCCCTGAAAGGAAGTTAGATTTAGAAAAAAGAAAATCTAAATTATTTTTGGAATCGCCCCCCCCAAGTGGCTGTAAAGCTTATATGTGGCAAAATATGATGAAATACCTAATGCTCCTGCAACTGCGGCAACTAAACTGGAAATCTTAGCTAGCGGGAACATCTGGAAGACTTTCTAGTTGTCCCGAAACTTCTGTTCTTTTGACATCCTGCGTTTCTTCTTGTTTTAAGCATTTTATTTTTACTTTTTCACTTTCTGATGTCTTTTGACATTTATAAGTAAATTGCTTTAATTTTTCTGCACTATAACTTTTTACAGTTCATGAATCTTTTTCAGTGCTGTAGGAAGAATCTACTCCTTTTAAGTCTCAATTCTGAAGAACTAAATCAACTTTGTCTTTTTTAGTAATTATTCAAATTCCTGTTTGATTATTTTCTGAATCGCTTAATTTTCAAAAATCATCTTGACAATCTATTTTTTCTTCTGTTGCAGCATCATCAGAACTTTTTTGAACTTGCTTATAACAAGATTTACTATTTTGCCCTTCTAAATTCAAAAGCATATATTTTTGGACAAAACCTTCTTCCTCTACTGTTTTAGGGAAATTATTAACTACACCAGAATTTGTTGATTGTTGTTCTGGAAAAACAAAAGTTTTTAAGCCATAACCAACTCCAGTAAGCCCTCCTAAAGAACCTACAACAAGAGAAGGTATTAAAAATTTCATACTCTAATGAAAATTAGAAATTACTCTTTTCATACCTTTCATCAAACTTTCTCCAATTCTCAACTCCAAGCTTTTCTTAGCATTTTTAATTTTTTGCTTTAAGGATTCTTGCTCCGTATAACAAGAACCTATCATTAGTAATCCGCAAAATCTTCTTCATCCGTTATTAACATATTCGTCATGTTCCTTTTGCGCTTCTTCTACAGTCTTCAATCATTCTTTCCAAATCATTTCACTCTCTAATAATGGATAGAAAAGATTTTCTTCATTTCAATTTTTAGAACTTCAATTTTTGTGAAGTGAATCTCAATTAATTTCTTCATCTCACTTTATTTGCTCTAGAGCTTTCAAAACTTTTTTATTTTTTGAGTCGAGAACTACACTTACTTCTCTCCTTCTTCTGGATCTTTGAGATTCAGAAGAAATATTTTGAACTTTTTTCAATTTATTTCCTAATTCTTCTCTTTTATCTCCTAAGTCAGTGTATTCAGAATAAAAACTTTTTAGTGCTTTTCTTTTTGTTTATCTAAAGAAAATCTTTCTGAAGTATTTGTTTCTATATTTTTCTTTTTCTTAATTTCTTTTAAAGTTGGAGATTCACTAGAAAATCTAACTAATGATATTGTTGCATCTTTGAAGTCTTGCGATGATTCAGTTAGTTTTTCTTTAGAAGTTTTTAGATTTTTTTCATATTCTCCTTTAATTGAATCGGCTTCTTCCTCCCTTTTTATTTCAGTGAAAATTCCTTGAACAGATTCAATAGATTCTTCTTGCCTTTCTTCTTCCATTTCATTAAGTGGAAGAGATAAATCTTCTTTATTGACATTTACTGTTTCGGGAGTCTCAAGACTCCCTACAGAATTTACATCTGTTTTTTGTACATTTTCAACTTTTACTCTAATTTGTTGATTTTTCCTGGATCCAAAAATATTTACAAAAAGATTATTTACAGATCCTTTAGAAATTAAAGAATCAAATAAGCGAGAAGAACTATCTAGAGAAAGAAACGAAGTTGAACTCCCTCCTAAGGCAATTAATCCCAGAACTGGGAGATAAATTTTTAAATTTTTCACAAAAAAGAACTCTAGGTTAGAATTTCCAAAAGAAAAAGATGCATAAAAATTATTTTGAAATTCTTAAGCATTTACCATTTTATAGAAAAAACAAAAACCTTAAATTTTAGAAATCTAATTAACTAATCTAAGGGAAATAGCAACAAGAAGCCCATAAGGGCTTTTTTCTGCTTTTACCTAACTATTTATTATGCCTCGAACTTTGTTGATTATCGTTCCCTTCAGAAATTGAAAAGCACTTTATATTTTTGTTGTTATTTTCTTTTTCTTCCATTTGACATTCAAACTTAAAGCTTTTTAATTTTTCGTGATAGCCTCTAGAAGTTCATTTTTTAGATGTGAATGGATTTCCTTCCCCAATTATTTCTCATCTTCTCAATATTTCCTTTATTCTTTCTTCTGTGTCATTAATTTTTATTAGTAATCCCGATTTTGATTTATTTTCTTCCTCTATTCTTCAGAAAAAGTTATCACAATTTATTTTTTCTGAATGTTTCTCAAAATTCTCATTTTCTTTCTTAATGTGCCTGTAACAAACTTTGTCTTCTCCATTTTCTAATTTTCAAAGCATATATTCATAGCCTCCTCGTTCTAATCCCTTAACTTTTTTCAAAATATCAAAATTCAAAAATTGATAACCAGTCCCTCTACAATAGCTCCAGAAGCTCCTAAAAGAGTTACAAGAACTCCTTTTAATCAGAAAGTCAATTTATTTGTTTATTGAAAAATTAATGGGCATAAATTAATTTTGAACACTAGGTGTTTTAATTACTCTCCCCATATCTCCCATTAATTTTTCTCCAATACGTAATTCCAAACTACTTTTAGCTTTAGCAACTTTTTCTTTATATTTTCCCAAATCTTTATAGCAATTACTCATCATGGCTAAACCACAAAGTCTTCTTCACCCATTACTTAAATAATTATCTTGTTCATTTTGTGCATCTTGAACCTTCTTTAATCACTGTTTTCATACTTCTTCACTTTCTAATAGTGCGCGAAATAAATTCTTTTCTCCCCATTCAACATTCTTCCACCTATTGTAAAGTGAATCTCAATTAATATTTTTGTCTCAATTTATTTGTTCTAGAGCACTTAAAACTTTTTGATTGTAAGGATTAGAAAAAGGGCTTTCGGAATTTCTTCTCCTTCTGGCTCTAGAAGATTCACTTTCTATAGAAATTACTTTTTGTAATTGACTATTTAATTCCCCTTTCTTTTCTCCCAATTCTGAATATTGATGGAAAAAATTTTTTAAAGCTTGCCTATTTCCCTGCGACAGGGAAAATCTTTCTTCTGGATTTACTTGAATTCCAGATTTTTCACTTATTCCTTGCAAAACAGGAGATTCTGAAGAATATCTAACTAGAGAAATTGTTGCTTCCTGAAACCCTTCAGAAGAATCTCTTAATTTTTCCTTAGAAGACTTTAAGTCTCTTTCATAACCTCTTTTTACTTTTTCAGCACCATCTTCTCTTTTTATTTCCGTGAAAATACCATCAATAGATTCTGATGGTTCTCTTTCCTGCTCTTCAGTAATTTCTTCAGCGACAGGGAAGAAAACTAAATTTTCCTTACTAACTTCTACACTAGAGGTAGTTTCTAAACTACCTAAAGAATTTATATCTGTTTTTTCAACTTTTTGAGAATCAACACTAATCTGTTGAATTAACTTATTTCTAAATAAATCTTTTACCGAAGATCCTCTCTCAATAAGAGATCTGCCAAATAACTTATTTAATTGATCTCCTGAGAATAAGAGAGAAAGGGAAGCTCCGTTAGCTCCTAAAAATATAAGGAAAGATATAAGTATCTTTCCCCTGAAATTCAAGGGTTATTTATATTTTTCCTTAATAAGAGAAACTATTTGCTTCTTTTTCTGAAAAATCTTTTAGTTTTTGGTTTAGTTGGAAAAATTAAGTGGTTATTAAACGAGCAATTTTTACATTAAATCAAGTCATGGACATGGCTCACATTCACCTACTTGATTTTCTTCTTGAATTATTTCTTTACAAACTTCTTCCTCCAATTCTTCTAAAGTTTTGGGAATAGCCTTGGGAGGTTTCTTAAAAAATACATAACTTCCGGCAGCTCCCGCAGAACCAATTAAAGAAAAAAATAGTAAACCTTTTGCCCAGAAAGCCATTCTTTAATTAAAGATCAAATAATCCGCAATCATCATCTTCCTCATCATTTTCTTGACTATTTTCATTTTCTGATTGTTGTTGCTGAGTTTTAGGTAGAAAAGAATCTCGTAATATATAGCCTCCCCCAACTATTCCTCCCGAAGCCATTACAGCCAAGGAAGTGAAAAGACTTTTTAATCAAAAAGTCATTCTACTTTAATAAAAAATATTTATATTTCCGGCATTTGCCGGAAAATAATTAACCTTTAAGGGTTTCTTTTGTGCTTAACACAAAATTTCAAGTGCCCCCCCCAATTAGCAATATGAATTTCTTGACTCTCTCTTTCAACCTTCTCACTTGTAAATTTAATTATCTGGTTTTTTCAATTTTTTATTTCTATTAGTTTTTCTGGAGTTTATCCAGAAAAACTTTTGTGTTTGGAAAACTAATGCAATCTTTTCATTTTTTTAAGTAAGTGTTCACCAATTTTTAAGCCTATACTAGCTTTAGTGTCCGCAATAGTTTTTTCATATTTAGGCAATTCTCCATAGCATCACTCCTTACTACTAGTTGATCAAAACGTAAGAAGTCCACAACCTCTATTTGAGATAACATAATTGTCTTTGGCCTGTATTGATTCCTTAACTTCTTTTATTCATTCTTGTCTTTCCTCATCACTCTCTAATAAAAAATAAAGAGGATTTTGTGCATCCCATTTTGTTTCTCTCTTTATTTGTTGTTGATACAAATTATTTCAGTTAACTTCTCTATTCTTTCATCCTATTTGTTGCAGAGAATTAAGAATTTCTTCTCTAGTGGGAGAAGTTTTCCGCAAACTTCTTCTTTTTCGACTTATGGTTTCGCTAGAAAGAGTTTTTGCCTCTGTTAGATCTTTGGTTAATTCTTTCTTTTTATTTCCTAATTGAGAATATTCTTCATAAAAGTTTTGAAGAGCTTCTCTTTTTTGCTGATTTAGTGAAAATTTTTCTTCAATGCTTTGCCCAGAAGCTTTATTTCTTTTTTCCCTACTTATCCCTCCTAAAACTTTTTTCTCATCTTGATATCTAGCTAAATCTGCAGCAGAACTCTTATAACCTTCTGAATGATCTTTCAATTTATTTCTTGAAGTTTTTAAATTTTCTTCATATTTTCCTTGTATTTCTTCTACTCGCTCTTCTCTTTGAATTTCTGTGAAAATTTCTTGAATTGAAGAAATAGATTCTTCTTTCTTGGAACTTTTTAGTTCAGAAGAAAAATTTGCTTCTTCTTTAGTTAGTTTTATTTCTGCAGGATCTTTTAAGCTCCCTACAGAATCTACAGTTGTTTTTTCAGCCTTCTCAGAATCGAGTGAAATTAATTTACTACTTTTATTTCCAAAAAGATTTTTTAAGGGTTGGGTAACGCCCCACCCCGCAAAGGGGAAGCTAAATAAGTTAGAAAGTTGATTTATTGAAAGAAAAATAGGGAAGGATGCTCCATTGGCTCCCAGAAGCAGAATAAAAGAAATGAGTAATTTTGCTTTTATTTGCAACTCTTATTTCTTGTCTAACTATATTTCTAACTCTTTTTCTTCTTTTTATCTTTCATCATATTATTGAATTTTTCAATAAGAACTTTTTTATCCTCTCCTATTTCTCTTATTCCTTCCCCTTCTTCTTCGTCATCATTCTCCATATCTTCCTCATAATCTTCTTCATCCTCCATACTCAATTCTTCTTTAGAGAGAGGTTTTCTTCCAATCATCTCTTCTTCTTGTCTTTCTAATATTTCTTCTATTCTCTGTAAGGTTTTATCTATAGTTTCGTAAAAAACATTAGATTCTTCAGGAACTTCTGACTCAGAAGTTCCTTCTTTATCTTTAGATTTTGATTTAATTTTTTCTTTTTTTAATTCTTTTTGTTTATTTCAGTTCTTTTCTAGCTCATCTAATTCTTTTAGTATTCTTTCAACAGGAGTAGTTTCTAACTTTTTCTTCTTCATTTGTGAAGCTATTTTACTCTTCTAAAAAATTCTAATTATTTAAGGCTTTATAGGATTTTGTAGTTTTCTAATTTGAAACTTTCCCGTGTTAGGGAAAGTTTTTTACAAATTATCTAGATTTATCGAAAAAAGGGAATAATTTAAGATTTTCTTCCTCAAATTTACAGAATACAGTCACCTTTCCTTCTTCATTTTGAACAGCTCTTTCCACTTGTATGCAAGTTTCTTTAGTTTCTGTAGTTCATTCACTTTCTTTTATGGACTCTCCGTAATTAAGTAAGTTTTCTTCCTTTAATCTTTTTACAACTTCATCTTCTTTCCCTCTAATTCACATTTCAAAATATGAATTCGCTTGACTTCTTGATTTAGTTTTCATAAAGTATGTGTCATCGCATCACGGACTTTCAATATCTTCTTGACCGCCTATTTCTCTATATAGGCAAGCAGCTTTTGGTTGGTTTCCACCAAATCCTTTACTGTGAACAGTTACTATTTCCAAATCAGTTTCTCTTCAATTGTTATTGAAGTAATAGCCACCTCCTAAAAGAGCCCCGCCCGAAAGGGTGGCAGCCACTGGAACTCAAAAAACTAAACCTTTACCAAACAACATATCTAGACTATTAAGCTATCTCCAAATTGTATGAATTGATATCTTTTTCTTCAAATCTGCAAGAAACTACTACTTTTTCATTATTATCCCCATAAGTTTCTTCTTTTTTACAAATTTCTTTAGTTTCTGTAGTCCACTCACTTTCTCTTAGTCCTTTGTAATTTTTCTCCAAAAGATTTTCTTGTTTTAATTTATCGATGACAGAATCTTTGTAACCTCTTAACCAAACTTCAAAATGTGAATTTGTTTGTTTTGAAGATTTTTCTTTCATGAAAGCAGTTTGGTCACATACTGGACTTTCAACATCTTCAGAATAACCTCTTAATTTATAAGAACAAGCAGTTAAACGTTGTTTCTCTGTAAATCCTCCTTTATGAATAGTTACAAGTTCTCACTCTATATCTCTCAAATAATTAATTAAAGAATTACTTGCCCCATAAATTGCCCCCCCCGAAAGGGTGGCAACTACTGGAGCTCACAAAATAACTCCTTTACTCAACAACATATTTACTTCTTAACAAATTTAAAAAATTAAAAATCTTGACATTTAATTTCTATTTTTGGATTATTGTCTATTTTTGAAATTTCACAACCTCAATTATTAAGCGTTGAAACACTTGGAAGCTGAGTTGGCCAATTATCTCTAGTCAAATCGGAAAAGATTCTATTTAAGTGAGAAGTTGAATCTTTCAATTCTTTATCAATAATTCCCTTTTCTCCCTTAATTAATAATTTGTAACTTTCTTCTTGATCTGACTTTGAACTAGTTCAATCAGCAAAACAGCCTTGTCCATTTTTCCCCTTTTGTTTATCGAATCAATGACATAATTTATTTTTCTTATCTTTCCCATAACTTAAGACGAATTCTCAAGAAATATTTTCGTCATGAAGTACTTTTATTTTTTGTCCATTAATTTCTTTGAAATTAGATTCTTCTTGACCTAAATTCCCATTTGATTGACCTCTATCGAGCAAAAAATTTCTTGCAACATATCCAGTTCCTGCTAATCCTGCAATTGAACTAATGACAATAGAGCTCAAAGCTAAATAATTCATATTTAGTTATTAATCGAAAACTTGACAATTGAGATTTATTTTCTTTCCCTCATTCTCTTCAGTAAGATTACATCCTCACTTATCTAATTCATTTAATTTTTTTGACTTTCCAGTCCACTCTCCCGAAAGACTATTGAAAGATAAGTTATTGATTAAAGAATCAGTATTTCCCATTATTTCTTCTAATTTATCTTTATCTCCCATTATTCAAAGTCCCTTTTTTCCCTTATTTCTTTCAACAATTGATTTAGCTCAAGTAGTTTGACAAATTACAGGAATTTCTTGAAAAATGCCTTCTTTACTTTCTTTGTCGCTTTTTGATTGCCCAACTTCTTGAAAATCACACATTGCTCCACCTCCATATAACAAAACATATTCTCATAAATTTGGATTTTCTCTCTTTTCATTTAAGTGAACCTCTCCTCCTTCTTGTCTTCGAGGTTTATCGCCATTAAAGAAAGTGCTGGCAAAATAACCTGCTCCCGAAAAACCTGCTGTAGCTCCCAACAATACTGTTCCTCAAGTCAAATAACTCATTGTTATTTAATTTCTTTAATTTTTGCAGAATATTTTTATTCTTTCACCTTCGGAAGGTTCTTTAGTACATTCTCTTTGCAAACCCTCAATTCCTTTATTTTCCGATTTCTCATCTGCTCTAGGAAGTTGAAAGTCTGTTAATTCCCCTTCCTTCAATAACTTATCTACTTTTTCTCTTTCCCCTTCCATTCAGAAAAAAGTTTTTCCTTCTTTCTCTAGAAGAATTTCTGAAGGCAATAATTCTTGACAATTAATTGAATTTTCTTCGAATGATACTCTTCTTCTTTCGACTTCTCTTTGAGTTTTTCCTACTTCCAAAAAATCACATACATGAGATCCGTCTCCAGAAGAAACATACCTTCACACAAATTTCTTTTCTTCTGGTTTTTTGTCAAGAATTTCTTTTGCATCTTCTTTATCACTTTTGAAATAAGTTGTAGCAAAATAACCGGCCCCAGATAATCCCGCAGTTGCGCCCAATAGTATGGAACCCAAAGTTAAATAATTCATTATTACTTAATTACTTAAATCTTTAATTTTGGCATAATATTGTTATGTTTTTTCCTTCACTATTTTTTTCCTTCTTACATTTTTCACCTAATTTTTCAAATTCATTATTTTGGGCAATACTTCCCAATTCTTTTTTTGAAACTCCAACAAAATTAATTCTTCACTTTTTAATATTTTTTCAACTTCTCGCTCGATACCCTCTATCCAGAAAAAAGTTTTTGCATAATTTCCCCTAACTTTTATTTCTGGAAAAACTTCTTCACAATTAATTTCATCTAATTCAAAATATTCTTTCTTCCTATCCGATTCACTTTTTTCTGCATCTTGTTTAAAGAAATCACATTTTTTAGAACTTTCATTTACAAAAATATATCTTCAAAGAAATTCACTCGAATTTCCTTTTGTTTTGGGAGTATGAAGATTAATAACTTCTTTACTTCCTTTATTTTTTGACTTACTTGTAAAGGTATTTGCTAATAAATATCCCGTCCCAGAAAGTCACGCAATAGATCCTAAAAATATAAATCCACGAGTTAAATGGTTCATATCTTATATGGGAGGTAAATGGCCAAAACTAATTTTTTAGTTTTGACAAAGTATTTTCATTACTTTCTTCTTTCCTTTTTTGAAAGTTTTGGAACAACTATTTAATAATTTTTGAATTCTTTTATGATCTTTAACTACTTTTTTATTAAGTTTCTGGAAATTAGAAAACTCTAATATTCCAGATTTCAATAATTTATCTATATATTCTTCTTTCTTCTCGCCCCAAAAGAAAGATTTTTCTTTCTTTTTTAAATTAATGGATTCAGAAAATAATTTTTCGCAATCAATGGATTTTTTCTTTTTGCCTCTCTCTTCACTCTTTATTCAAAAATCACAGATATAAGAAGAAGTATTATCGGAAGAAATATATTTTCAGAGAAACTCTCTTTCTTCCCTTTCTTTATCTTCTGCTATTTTTTGCTCTATTTCTTCCTGAACTTCTTTTCTAGTAGAGATTGTGTTAGCTATTTTTCCAGAACTTGGAATGCCTACTGCGGATCCCAAAATAATAGAACCTAAAGTTAAGTGACTCATATTAAATAAAGTGCCTAATTAACTTGACAAAATATTTCGACTTTATTGTTCAATTCTTTTTCAAAATTACAAATATTTCTTAATTGATCAATACTTTTAAATTTCTCTATTTCTTCTCATTTGGTCTCTTTTATTTGAAAAGGAAAACTCTTTAATGAAGAATTATGTTCCGACAATAATCTCTCATTTATTGAATCAATATTCCCTTTAATTCACAAACCTTTTTGATTTTGGTTCTTAGAGATTATTTCTTTTGCTCAAGAGGTTTTACAAATATCTGGGGTTTCTTCAGATACTATGATCTCTCTTCTTTCTTCGCTGTCAGTTTGCCCTCCCTCACTACTTAAGAAATCGCAAGTTTGATTATTTTCTGAAAACTTCAAAACATATTCTCACACTTTTTCTTCTGCGGACCCTTTAATTCTCGTTTCAACTTTCAAAGGTAACTTTTCGGTAATTTCTTTATTTTTTCTCTCAGTAAGAAATCTATTTACTGTTAAAAAGCTAGCTCCCGAAAGGGTTCCAATAGAACCCAACAATACAATACCTTTAACTAAGTAATTCATATAAAGTTACTTAGTTAACTGGACAATTAATTATTATCTTTCCTTCTTGTCCTTCTTCATTTGTTACCTTACATCCCCAAGAAGATTCCAAACTATCTAAGTTTTTGTCTGTCCCGTTCAACTACCTTTTTGATTGTCAAAAGACAAATTGTTAACTAAAGACTCTGAATTTTCCAATAACTCTTTAATCTTTTCTGAATTTCCTGAAATTCAAAAACCTTTTTTATCTTTATTTGTTCCTATAATTTCTTGAGCCCAAGTAGTTTGGCAAACTTTTGGGGTTTCTCCAAATTTCCATTTTCTACTTTCTTCATAACTTTGTTCTTGTCCTTCTTCTAAAAAGTCACACATCTGAGCTCCATCCCCATACTTCAAAACATATTCCCAAACTTTAGGTTTTTTATTGATTTGTTCCTCGGAAGTATTTTCTTCCTGTTCTGTTTTTAAATTATTTGAATCTCTATTGAAAAAGGTACTGGCAAAATAGCCAGTACCCGAAATGCCAACGGTAGCTCCCAATAATATGGATCCTCAAGTTAAATAACCCATACTAATTAGGTCCCTTAATTATAGGCTTTTAAGATTTCATTAATTTTTGACAAATTAAAAAGAGCTTTAATGGCCTATTTATTTCCTGAAATCATAAAAATTAAATTTTACATTAATCTCTAAATAAAGTTTTGGAGAGAAGAGAAAACAATCGACCTCCTTCTCCCTCAAATTTTTCTCCCAAAAACGACTTAAAAAAGAGTAAAGGGGGGCTTAGCCCCTTACTTTTTTAGTAGTGGGTTATTTTGTTAAGCCTTTAGATTAGCTTCAGAATTAAGCTCACATTTTTGTTTTTCGTTATTTTCAGAATTTTTACAAATGGAATTTCTTATTTTTCCTTCATAATTTGCCAATTCCAATAAAAAATCTTTTAATTCTTCCCACTCTTTATTTACCTTTTGTAAATCAATTCTTAAAGAATTCAAACGATCTATTGTCCTGTTTGAGTTTTGATGTAGAGCTGTTCCGCTAGATTTCAACATTTCAAATAATTTTGAAAAAGAATTAATATTTGACTTTAATTTAGAAAGTTGAGATTTAAGAGGCCCTCCTTCTTTAGTTAGTATTTCCAAAATTTGGGAATGACCTTGCCCTTCGGCAAGTATTTCCTTAATTTTTTTATTTAGGGAAGAAAATTTACTTTTAACATCGTCTAATGTTTTCTTAGCTTTTTCTCCTTCTGACTGTTGATCTCCCCCCCTCCAGAATTATTTTCGCTGGAGCTTCTTTGCTCCTTATCTCCCTTCTCTATAGCATTAATAACTGCCTCTAATGCTTCTTTTCCTTTCTTGAATAGTTTTTCATTTAATTCTTCTCAAATTTTCTTTTGAGAAGAAAGCTCCTGAATTTTTACCAAAATGTTCATTTTTTCTTCTTTTTGTTTTGAATCTTCCTCAGATACTTTAGATAATTCTTTTATTATTTCGGAATGTTTTTTATAGAAATCTTTTAATTTATTTTCTAAGTCCAAAATGGACTTCAAAAATTTTTCCAATTTTTCATATTTAAGTTTTTTAAATTCTTCGGAATTTTTAATAATTTTTGACCAATCTTCAAGCAAAATATTTAATTCTCTTAATTTCTCCTTTTCTTTTTCCGAAAATTTAGAAATATTATCTTCTTTTCCGGAAGAATCTTTCTCTTCCAGAAGTAATTTTTTATTTCATTGACTTAATCCATAGGGAACTAAATAGGCCGAAAGGCCTGTTGTAGTTCCTGTGACTAAAAGACTTAGGGTTGCTAGTTTAGAAAATAGAAAAATTTTCTACTAAAGTTCTTCGTTTTCTTAACTACCTTTTTAAATTTTCGCTTATTTAGTTTGCACTTGTGAATTCAGAAAAGAAGACAACTTTACTTCTTCCTTAATCATCTGCATGTCAAAAAGTAATTTAGAGCTAATTTTTAAATCTAAGAACTTTTCAACCATTAACTTATTATTTTCCAATTTTGTTGTGTCTGATCCGCAACTATAAAAGAAGGGCATAAATACTAAAGAGCAAAACTTGATTCAAGTATTTTCTCTTTTCTCTTTTATTGATTTCTGAATATTTGAATGAGATTCTTCAAATATTTTTCATTCATTTTCATCCATGAAATAGGTATATGGTTTTTCTTGCTCTTGACCCTCTTTTAATTGATTTATCTTTGTTTCGGAAGAATCTCCTCATTTAATTTTTTGCAAGAAACTTAATATTTTTTGACCTTTATTTTGTTCTTCTATCGCTTTTCTTTCGGAAGAGCTCACTTTAGTAAGTTGATCATTTAAATTTTTCTATCTTTCTTCAATTGAAGAAATTGTTCATAAAAGGACAAGATACTTTTCTTTTCATTTTTTTCTATATTAGAAGTTTTTTCAGTCTTCAATTTTGAAAAATCTTGTTGACCATCTGAACTTTTCAATTTACTCAAAACCTCTTTAACTGTTTTCATGCTGTCTGCTCAACCTTTCACATTCTTATAAGATTTTTTGAAATTTTCTAAATGGCTCGAGAGGGTTCCATTTGATTTGGAAATTTTTTCAATCATTTCATTATCAATTCCTGTAACTCCTTTTTCTTTTTGAATTTCCGAGAAAAGTCCATTAACAAAGCCAGAAGGAGAGGATTGTTTATTTTCTAAATTCACTCCTTCAAAAACTAATTGATTTAAAGAATCTTCTGTCTGTATATTTAGTTCTTTGTTTGTGGAAAAATCAGAGACTTTTGTCTCTGACTCTTTTTTCTCTACCTTATTGTCTGAAAAACTTAAAGAACTATTACTTTGTTTCCCTGAACTAGAAAATAAATCGGAGAATAGGCTTGCAATCCTATTACCTACTAATTTTTCGGATGAACCAGAAAAATCATTTTCTGAAATTCCATTAGAAAATACAAGCCCTCCAGCCCCTAATAGGGGTAAGGAAAGTAAAAGAGTCTTACCTCTAAGTCGGCCCAAACTCTACTTATTAACTTTTTGATAGGGCTTTTAATTATACATAAGTAAGTTTTTCTAAAATAGAGGGGATTTATAATCCCCTCTATTGTTTTTTGGCTATTTAGTAATTTTGAAAAATTTTTATTTTTTGAAATTAAAAGTTAAGAGAAAATAAAAAGATCCGCAGAGGCTCTTTCTCATTTATTAACTAATAGACTTGAATTTCTTGAGAGAAAAGAGAATCCAAAAGTTTCTTTTTAATTTCTTCATATTTTTGCATTTTTAATTCCAACTTTTTAATCTTGGAATGAATATTTTTCCAAAAATTATTGAATTTTTCAAGAATTTTTTGGTCTGGAATTAGGATTTCTATTTCTTTAAGTTTTTGGGGAGATAAATGTTTTAAAAAAGTAGTTGCGCAGGTAACCCAATTAATTTGTGGGAGGTAAATGATATTTAAAAATTCAAGCATTAAATATATAAAGTCAGTGGTACCTAGTTTAACAATGAAAGTATCTGTGCTGGCTTGAAATTTTCCAAAGAAAACTTTTGCGTGAAATTTGCTTCCCCCAGAAGAAACCAAAAGGGCTGGAAAATCATATGAATATGTATAAGATTTTTTGGTCTCAAAAGAACATGTAAAAAATGGATATTTTCCATTCCCTTCTAACAAATTAGCATAGTTTGCTGGTTTAGTTCCTTTAAGAATTCTTGAAATTTCTCCTATTTTGACTCTCTTCCAGCCTTCAGGTAGCCCCCCCGAATAGAGTGACTTTCATAATCAGGAAACCTTAACTTAACAAATCATTCCTTAAAAAGTGATACTTTTAAATTCTTCAATAATTCAATTTGTCTTTCATGATTGTCAAGAATTAAATCGTATCTAGAAAGAATTTCTCCTATTTTTTGTTGAATTTCTAAGGGGGGTTTGGGGAATTTAATAAAACAAAGTTTATGAAGAGGTAAGGCATTTCTCTTTGTGGTGGTAAAAGAAAATGAATTTATTTGTTTTTTTACTTCTGCAAAATCGAAAGAATATTTAATGAACTTAGGGTCTGAAATTTTTTCTAGAGAATTAAATCCGTAAATGTTATTGGAGATGCAGGACTCATCTTTAGTGATAGAAGATTGCCCAGGAAAACTTCCGACATTAACAAAGCAAACTGTGTTTTTTGGAAAAATTTTTATTATAGGTAGGTTTTTAATCTTTCTTTTATGGTAGTATCTTTGAGTTTGTTTTATGTATAAAAAGTTTTTAATTGCGTTTCCGTCTACGAAAAAAATTCGATCTTGAATTTTTTCTATTGTCGGAAAATAACTATATTTATTTTCGAAATTTTTTCCTGTGCTAAATGTTCCCAACTTATCCAAAGTAACTCATTCTCAGTTAGACCCCATAAAGTTAATTAATTAAATGGTTCAAAAAATTCCTTAAAAAAATTTAAGTTTTTAGAAATTAGATAACTTAATAAAAATTTCAAAATGATTAATCACTAATTATTTCCAGAAGTAACTTCTAAATAAATTAGAGAAAAAATAAGGGCAATTTAAATTGCCCTTAATCCTTTTCCTGTATTAAATTAGATACTTATTTTTTGACTGACTCTAAATTAATTTCACATTTTCGCTGCTCTTTATTTTGAGAATTACTACACATAAAATTTCTTACTTTTCCTTCGTAATTTTTCAAAGAAGACATAAATCCCTTTATGTCTTGTCACTCTTCATTAACTTTTTGTAAGTTTTTTCTAAGTTCATTTAATTGATCTATTACTTTATTTGATTCCTTGTGCAAAATATCTGCACTAGACTTCAGAATATTAAATAATTTCTCTAAAGCAACCATATTACCTGTAGTTTTTATAAGTAAGTCGTACAAAACTCCCTCTTGAACTAGCATAGATATTTCATATTTATTCAATTTGTAAATTATTTGTTCTATTTCTCTATTCTTATTAGAGAAATCTTTTCTAATCTCTTCTAGTGTTTTCTTAGCTTTTTGACCTTCAGTTTCTTGTTGTTCTCCAGTGCCCCCCCCCGAGGAGGCTGAGGAAGAACTTTCAGAAATTTTATGTTCTTTCTCTCCTTTTTCTATTGCCTGAACAATGGAATCTAATATTTCGCTACTCTTTTTAAATAATTTTTCATTCATCTCTTGTAATGCCTTTTTCCTTACTGAAAGTTCTTTTAGTTGGACATAAATCTTTAATTTCTCTTCTTTTTGCTCGGAATCTAAAGAAGAAATTTGTCCGAGTCTTTTTATTATTTCTTCATGATTTGAATAAAAATCTTTCAAAGTTTGTTCAGAGCTAACAATTGAACTAAGAAATTTATTTATTTCCTCTTTCTTTATGTCTCTTAATTCTCTAGATTTTTCTAGAGAATTAACTAAATCTCGCAACAAAAGTTTTAAGTCCTCTAATTGTTTACTTTCTTCTTCTTTGAATTTAGAAATATCTTTCTCAAGTGAAGAAGATTTTCCTTCTTCTGAATTTCAAACTCCTAAGCTGTAGGGAATAATATAGGCTGAAAGGCCTGTAGTTGCTCCCGCAACTAAAAGGCCTAAAGTAGAAAGCTTAGAAAAAAGAAAAATTTCTCTTAAATCTTCTGATTATCTATTTTTTAATTTTTATTTATTTTCTGGAATAAACATCTTAGTCTCTCCCTGAATAATTCCCATTTTATGTAACAATCTGGAAGCAATTCTTAAGTCTAAAAATTTTTCGACAATTAATTTGTTACTTTCAATTGTTTTTTCTGGTCGCGAATAACACGCGAAATTAAAAGGGAATATACATAATTTTTCGAAAAAAGTTAATTTAGACTCTTCTTCTTTGATTTTTTGTATATTTTCTGAAGATTTTTTAAATAATTCTCATTCTTGTTTATCCATGAAATAAGAATATGGTTCTTTAGAATCTCCTTCTCCTCCGGAAAATTGATCTAAATTAGTTTTCACATTATTCCCTCAATCGATTCTTTTCAAAAATTGAACGATACTTTTTTCTTGATTATCTGTTGTCTCTCTAGCATTTCTTCTTTTTGTTCCCTTTTCAGAGAGTTGATCGTTCAATTTTTCACTTTCTTCCTTCAATTCAAGAAATTTTTCATAAAAAGAAAGCAAACCTTTTTTGCCTTCAATTGTTAAGGATTCTAAGGATTTGGTTTGCAAATTCGAAAAATCTTTTTCTTTTATTTTTCTTTCCATATCTTTTAGCAATTTCATATTTTCTCCTCAATTTTTAATTTCGGACATTACACCTTTAAAACCGTTAGCGAATTCTTTCAGCCCTTCTTCAACTTTTAATAACTTTTCCGACATTTTTTGATTAACTTCCCGGGTTTTCCCTTCTTTTTGAATTTCTGTAAAGATTCCTTTAACAGAAATATCTGAATCTTGATCTTTCTGAATTTTTAATTCTTCAAAAATGTCTAGACTTCTTGTTTTTTCTTCATTCTGAATTTCTAAATTACTAGAAGAAAAATCAGAGACTTTTGTCTCTGATTTTGTTCTTTCTACTTTGTTTTCATAAAAACTTAAAAAGTTTTCTTGTTTTTCTTTTTCATGAAAAAGAGAAGAAATTAAATTAGAAAATTTTTGGCCCAATAAAGTTTTGGGATGGATGGAGGAGTTGTTATTTGCAATTCCATTAGATAAAACAACTCCTCCAGAACCAGCAGCTACAGGTAATGAAAATAAAAGAGCCTTAACCCTCGAATGGCCCAAGCTCTAGTTTTTAGTTTGTAAATAGAGCTTCTAATTATAGAAAAGTAACTTTCCGCAAAAATAGAGGGACATTAAATCCCTCTATTCGTTTACTTTTATTTTTTTAAGTTTGCGAAAATAACGACCCCTTAGGGTCGACTTTTTGAAAATTACTTAGAAATTTTTTAAGTTACTTGGCTCGTTGAAGTTTCACATTTTTGAATCTCTGAATATTGAGTATTTTTACAAAGAGAGTTTTGTATTTTTCCCTCAAAATTTTGAAAATAAGATAATTTGATTTTCAGTTCTTCTCACAATTTAAGAGTTTCTTTTAATTGTTTTCTGAACTCATTCAGTTTATTTATTGCCTCATTAATTTCCTCTCTTTTATCCAACGATTCAGCATTTAAAACTTCAGAATATTCTCTCATTTTCTCTATAAATTCTTCCAATCTTAAAAGAAATCTTCTTGAATTTATTGTGTAATTAGTTAATCTACTTTCTTCTTGTCAAATACTTAATTGTTTATTTTGTATTTTTTCGCTAATAGAAGAAAAATGTTTTTTAACTTCTTCTAAAGAGTTTTTGGCCTCTTTGCTTGCGCTCTGCTTTCCTTCTTGAGTGCCCCCCCCCCGCAGAGGAAGAATTGGAGTTAGATGATTGACTACTTTCATTTTTTTCTATTTCGGAGACAACAGAATCTAATAAATTTTTTCTAGCTTTCAAAAATTTATCAATTTCATTCAATAAATTTCTTCAATAAATCGATTTTGAAAGAAAAGATTGAAATTTCATTCTATTTTCATTAATATCAGTTATTCTTTTCAAATTTTCAGATAATTTTTGTAGTATTGAGGAGCTCTCTTCATAAAGTTGGGTTAATTTATTTTCTGATTGAGAAATAGACTGAAATAGCTTTATCATTTCTTGATTTTTTAGATCTCTGAAAGTTTCTGAATTTTTAACAGCTTCTTCTAACTTTTCCAATAAAGGTTTAAGGATCTTTAATTTTTGATCTTCTTCTTCCTTAAATTCTTTTGAATTTTTATTTTCGGCAAAAGGATTGGAATTAGAAAATAAAGTGTCTTGAGCTGCAGTACTTCCCATTTCATAAGGAATTAAATATGCTGAAAGGCCGGAAGTTCCAGCTAATAAAACCCCTAAAGTTATTACTTTTGAGAAAGTAAACATTTAATTACTTAAGAAAATTTATATATAAAAAACTAAAGAAACCGCTTCTAGAGCGGATTCTAAACTCAAAATTTGTAATTTTTACTTAGAAACTTTTAGTAATTGGTCAGAACATTTTTCTAAATTTTCGAATTGAGTATTTTTGCAAACTGAATTTTTTATTTTTCCCTCAAAGTTTCTGAAATAAGATAACTTATCTTTTAATTCTTCTCAATTTTTTAAAGTTTTTCTCAATTGCTCTTTCAAATTATTTAGATTGTTTATGACCTGATTTATTTCAGACTCTGTCTCTTTAGAATCGATTTGCAAATCAGAAGAAAGAGATTCTAAGAAACTGATAGTTTCTCCCAATTCAAAAAGAAGTAATTTCAACTTAATTTCATAATTAGATAAATCTTTCTGAGAGATTCAAATTTTTAATAACTTTTGCTGAATATTTAAATTAACAGTTAAAAATTCTCTTTCTACGTCACTTAATACTCTTTTAGCTTCTGCGCTAGCTCCTTTTCCATTACTGGAAGATCCAACAGTTTCCTGAGAATTAGAAGAATTTTCATTTTTGTTTATTTCTGAAATTACTGCTTGCAAAGCATTTTCCTTAGATCTGAAAAATTCATCTAATTTACTAAACAATTTTTTGTAATAGTTTGCTCCCAAAATATTTGCTTGAACTTTATTTTTGTTTTCATATTGTTTAATTGTTTCTTCCAGAGACTTAGATAATTTCTCCATAATTTCTTTATTTTTCTTGTAAAGTTCTGACAATTTATTTTCAGTTTCAAGAATTGTTTCAAAAGATCTTTTCATACTATCATTCTGAAGATTTTTAAATTCTTCAGAATTTTTAACTGCTTTATTTAACTCCGCTAATAAAGGATCTAATGTCTTAAGCTTTTCTTTCTCATTTTCAATAAATTCTTTTGAATTTTTTCCCCCAACTAAAGAATTTGAAAGGCTAAATAAAGTATTTTGAGCTGTAGCGTTTCCAAACTTATAAGGAATTAAGTAGGCTGAAAGGCCGGAACCTCCGGCCAAAAGAGTCCCTAAAGTTATTGCTTTAGAAAAAAGAAACATTTTTTAGGCTAACAAAAGGTTTTATATAAGGTTGAGAAATCCACTCCAGGAGAGGACTTCATTTATAAAATTTGTGATTTTATTTAGAAATTTTTAATGACTGTTCAGAACATTTCTCAAACTCCTTAAATTGAATATTCTTGCAAATTAAATTTTTTATTTTTCCTTCAAAATTTTGAAATAAATAAATTTTTTCTTTTATTTGTTCTCACTCTTCATAAATGCTATTTGACTTTCTTCTCAATTCATTTAATTGAGAAATTACATTATTCGATTTTTCTTGAAGTAAGGTTCCTTCAAGAGCTAAAGCTTCAATAATTTTTTCTAAAGAAGTTATGCTGACAGTTATCTTAAAAAGATTTGAATCTATCAATTCTTTTTCCTTTTCGAGAGAATTTCTCTCTAACTTGTCACTTTTATCCAAAAGCTCTCTTATTCCTTTTCTTGAGGAAGATATTTCATTTTTAACTTGATTTAATGTTTCTTTTGCTTGACTTCCAGCCGTAACTTCTTGTTGTTGGTTGCTGCCCCCCCCGCAGGATTATTTCTATTTCCTTCATTTATTGCATCTTCTATTGACTCAAAAACTCCTTCTCATTTTTCAAAAAATTCATTAAATTGTTTCAATAATTTTCTCTCGGAAGAAAGACTTTCCAAAACAGATAGAACTTTCAATTTTCTTTCTCTTTGATCTTTTAGTCAAGAGGAAACTTCGGATAAGTTACCCATGACATCGGAATGCTTTTTATAGTTTTCCTTTAATTCGCTCTCTTCGCTAGTAATGGAATTTAAAAATTCTTCCAATCCTTTATTCTTTAAGTCTTTTAAATCTACTGAATTCTTAATTGCTTTAGTCAATTCTTCACTCAAAAGACTTAATGTCTTTAACTTTTCTCCTTCCTCTTTTAAAAATTTCTCTGAATCTTTATTGTCTGAAGAAGAGGCTCCAGAAAACAAAGAGAAATTTCCTAATCCATAAGGAATTAAGTAAGCTGAAAGGCCGGATGTTCCGGCCAATAAAATTCCTGCAGTTAATGTTTTGGAAAATAAAAACATTTTTTATCTATTGAAAACTCTATATAAAAACTAAGAAATCTGTTTCCAGAGCGGACTTCATAGTAAAAAAATTGATTTTTTAGTATTAAGAATTTCTAATAAAAAATTTAAATTCTCTCTTTTCGCATAGCAAATAGATATGGTATTGTTAAGTTGTTTTTTCTTTATAGAAAGAACAACTAATTTCTACTCTGATTCTTTCCTCCACCACTTTACATTTCTTTCTTAAAGAAGGAAATCCTTTGTCTAAATCCAAATTATCATTAATTTCTTTATTTTCTAAATCGTTTTGTTGAGTTTTTCAAGTTTTCAACATTTCATTAACTTGTTGTTTTTCTCCAGTTATTCACAAACCGATTATTTGTTCATTTTTATTTCTTTCATTAATCTCTTTAGTCCAGGGAGTATCACAATTTTCTAATATCTTTGCACCTTCTTCTTTGTTTTCCCTAGAAAGAGTTCCGCATTCTTGTTTTTTTCCATTTTTAAATAAATATTCTCAGGTAAATTCAGAATTTTTAGCTAATTCTGAAAGCTTTTCTCCATTTAATCTGTTATTCAATTCAAGACCTCCTATTGCTAAACCGCTACCAAGAATTCCAATAGCTAAAGATGTTAGGACTCCTTTAAGTCCTATCACTTAATTATTTAAAGAATATTTTTAAACCTTTTCTTTAAATTATTGGTTATCTGACTGCGTCTCTGACGAGTCAGATGGTTTAGATTTTTTCTCAAATTTACAAATTATTTCCACATTTCCTTCCTTCTCTTTAATTTCACATTTACTTTCTGTTTTTAGAGAATTAATTCCTCCTTCCGTTTTTATTTGTTCGTTTAATTCTTTATTGTCTATATCATTATTGGAATCTTTTCAAACATTCAGCATACTCTCAACAGATTCTTTATTTCCGGAAACCCACAATCCTAAGATATTCTCTCCAGAATTTTTATTTTTTATTTCTTTTGTTCAAGGGGTGACACATTTTTCTTCTCCAACTTGAGCGCCCTCTCCGTCATTTAATTTCAGACTACCACAGATAACCTTCTTATCATTTTTCAAAACATATTCTCAAGAAAACTCTTCACCTATTTGAATATCTTGTTTTAAGTCTTTATTAGTTAAATTCTTTAAGCCCATATATTCTTTACCTGCATATACTGCTCCACTACCAGCAATTCCAACCAACAACATTCCTGAAAATATTTTTCCAATTAAAGCTAAACTTGCCAATTTAGTTCTTTATATATAAATTAAAGAAGCCGCTCTGTAAGCGACTTCAAAAGTCAAAAATTGAAATTTTATTTATTTCTTTCCACCAAAGCATCACATTGATTTTTTTCTTTAAATTGGGAGTTTTTGCAGATAATGTTTTTTATTACTCCTTCATAATTTTGGAAAAAAATCATTTTTTCTTTTACTTCTAATCATTCTTTGTGAATTTCCGATAATTTTTGCTTAGTTTCATTCAATTTCTTAATAATTTCATTGGATTTTTCTTGAAGTTCTTGCCCATCGAAATAAAGAGAAGAAAACAATCTTTCTAAAGAGAGAATATTTAAAGAAACATTAAGAAGTGATGAATCTATTAAATCTTTTTGTTTGGAAAGGGAGGTTCTTTCCAATTCATCACTTTTTTGAAAAATTTTTTTAATATTCTCTCTTTCTGAAGAAATTTGTTTGCGAACTTCTCTTAATGTTTCTTTAGCTCTTTTTCCCTCGGTTTCTTGTTTCCCCCCCATTAGAATCTGAATTTTGAGCTCTTAATTCATTATTCTTATCTCCACTATCTATAGCTTCTAGGATTGAACTAAATAATTTTTCTCAATTTTCAAAAAATTCATTAAATTTTTTCAGTAACTTTATTCCACTTGAAATATTCTCTAATTCTGCTAACACTTTCATTTTTCTATTTCTTTGATCTGAAATCAAAGAAGAAATTCTGGAAAGATTTTTAATTACTCCTGAATGATTTTCGAAAACTTCAGACAATTTACTTTCTGTTTGAGAGATTGTCTTTAAAGCTTCTTCTATTCCTTGATTTTTTATATCCTTAATACTCTCTGAATCTTTTATTGCTTTGGATAATTTTTCAAGTAAGGGTTTTAATATTTCCAACTTTTCTTCCTCTTCTTTTATGAATTTTTCTGAACTTCCATCCTTCAAAGAAATATTGTCCGTAGAAAATATGGAATTTTGTGCCAAGCTATAGGGGATTAAATAAGCTGAAAGTCCTGAAGTTCCTGCCAAAATAACTCCTAAAGTTATTACTTTTGAAAAAGTAAACATTCCTAAATATTCAAAGAAAATTTACACTTATTCCCCCTTAATGAGGATCTCAAGAATTTTTAATTATTCTTTCGATAAAGTTAAACATTCATTCTCATCTGAATTTTGAAAATTCTGGCAGATTTTATTTTTAGTTTGTCCTTCATAATTTTGAAAAACAAGAATATCTTTTTTTATTTCTTCCCACTCCTCATTAACTCTCTTAATTTCTTTCTTCAAATTATTCAAACTATCTATTGTTTGATTAATTTGAATTTTCTTTCCAGAAGCTTCCGCACTTAAATAAGAAATTAAGACTTTTAGGGAAGTCATATTCAATTTCAGTTTGAAAATGAAATCAAACAATTCTACCTCTTTTTTCACTAATTTCAATTCGAGTAAATCTTCTCCTTTGAGGAGGATGTTTTTTAATTCTTCGGAAATTGAAGAAAATTCTCTCTTAACACTTTCTAATGTTTCTTTAGCTTTTTCTGATTCTCTTTTTTCTTGACTTCCTGATTGCCCCCCCCCCAGCAGAACCGGAAGAGGAAGAAGAACTTTCTGACATTTGTGGTGTATTTTGTGAGCCTTTATTTATCTCTTCCACTATTTTTGTGGAAGATCCTTCTCAACTTTTAATAGCTTCATTCAATTTTTTCAATAATTTTTTTTGATAAGAAACATTTTCTAATTCAGATTGTTTTCAGAACGATTCTAGATTTAATCTATGCAATTCTTCCGACAACTTAAGAATTAAATTAATAATTTTTAAATCTTTTTCGTAAAGATTAGTTAAGTTTCCCTCTTCTTTCGAGATAGAGGAGAAAAGTTTTTCTATTTTTTCTTGCTTAAGATTTCTCAATTCAAATAAATTTTTTAGAGCTAAAAATAATTTTTCTTTCAAAGAATTAAGGAGATCTAAGTTTTCTTTTTCTGAGATAGAAAAATTTTCTAATGTTTTTTCTGAAGAGATGGGGGAAGAAAACAAAAAATCTTTAGATTTTCCTCCCAAACCATAAGTAATTAAGTAACCTGAAAGTCCGGAACTTCCGGCCAATAAAGCACCTAAAGTTATTATTTTTGAGAAAGTAAACATTCTTTCTATAAAGTTAAAAGATCCGCTCTCAGAGCGGGTTTAATGTTAAAAATTCATAATTTTTGACTATTCTTTTTCATTTGAGACTAAACATTTATCTTTTTCTGAGAACTGAATATTCTTGCAAATAATTTTTTTAATTTTTCCTGCATAATTTTGGAAATAAATAATTTTTTCTTTCAGTTCTATTCATTCTTCGTGAACTTTTCTTAATTCCTCTTTCGAAATATTTAATTCAGAAATAGTTTTATTTATTTGCAATTGAAGCTCAATGGAAACCATATTTAGATCTACAGAAAAATCTTTAAGTATAGAAGCAGTTTCCTCTAATCTTTCCAAAAGTAATTTTTGTCTAACTTCAGACATTTGCAATTCATTTTCTGTTTTTCAAAATTTTGCTAATTCTTGTTGCAAACTTACTTCCATTAAAGAAAAAGTTACTCTAACATCTTCTAATGCATTTTTTGCATTTCTGCTGGCTTCACTAGCTTCCTTATTATGTTCATTCTCAGTATTTTGTGCCCCCCCCGAGATTCTGAACTTTCAGAATTATTTCTATCTATTTCCTTAACCACAGAACTCAATAATTTTTCTTGCGCCTTAATGAACTTATCTAATTGATTCAATAAATTTTTCAAATAATTTATTGTTTTTAGATTTGATTGAATTTTTAACTTATTCTCGTTTTGATTAGAAATTTCTTTTAAAGTGGAAGATAATTTCTGAATTATCTTCAAATTTTTATTGTGAAAATCTATTAGTTTATTTTCTGTTTCCAGAATTTTTTGAAAAAATTCTTTCATTTTTCCATCTTTAATATCTTTTAGATTTATAGAATTTTTAACAGCTTTTTCTAATTCTTCCAGAAGAGGATTCAAAGTTTCTAACATTTTCTTTTCTTTTTCAGAAAAATCTTTAATATTTTCGGAAACATTGGAGTCGCTCTGAGAGGAAAATAAAAAATCTTTAGCTTTTTCTCCCAAACTATAAGGAATTAAATAGGTTGAAAGGCCGGTTGTTCCGGCCAATAAAACCCCTAAAGTTATTACTTTTGAGAAGGTAAACATTTAACTATTTTTAGAAATTACCACCCCAAAATTCAAGCCTTTCAATTGTTCTCTAACTATTATTTTTGAAATAAATTTTTTGAAAAATCTTTGCAATTCACTGTTTCTTCTCGAGAATCACTTATATATTTATGTTCAGAATTTTTGCAAATAGCATTTTTCAAAATTCCTCCATAATTTTGAAAAGAAGCTATTTTCTTTTTAATCTCTTCTCAATCTTGATTTGCTTGTTTTAACTTTTCTCTTAATTGGTTCAATTCTTCTATTTTTTTATTAATTTCTTTTTGTTTTTCTAAAGATTTTTCTTGTAGGCCGGCAACCGATAAGTTTAGAAAAGCTATGCTGGTACGTAAATTCACGAAATAAAAAGTTAAACTAGTTTCTTCTTTCAATAATTCTCCTTCCTTTTTACTTTTTTCCAATAACAAAGAAGTTAGAGAGGCTTGAACTTTTTGAAAATTTTCATTAACTTCTTCTAATGTTTTCTTTGCTTGCGTTGAAGCGCTAGTGCCCCCCCCCGCAGAAGAAGTTGTGCTAGAAGTTTGATTTTCTTTATCTTTCTCTTCTATTAATTTCACAATCGGCTCTAAGTTGCCATATAAAGAATTAATGGATTCTCCTATTTTTTTCATCAAATTTTGCAAGTACTCATTTCTTCTTAAATTTGCTTCAATCTCCATTTTTCTATTACTTTGTTGTTTAGCTTCTCCAAGCAATTTTTCTATATTTTCTATGAGCTCTTTATTTTTCTGATAAAGGGATGAAAGTAAGGAATCAGTGCTAGTTATAGATTGCATAAAGTTTTGCATAGATTGATTAATTAAGTCCCGCAACTCAATAGATTTTTTTAGAGTTTTTGTTAATTCAGAGAACAAAATTCTTAATTGCTCTAGTATTTCTTTTTCTTCTTTCGAGAAATTTTCCCATTTTCCTGAAGAAGAAGAATATGAAGATTTAAAGAGGGCTTCATTGACTGAATTTTTTGAGCCACTCAAATAATAGGGAATTAAGTAGGCTGAAAGCCCAGAACCTCCAGCCAACACAACTCCTAGAGATATTACTTTAGAGAAAGTAAACATTTAGTTATTCATGTAAAACTAAAGAAACCGCTCTAGAAGAGGGTTAAATTTAATTTTTATTCTTTCTTGTTGGGAGAATTTTCTTCTTCTTTTTCGCAATCTATTTTGAAATATTTCTCCGCTATTGAAAAATTTTTGAGTTGTGAATTTTGACAAATAGCATTTTTAAGAGAGCCTGAATAATTTTTAAAAACAGGTATTAAATCTTTTAAGTCTTCTCACTCATCATTAATTTCTTTAAGTTCTTTTCTATATTTGTTTAACTCATTTATTTGTTTATTAATTTCTTCTTGTTTTTCTTTTCTCTTCTCATTAAGTCCTGAAATTAACAAATTCAAGAAAGCCATGTTAGCTTGTAAGTTGTAAATTGCGGAAGTAAATTTTGCTCTATTCAATAAAAATCCTGTAGTTAATTGACTTTGTTGAAGAGACATAGAAGCTAAAAATAATTGAACTTCTTCAAATTTCTTTTTCACTTCTTCTAATGTTTCTTTAGCTTTTCTTGAGGCTTCGCTGCCAGAGCTTTTTGTTCCTGTGCCCCCCCCGAGGAATTATTTTTATTCATTTCTTCTTTATTTATTGCTTCTGTAGTTGTCTCGAAAATTTATTTAAATGATCAATTAATTCTTTTAGCTGGGACAATAATTTTCCATAATATTCGGATTCCTTCAATTTAGACTCATTATCCAACTTATTCTTAGTTTGCTTCTTTATCTCCTCATACAATCCCTCAACTCTACTCATTATTGTTTGACTTTCTTTATAAAGAGAAGATAACTTTGTATCTGAATTGAAAATTTTTTCCATAAGTTCTTTCATAGATTTATATTTCAAATCTCTTAATTGAATGGACTTTTTAACAATTTCTGCAAATTTTTCATATAAAGGATTCAAATCTTTAAGTTTTTGCTCTTCTTCTTTGGAGAATTCTCCCAAATCATCAAAAGGGTGTGGAAGATTTCTGTCCTCAAAGAAAGTTTTTCCGGCAGTATTTTCAGAATCTTTTAGATAAAAGGGGATTAAGTAAGCTGAAAGTCCGGAACCTCCGGCTAATAAAACTCCTAAAGTTATTACTTTTGAAAAAGTAAACATTGATTAATTCAAAAAACTATATAAGATAGCTTAAAGACTCTGTTTTTTTGGTCAAAAACTATTATTGGGATGATTTTTCACAATTTATTTTTTCCTCATTTTCAATTAATTCATCTAATTGAAGTTCCGAATTCTTACAGATAGCATTTCTAAGAACTCCTTCATAATTTTTGAAAAAAATAACTTTTTCCTTAATATCCTCTCATTCTTTGTTAATTTCTCTCAATTCTTTTCGCAATTTATTTAATTCCTCTATCTTTTCATTTATTTTTTCTTGATTTTCTTTTGATTTCAAGTTAAGGGATGATACTAACAAATTAAGTAAAGAAATATCTGCCCTTAAAGAAGATAGATAAAGTAACAGGTCTGCTCTTTTATTCAAAACAATTGAAGTTAATTTTTCTTTTTGTGTTGACAAATCAATAAAAAATATTTGTTGTTTTTGGAAGTTCAATTTCACTTCCTCTAATGTTTCTTTTGCTCTTTTAGAAGCTTCGCTATTGGAATTTTCTTGATGTCCCCCCCCGAAGTAGAGGAGGATTCTTGTCCTTTCTCTATTGCCTCAATAGTTGTTTCGAAAAAACTAAGTAATTTTTCTATTGAGCTTCCCAGTTGTTTTAATCAACTTTCAGAACTTTTACTTTGAATTAATTCAGATTCGGCACTCAACTTACTTATTTCTTTTTTCTTAATAATTTCACTAAATTTTTCTAATTCTGAGATAATCTTTTCTCCATTCTCGTAAAGACTAGATATTTGTGAATCTGTATCTAAAGATGATTTAAAAAGCTCTTTCATTTTTTCATACTTAAGACCTCCGAGAACAAAAGATTTTTTCAAAATTTCAGATAATTTTTGGAAAAGAATTTTTAAATCTCCCAATAATTCTTTTTCTTTTGAGGAAAAATTTTCTAGATTGTCTGACTTATCGTAGGAATTGGAAAACAATGTTTTGTTTACTCCTTCTGGCTTTGCTTCGCTTAAGTAATAAGGAATTAAATAGGCAGACAACCCAGAAGTTCCGGTCAATAAAACTCCTAAAGTTATTACTTTCGAGAAAGTGAACAATTTAGTTAGTTAAAAATTCTATATATAAAAACTAAAGAATCCGCTCTGGAAGCGGTTTCAACATTCAAAATTTTCATTTTTTTAATAAAAACTAATTCTGATTTTTCTTTAAATCTCTTTTATATATTTATTTCTTTATTTTCGAAAAAAGAATAATTCTCTGGTATTACAAATGTTTATTAAAAATTATTTAAAGTTAAGTGGTTCTTCATAAGCCCTTTTATTATAAGGTTTTTTTAATAACATGAAATTGTATATTAGGTAATTACTGATAGTTAATTGATATTTTTTAAATATCTATTAACAGCTATCATCTCCTTGACTGGAGGGGCTAACTCTATTATCTTTCTTACCCCTGCGGGGGGGGGCATCACAAACCTAAGTTGACAAAAACTTAACAAAGATTTAGAAAAAGGGTTTGCCAAACAGGCAAACCAAATTGATGAACAAACCAAAAGAATTAAAAAAGAGGAACAAGAAAGTAAAAAGAATTTTGAAACACTAAGCAAAAAGAACGAAACAAATAAAAGAAAAAGAAGGGAAACTGAACAAAAAAGAGAAGAATTAGAGAAACAAAGTGAACAAACAGCTGAATCTATTAAGCAAAAAGAAAAAGAACTTAAGAGTAAAAAAGAAGAAATAACAAATAAATTGAAAGAGGAAAATAAAAAATTATTTGATAAGGCAAAAGAATCTGCCCAAAAATTTAATGCAAAAATACAAAAGGTCTATCAAGAAAATTCCAATAAATTAAAGAAAGCTCTAGAAGATTTGAAAACTTCAAATGAACAATTAATTTCTGAATTAGCAGAAAAAATTAATGATTTACCAAATCAAATATTCAAATTTAACGAAAAAAACCAAGAAAATGGCTCTTCCTCTTCTAAAAGCGAAAAACAAAAATAATTTTTAAGAAGTAATGAAGAAAAAAGAGGCTTACGCCTCTTTTCTTTTTTATCTAATTTCTCCTACTCGTGTTCTTTTCCTCTTTCAAACTTACAAGCTATTTCAAT
Source organism: Mycoplasma suis str. Illinois (assembly GCF_000179035.2). Taxonomy (NCBI): domain Bacteria; kingdom Bacillati; phylum Mycoplasmatota; class Mollicutes; order Mycoplasmatales; family Mycoplasmataceae; genus Mycoplasma; species Mycoplasma suis. Next base: position 534,844 of record NC_015155.1, read on the forward strand.
TCTGTTATCTCCTTCTTTTCTATTTATTTGACATTTTTGACCCATCGACAAGTAGGAAGCACTTCTTGAAATAATTCTTAATTTATCACTTAATTCTTTATTATTCAAATCATTTCTTTGGTTTTCTCATCACTGAGAAAGCATAGAATCAATAATTTCTTCCTCCCCTATTATTCATCAACCTATTACATTATTTCCAATATTTTCTCTTCTAACTCTAGAAGATCAATGAGTGTCACATTTTGTTTCTTCATTTTCCTTACCAAATCTTTTAAACTCTTCTTTATTTCCAGTTTTTAAGTAGTATTCTCACTTAAAAGATTCTTCTGGAGAAATTACTTTCTTTAATTGATAACCACCTACAGCTAATCCACTACTAGCTGCCCCAACAGCTAATAATCCTCCCACAACTTTAGCCAATAGAGTCATTATTTAATATTCTTTTTCCTTAATTAAAAATATTAAGGAAAAAATAAAGAATTAATTAGTAAAAATGTCTTTTCAAAGATCTTTCAAATTTTCTTTCAATTCCAATAAATTTTCCCTTAAATAGAAATTTTCAAAACCTTTTATATCATCTTTCTTTAACAAGCCTTATATCTCTTTCTCTAAAGAAAATCACTTTCGCTTATCAGCCTGAATTTTCTTTAGATATGACAAAGCTCTAGTGGAAATTCAACTTTCATAAAAATGAGAGTTTAAACATTATTACTCGCAAAAAATTTCTACTTTTTTCAATTTCAAGTCTTCTTTAATGTGACATTTATTTTCCTTATCTTTTTTAAGAGAAGAAATTCCTTCTTTGGTTTTTCACTTATAGGTATTTTCTCCTTTAAAGGTTTCCCAACTTTTTAAGAAAAGATCAACTTTTTCCATATCTCCTATTATTCATCATCCAATCTCTTTCTTTATATTCTCTGAACTAACTTTTTTAGATCAAGGAGTTATACATTCGACAACCTTACCTTCTTCATTTTCTAACCTACCACATTCTTTTTTATTCTTATTGCTTATTAAAAAATACTCTCAAGAATATTCTGATGTCTTAGCTAATTCAGAAATACTTTCATCTATAAATCTTTTCTTAAATTCATAACTTCCAAAAGTTAATCCTCCGCCAACAGTTCCTGCAAGAGCTATCCCTCCTACAACTTTAGTTAGAAGTGAAAGGGATGTCATCCCTTACTTCTCTAAAGACTTAATTTTCCAAACAAACTATTTCAACTCTATTGTTCTCATCTTTTATTTGACATTTATTTCTAACCTCTAATTCTTTAATATCTGACTCTATCTTGTAACTTTTACTCTCTCCTCTTAAATCATTATCTTTTCATTCTGACAAAATTTCGGTCACTTTATCTTTTCTACCTCTTATTCATAAACCTTTCTTATTTGGATTCTGTTCTTTAATTTGCTTGTATCACTGAGTAACACAAACATATTTCTTCTCAACTCTTTTTATTTCTAAATCTTCATGATATCCTGCAGCCTTAACTTCTATTTCCCATTGACATATATCCTGTTCATTTCCCTCAACAGATACAGTTTCCCATAATAAATCCTCTTCTTTTGGAGCTTCAACAACTTCTTCGATAATATCATCTCCCGAATTATCTACTCTTTCATTCTTTTGGTTTTGTTCCCCTTCAGGTTTTTCTAAAAACTTAAAAACACCATAACTACCACCAGCTAATCCAGCGAAAGATCCGCCTGCAATTAATAATATTTTGGAAATGCCTAAAGTCATTACTGGTTAAAAACTAGCTTTTTAACTTTTTTCTCTTATCTTCTTCACCCTCAACTTCCATTTCTTGCTCAACATTTTGTTTATTCTCCCCCACCATAGCATCTCTTAGAAGAATGTTGTAAGATAAATAGCTTGAACCGAATATGCCTGCGGTTCCCACAATCATGGACATAATTTTGCACCTAAAACTTACCGACATTTATATTCGATTAAACCATTACTTCCCTTCTCTTGCTTTTGACAAATTTGATCTAATCCCTTAACTCCTTCAACTTTTTTCTTAGCTTCTTCTGTTAAACCTTCCAAAAATTTTTGGAAGGAACTATTAGATTCATTTATTGTTTCACTAATTATTTGTTCTTGTCCTCTTATTCACAATTTGTATTCACCTCCTCCTGAATTAAATTGATGAGATCAATTGGTATTGCATCCAACTTTAATTACTTCGTTTTCTAATTGCGTTTCATTATCTTTAGTTTTTTCTCGTCTTACACAAATTTTTTGAATATCTTGTTTTCCCTCTAGATTTCCAGAAGTCATCACCATTTCCCACATTATTTGTTCATCTTTTACTGTGATTTTGTTTTCTTCTTCATATCGTTTTTTATCTGGAGAAACTATTTGAGTATCAGTTCTAAATCAAGTGTTAATTCCATAACCACTTATAGAAAGTCCCCCTAAAGATCCCATCAAAGCTAGTATTGCAGCTGTTTTAGGAAACATTATTGTTTTTTTCTAATACTTAATTATTTATGAAAAGGAGAATAAAAACTCCCTTTTTCACAAGAAGAATTAAATAATTTTTTCTATCAACCTCTTCTTTTTTTAATAATTAAACCACTTCTACCTATTTCCACATCTCTAAATCTAAGTTTCTTTATATTTTCTTTGATCAATGTATCAAATAAACTAACTCTTCCAGTCCTTAAACTTCTTACTCTCAATCTATCAAAACTAAAGTCTTCAAGATCTGGAGACTTTAAGTGAAAAATTGAACTTCTACTTCTAAATAAGAAATTTCTTCTAAGGAAAAAAGGTCTTGAAGTGAGCCTCCTGAAATATGGAATTTCACTCCTTCTTTTTCATAACTTGCTATTTTTAACAAATTCAATTATTGGTCTCGCGCAGATCTCTATCCTTATTCTTATAGATTCCTTTAAGAGGTGCCTGCGCAACTCACTTGAGTCCATTTCTTTAACCACGTTAATTTTTTAAGACTGCTCCTCCTTAAAAATTTATACTTCTTTGCCTTTTTTATGTTTATGAACTAGATGGTGGGACAAAATTTTCTCCAGCCAATCAAATTTCTATATTTTTAGATCTTTTATTTTTTCTTAGTCTTCCAGATTTTCTAGGAAGTCTAATCTTCAAGAAAGATTGTTCTTTTTCTCCATTAAGTTTTGGAGAATTCAAAAAACAATTTCCTTTCAAATAAGTTATTCCGGTATTCTTAATCCCTCCGAACATTCTCTACTTACTTAATGTTTTGAATTTCCAAAAAGGAATAAATAAATATTACTTTAATCTTTCGGGCATGTAATTTCAACTCTCTTTTTAAAGAAATTTCCATCTTGCACTTCGCATACTCCCCTTAAATCTTGAACAGTTACTGGTTGTTTCTGAATTTCGTTATCTTGTTCTGAAGCACTTTGATTTCTACCTAACTTAGTAGCTAAATCTTCTCCCAACAAAATCTCGTATTTCAACATTTCATTAATTGTTTCTTCACTTCTACCTCTTATTCACCATCTATCTTTTTCGTCTTTTTTATTTTTGTAATCCTTTATTAGCTTCTGAAACCAATTAGAGTCACAGAAACCTTTTGTTTCACATTCTTGAGGCTCTGATTGTAAATTTTTATCTCTCTTTTTCTTATTGACAATTTCTTCAGGAAGTTCACAAATTATTCTTTTCTCAGAACCTTCTTTATCTTTCAAAATTCATAAGGATTGTCAGGGAAATTCTTCCCTTTCAAATAAATAAGTTGAACCATAAAGACTACCTCCAAATGTAGCTGCAGTGAAGAAAGTTAGAGTTACAACTTTCGCGACTTCCCCAGACAAAAGTTTTTAAATTATCTCCCCAGAAGTATTAATTTTTTAGCTTTCTAGACAAACTATTTCTATTTTTCTTCTAAAGAAAGTTCTGTCTGTTACAGAACAAAACTTTCTTAAATCTTCAATTTTTAAATCAGGCTGTTCTTCTTGGGAGGGGGGTTCATTTTTTCTTCCTAATTTTTCAGGTATTTTTTCTCCAGCTAAAGGTTCTCCCTTTAGCATTTCACTAATTGTTTTTTCATCCCTACCCCTTAATCATCAACCATCTTTTTTCTTTTCCTTGTTATTTTTTATGATTTCTTGGAATCAAGGGGAAGAATTACAATAACTTTCTATTTCTCTATTTGTTTCGGAATCTTTTTTCAATTTGCTCTTCCGAACAAAATCATTAGGAAGATTGCAAATTGTTCTTCAATTTTCATTATTTTCTGCTTGTTTTTCTTTATATATTCATAAAGACTGTCAGGGAATTTCTTCCTCCTTGAACAATATTGTTGAACCATAAAGACTACCTCCGAATGTAACTAAAGTCAAGCAAGAAAGTGTCGCAATCTTTGCAGTTCCTATTGACAAATTAATTTACAAACCTATTCTCCTGAGCACATTATTTCAATTCTTCTATTAAAGAAACTTCTCTCCTTAACTTGACAAGCACCCCTTAATTCTTCTACTGTTAAATCTTTTTCTAGAGATTTTCCTCCAGTAGTTTCTGTTCCATTCTCTTCACTTCTTTTTAATTTCTTAGATATTCCTGCTCCCCATAAAGGTTCGTGCTTCAACATATCATTAATTGTTTTTTCATCTCGTCCTTTTATTCATCATCTATCTTTTCCTTGCCCCTCATCTTTATGTTTTCTAAGAATTTCTTGAAATCATTGCGATTCACAAGGACCTTCAATTTCTTTTTTCTCTGAAGGTTCTTGTGTAACTTTTTTGATTGGATTACTTTCTGGTAATTCACAAATTACTTTTCTTCCGTTTGAATTATCCTTTAGTATTCAAATGGATTTTCAAGGAATATCTTCCTCCTTGAACAATATTGTGGATCCATAAAGACTACCTCCAAATGTAGTTAATGCAAAAAAATGTAAGTGCTGTAACTTTTACAGCACTTACTGCCAAAAGTCCTTAATCCATTACTTTAATGTCTTTATTTCTAGAAAAGGAATAACTTAGCCATAATTACTTTTCTAAACAAGTTATTTCAACCCTTCTCTTATATCAAGTTCTTTCTTTTACTTCACAATTTTTCTTTAAAACTTCAACAGTTAGTTGAGGTTGAGTAGATTCATCCGACTGTGTCTGTCTTTCTGGCTTTGTTTCTTTTCCTAACTTTTTAGGAATTCCATCTCCCAATAAAGTTTCATGCTCCAACATTTTGTTAATTGTTTCTTCATCTCTACCCCTAATCCATCAGCCATCCCCTTGTATGTTTTTATTCTTCTCAATTATTTCTTGAAATCATTTTGAAAATTTGCAATTATTTTCTAAATCAAAAATATTTGGCTCTTGCCCAGAAACAAGATCTCTTTTAGATCTTCCTTTTGGATCTTTATTTTTAGTTAATGAATCTGGGAGTTCACAAACTTTTCTTCAATTTTGATCTGAGTTTTTTTCTTTATATATTCATAAAGATTGTCAAGGAATACTTTCTTCCTTAAAAATTTGTGTCGAGCCATAAAAACTTCCTCCTAATGTAGACAAAGTTAAACAAGTAAGGGCTGTAACTTTTACAGCCCCTCCAACCAAAGTATTTAGTCTTTCTTTTTAATACTTTGTTGATCTTCCAAGCAAGTTATTTCTATTTTTCTACTAAAGAAAGTTCTCTCCTTAACTTCGCAATATTTTCTTAAATCTTCAACTTTTAAAGAAGGCTTTTCTTCAACATTTTTAGGTGGATTCTCAACTTTTCTTTCTAATTTTTCTGGTATCTTATCTCCCAGTAAAGGTTCATTTTCCAACATTTTGTTAATTGTCTCTTCATCTCTACCCTTAATTCACCAACCATCTTTCTGCTTACTTTTGTTATCTTTTATGATTTTTTGAAATCAATCAGAAAGATTGCAGTGATTTTCTGCTTCTGGACTACTAGGTTCTTGTTGTGATCCCTGTAAATCTCTTTTTACTTTTTTGCTAGATTTATTCTTTTTGGTCAATTCTTCAGGAAGTTCGCAAACTTCTTTTCAAGTTCCTGAATCTTCTTGTGAATCTTTGTAGATTCATAAAGATTGTCAGGGAATTTCTTCCTCCTTAAAAATTTGTGTTGATCCATAAATACCACTCCCAAAAGCTGCCAAAGAAAAACAAGTTAAAGCTGTAACTTTTATAGCTCCCAAAAAATTAATTACTTATTTTTCTTTCAGAAAGAAATTAATTTAACTTTTTATTATATTTAGAAATTTCAATTCCTTCTCCCTAAAGGGAGAAGTAGAAAAAGAAACTTTATTTAATTAAGTGGTTGCTTGAGGCTTTGAACATTTTATGTTTATTCAACTATCTTTATCTGTTTTTTCTTTGTAATCGCATTTTTCTTTTAAAACCTGAAGGGTTATTTTCTCAGAATCATCATTGGAATTATCACTAACTGAAGAATCTCCTCTTCTTTTATTGAAAAAATCTTCATAAAAAGTTTCAGTTCCTAATATTCCTAAAACTGAGTCTTCACTTCTAGCTCTAACAATCCATTCTGCTTTGGAACTTTCTTTATTCTTCTTGAGATTTTGCGCTCAAGAAGTAAAACAATTTCTTGTGATTTGCCCTCGTTCATCAATATTGTTTTTGACTCCTTCTTTTCTGTGAGAAATACTGCAAATGTTTTGTTGACCTTCTCCCAAAATTCAAACAGATTCTCACTCTACATCATTTTCCTCTAGATAATTGTCAGTAAGTAATCTATTTAATTCGAAGCCTCCTCCTAGGGAGGCTAAGGAAATAATAGAAATAGTGATAGCCTTTAAAGCTCTCAAAAAATTAATTAGCTAATCTGTTTTGCATTCAAAAACACAAATTTAACTTTCTATTATATTTTGGGAACTTAAATCCTTCTCCTTTCGGAGAAGAATTAATTTAACTAAGTCGTTGGATTTTTAGGACAGTTCAAAAATACTCAACCGTTTTTTTCTTTTTCATCTTTATATTCGCATTTTTGTTTCAAAAATTCAAGATTTATATCTATAGAATCTTTCTCTTGTCTTTGAGAGTCATTAACTCGATTAATTACTCCTTCGGGCTTTACTGTTCCACCCTCAAAAACACTTCCATCATAAATAGCTTCTGAAGCCAACATCTTTTTTATAAATTCATCATTTCTAGCTCTTACTTTTCATTCAGTTTTATCTCCTTCTTGACTTTTCTTTAAATTTTTTGCTCAAGAGGTAAAGCAATCACTAGCCACTTCACCTTTGCTTCCTATATTACTTTTCACTCCTTCTGTTGAGTGAGAAATACTGCAAATATTTTCATTTCTATCTTTAACTATTCAGACAGACTCTCACTCAATACCTTTTTCAAAGTCACTTTCATCAGTTAGAAATCTATTTAGCTCAAAGCCTCCACCAAGGGAAGCTAAGGAAATAATTGCTATAGTGAGAGTTTTTAAAGCTCCCAAAATTTAATTTTTCACTTAATTAAATTTTCTGTTTCGCCCCATAAAAAGCTTAGATACTTTCTAATTGTTTAGGTTCTTCTTTTGGACACTTAATAACAATTAAACCATTTTGTCTTACTTTCTCGTTGTAATGGCAGTGATTTTTGAAAACATCCACACTTAATCCATTGGAGAATTGTGGATATTTTTGACTATCTCTTAATTCACCAGCCAATATTTCTCCATTAACTAAATCTTCTATAGATTTTTGATCTTTGGCTCTAATAAATAATTCAGTTTTTAACTTACTGTTTTCCTTCGGAACATTTTTAGATCAGTAAGTTAGACATTCTTCTGAATATTTATCATTTTTTGATTTATGATTTGTTAACTTATCTTTTTCTTCTTTTTGTTTTTTAGTTAATAATTTACAGATTCTCTCTTTACCTCCTTCTAGAATTCACACAGACTCTCAGTAAACATTCTCATCTTTCTCATATCTATTCGATAATCAAAAACTAATTCCATAGCCTCCACCAAGAGAGGCTACAGTGAAAAAAGTTATTGTTGAGGCTTTTAAAGCTAAAACTCCCAAAACTTATATTTAATTTATTTCTCTGAAGCTGCAGGACAACTTATAACTATTCAATCTTCGACTTTGTCTTCTCCAGTGATATCACATTTACTTCTCAATAATTCCAAATTTATCTTGGCACTCGAGTTTTCTTTTCTTAAATAGTTTTCTATATTTTCACTCAATTGGGGTTCATTTTCCAAAAATTCATTTAAAGAATTCTTTTCTTTACCTCTAATTCATCATTCAGAATTCAACTTATTTGATTTTTGGAAAGATTTTTAGATCAAGATGTAAAGCAGGATCTTGTTGGGTGTCCATCCATTCCCAAATTAGTTCATTCTTTTTTATCGACATCCACTAAATTACATATTCTTTTATTACCTCCTTCTAGAATTCATACGGATTCTAAAGTTACTTTCTCTTCCTCTATATTTTGAGGAATTATTAATTTACTTAAACCATAGCCTCCTTCTAGGGAGGCTATAGTAAAAGTTGCTAGAGCAGCAACCTTTAAAGTTTTCAAGATCTATGACTTCGTGGGTTCAGTCGGAGGATTCTTTGGACATTTAACTATTATTCAAGATCCTTCAACATTTTCATTGAACTCACAGTTCTCTTCAAAAAAAGAAGTATTTTTATTTTCTTGCGAAAACTGTGGATACTTTTGAATGTCCGATAAATCATCTAATAATACTTCTTGAGTTAATACTTCTTTAACTACTTTTTCTTTTTCTCCCCCTCTCACTCATCACTCAGTTTTTAATTTTTTGTCTTTTATTCTGAGATTTTCTGCTCAAGAAGTAAAGCAAGGACCTTTAGACTTAATTCCTTCTGTTCCATTTTCAAAATTGTTAATTTCTTGATTATCTTTGGTTTTTAGTCAGCACAACTTTTCCTTTCCACCTTCCAATAATCAGACAGACTCTCACAAAACCTTTTCTTCTGGAACATAGTTTTTAAAAATTAATTTACTAAGTCCGTAGCCTCCCCCAAGAGAGGCTACAGTAAAAGCGCTTAGTAAAGAAACTTTAAGAGCTTTCAATCTCTAATGAAACTTTTTGGGACAACTAACTATTACCCACTTGTTTCCTTCTTCATTCCTAAAGTCACATTGTTTCTTCAGGAAATCTATATTCAATCCACTTGAAAGTTCAGGATTTTGAGATTCTCACAAATCTCCCATGATAGGTTCTTGACCTATCATATTTTTTATATTGTCCTCGCTCCTAGCCCTTATTCACAATTCAGTTTTCGATTGACCTTCTTTTTTCGCAATATTTTGCGATCAAGAAGTTAAACAATTTCCTGAATCATCCCCTACTCTACCTAAACTTTCTTCCTTCTTAAGCCCTTCTTTTTCTTTTTCAGAAATTCTACAAACCTTCTGCCCACCATCCCCCAAAATCCACACAAGCTCCCAAAATACCCTCTCCTCTGCAACATAACTGGGAAGTAACAGCTTACTTAATCCATAACCTCCACCACCTAGGGTGGTTATGGATATAAAAGTTAAAGCTGTAACTTTAACAGCCTTCAGAGTTAATCCAATCTATTAATGTCTCAAATTCCAAAAAAGGAATAATTTAAACATTTTGGAATAAAGAATTAAGGAGAAGGTGCTTGTGACTGTAATGTTTTGGAAAGCTCTTTAGGGCATCTAACTATTACTCAATTACCTTCTCCTTTATCTCTGAACTCACAATTATCTTTCAGGAATTGAATATCCTTATTATCTGCTTGAGAAAACTTAGGATATTTAGATTCTTCTAGTAGATCTCCCATTAAGGGTTCTCCAGCTATTAAATCTTTAATAGCTTCTTCACTTTCTCCTCTCATTATTCATTCAGTGTCTAACCTACTGTCTTTTTTAGAAACATTCTCAGATCATTTAGTTAAACACTCTCCACTATCCTGTTCACCTTTAATTACTTTTTGCTTAAGGGAAGATTCCCTTAAGCTTTTTTCTTCTTTAGTTAATAATCTACAAAATCTTTTATTTCCCTTATCGAGAATCCATACAGATTCTCAATATACCTTTTCTTCTGGAACATAATTTTTAAGTACTAATTTACTTAGTCCATAGCCTCCACCGAGGGAGGCTATAGAGAAAGTAGTAATTAAGGAAACAACTTTTAAAGTCTTCAAATACTAATTATTGTTGTTTAGAAGTTAAAGAAGAATTTTTTAGACATTTAACTGTTATTCAGTTATTTTCTTCTTTAACTTCACAATAATTCTTTAGTTTTTCAACATCTATAGATTTGGAGTTAGTGCTGGAAGAAGGAGTTGTTTCATTAGGTTTTGGGTTTGGAGAGGACTCTTTATCCATCTCTTCAATTAACTTTTCTAATCCAATGACATCACCTAAAGGTTCATTGGAAAGTAACTTATTAAAGTTATCTTTCCCTTGACCTCTTATTCATAGTTCTGTTTGGTGTTGCTGCTTTGCAACACTATCAGAATCAGTAGTAATTCCTTCTACTGATTTATTGATATCTGTAGAGCCAATAATATTATTGGCTCAATAAGTAGAACAAGAATTTAAAAACTCTTGTGAATTATGACTACTTATTACTTTTTGAATAAAAGAACTTATATCTACTTCTTTTTCAGGTTTCTCTAGAAGTTGACATTGTTTGGAACCATTTTTACTGTTAACTCTAACAGTTTCTCAGAGTACTTTTTCTTCCTTGACATAATTGGGGAAAACAAATTTACTTAAACCATAGCCTCCACCTAGGGAGGCTATAGTTACTAAGGAAAGAGTTACAACTCTTAAAGTCTTCAAAAATTATTTATCTTATAAATTCAATAATTTAGTGAAGACTTTAAGGGGAAAAGTAAGTAAAAAAATTAGCTCACTCTATTTTATTAATGAAATAAATTAAACTTTTTTCTTTCCCTAACTCTCCCATAGGGAGAGGAAAAATCTTTAATTAGTTATTTATGAAATATTTTTCTTGGGGCACTTTACAGTTATTCAATTATTTTGTGATGCTTCTTCAACATCACAAAATTGCTTTAAAGATTCTGTGGTGGCACTTCCATCAAAACTATCTAATCCCAAAATATCTCCAAGACTTTCATTAGTTAATAACTTCTGAAAGTCTTCCTTTCCCTTACCTCTTATTCATAACTCTTTTTTCTCTTTATCTTGTTCTTTATTCCTTGTATTTGATCCAATAACACTATTGGATCAATAAGTAGAACAGGTCTTCTTGACTTTGTTATTTTTATCTCAATTCTTGATTATTTCCTCTAAGTTATCTCCTTCTTTTAGTTGTTCTAGAAATTCACATTTTCTAGAACCATCTGCACCCACTCTAACAGTTTCTCATAGTACTTTATCTTCCTCAATATAGTCGGGGAAGATAAAGTCTTTAGAAAAATAACCTCCACCAGCAAAAACAATTAAGGAGGTTAAAGATAAAGAAGCTAACTTAATTGTTTTTGTGATGTTCCTTTTTTTCTAATTCCTTTTAGTGACGGAAGGACATTTAACAATTACTCAATTAGTTTGTGATGTTCCATCAACATCACAAACTTTTTTCAAATCTTCTATTGTGTAATTAGAAGACTCACTAGAAGAATCAGGAACACCTGATTCTTTTTGGTTACCTAAATCTTCTAGTACTTGGATTCCCTGATAGTTTTCTCCTATTAGTAACTTATTAATTATTTCTTGAGTTCTTCCTCTTATTCAGAACTCAAGAACTTGTAAGGATTCTTGAATATTATTTCCTATATCTTTTCCTACCAATCCATTAGATCAAGAAGTAATACAGATATCCTGAATTACTTCTTCAGGCTTTTTAGAAACTTGTTCTAATAGATTGGGTATATCTTCTTCCTTTTCTGGTTTTCGCAATAATTGACATCTTTTAGTTCCGTTATTGTGGACTCTAACAGTTTCTCATAGTACTTTATCTTCCCCAACATAATTGGGGAATATTACCTTACTTAGTCCATAACCTCCTCCAAGGGAGGCTATTGTGAAGGTAGTTAAAGTAACAATTTTTAAAGTTTTCAAGTTATTGCAACAAAAAGATAAATCTTGAAAGCTTTAAAGAAAAAAGAAAGATATTAGTTTATTTTTTAGTATTTATTGGGTTTTCAGTTGAAAACCCTATTAATCAGAAACTAAATTTATATTCTTTTGATTGCCCCAATATAGGTAATTAATCAAAAGAATATTTATAGATATTCTTAAGAAAGTGTTTGAGAGTTTTTAAGACATTTGATAGTTATTCAATCACTTTCTTCTTCTACTTGGCATTTATTTTTCAAACTATCTACTGTAGTTTGAGGGTCAGTAGATGAAGAAAGTTCAGATAATGGAGATCTTGGGGAGGATTCCTCTTCAAAAACTTCAATTTGATTGAAGTCTTCTTGAGAAAGCATTCCATTAAGTATTTCTTTACTTTTTCCTCTTAACCAATACTCTACTATCTTGTCATCTTTACCTTGAACCTTTTTCCCATAAATACTATGGGATCAAGAAGTAGAACAAGATTCATTAACTTTTTCTTGTTCTACTTGTTTCAAGGTAACTTGATGTAAATCTTTTTGTTCTTTGTTTTCTTGTTTTAAGAGTATTTGGCATTTTTTATTTCCATTACCAAATACTCTTACAGTTTCCCAGAGTACTTGCTTGTCATCAATATACTTGGGGGATATAAATTTATTCAATGTATATCCCCCTCCAGCAACTACAACTAAAGAACTAAGTAAAAGAGTAGTTAACTTAATTACTTTCAAAGTAATTTATTTAGTTAACTACTCTTTTCTGCAGAAACTGAATTTTTCTTAGTTTCTTTAGAACATTTAAGAATTATTCATTGACTTCCATCTTTCTTATTGTCTACATGACAAATGTCTTGTAGACTATTTACTGTATAGCCAGAATCTGTAGATTCTTTAGTACTAGGTTCTGGAGGATCTTGTTTTTTCTTTTGCAATTCATCATCTAATTCTTCGAATACTTCGACATTTGCGAAGTATTCGTTTTTTAATACCTTATTAATAATGTCTTCTGTTCTACTTCTGATCCAGTATTCTAGAATCTTGTTCTTTTTATCTGGGACTGTTTTCCCAGATATATTACTTGATCAATAAGTAGCACAATACTTATTGATCTGGGAAGAAGATTCTCAAGTTTTAAGTATTTTCTCTAAATCTTCCTCTACCTTTAGTTGTTCCATATAGTTACATTCTTTAGTTCCATTACTATGGACCTTTACTGTTTCTCATAGTATTTTTGAATCTTCAACATATCTGTTGAAGATAAATTTATTGAGGCTGTAACCTCCTCCTAGAGTAACAACTAAAGAACCTAAAGTAAGTGAAAACAGTTTAGCTGTTTTCAAACTTACTCTATATTACTTTCTTATATAAGTTGGTTTCCACTAGCATGGAAACCAACTATATAGAAAAAACTAAATCAGTTCTATTGTGATTTTTGAAGTGAGACACATTTAGAGCTATCTGTGCTTTCTGTATTTCTACAGATAGCAGTATTTACTAATCCTTTGTAATTAGTAAATACAATAACTTGATTTTTTAGAGTTTCTCACTCTTTACTTAAAACTACTAAAAATTTTTTTAGTTTATTTAATTGTTCTGTTTGATTTTTAGTATCTTCTTGAACATTATTAGATTTCTTCAGTAAATCTTTAGAAAGATAATCTAAGAAATTTATGTTTATTCCCAGAAAGGAAATAAATTTATTCAAATCTATTTTCCTTTCTGAAAGATCCATTCTCAAATACATATTTTGATTGAGAATTAAATTTAACTTTTTTACTTCTTCTGAAAGTTTCCCTTTAATTTCTTCTAATGTTTTCTTTGCCTTGGCCCCTTCTTGGCCTTCAGCGCCCCCCCCTCGAGGACGAAGAAGATAATTCTTCACTAGTTCTTGAACCCTCAGAACAAGTTTGCCCTTTATTGTCTATTGCGCAAACAAAATTACTAAATGATTTTTTTCATGATTCAAAAACTTTTTGATCTAGTTGACTCAATAAGTTATCTAAATTACTTAATATTCCCTGCGCAGCAGTTCAATCCATTCTAGACTTATTCAATTTAGATAACTTTTCGAAAGTTTCTGATAATTTACTCATAAGCTCAAGATGTTTTTTAAAAAGAGTCTTTAATTTTTCTTCTGAACTTGAAATGGAAGATAAAGTTTCTTCCATTTCTTTACTTTTAGATGTTTTGTTTTTATCAGTTTCTTCTGATACTTCTCCCAAAAGAAGAGAAAGAGGAGTCAATACTCCCAATCTTTCTTTTTCTTCTTTAGAGAAGTTATCTAACTTTTGTGAACTATCTAAAGATTCAGAAGAGGAAAAAAATAAATCATTTAATTTTTTTCCTGAAGAATCTTTAATACTTAGAGGTATTAAATAAGTAGATAATCCTATAACTCCAAAAGTGAGAGTGCTTAGAGTAAGTATCTTAGAAAATAAAAGAATCTTAGTTAAGTATTACTTTTGGAGTTAAGTTAAATATTAAGAAAAAGGGCATCTTATGCCCTTTATCTTTTCTATTTACTTGGTTTCTTTTTCTTCTTCTTTTTGTCTTCTTTCTTCCTTCTTAAGTATTTCTTTAATAATTCTTTTTACATCTTTAGAAAACTTTTTATATGCTTCTTCATCTCTGGCAAAGTTTTCTAAAGAAGAATTATTTTGAATTAAAAGCATATCCTAAAAGAAAGAGTTAAAAAGTTTGAATGTGAATTCAAACTTATTTAGTAATTTTTTATCACTATCTTTTAAATCTTTAGTTACTTCAGTTAATTTAGAAGATACTTCTTCTAAATTCTTTGAGCCAGAAATAATATTTTCTTTTTCATTCTTTATTTCTGAAATTGAAGAACTCAAATTCTTATTTGAGTTACTGGAAGATACAAAAGTAGTTATTCCTGCTGTTCCAGTAGTTAAAGATAGTAAAGTTATTAACTTAAACAACATCTTTGACTACTGGTCTTCTTTTAAAAACCTATAAATTTCTAAAATATTTTAAACAAAAATAATTTTTATTTTGTCAACTCTTCAACCACTTCAGTTACTCCTAGTTGCTCCATTTTTTCTAATAATTTAACAGCTACCAAAAGCTTAATTTCGTCATGAATCTTTTTTAAAGATTCTTTCAAACTCTTCTTCTTTTCTTCTTCTGCACCTTCTCTACTCTCTTTTTCATTCTCAATTATTCTGAACATATGAGCTTTTCATTCAACTTCATTATCAAAAAGTGCACTAAAAGGGTTTTCTTGTCAATTTTCTCCTCAACCAAAATTTCCTGATTCACTTTTCTTTTTATATTTGTAAAGAATGTCTTCATTTTCAATATCTCAATGTATTTCTTTTAATTTTTGAAGTATATTTTTAATTTCTGTTTTCTTTTCTTCATTTCTAGTTGCCTCTATATTTCTATTCCCTTTACCCAATTTCTCCACTAATTCTTCAGATCTTTCTTGCAACTCCAAATAACTTTTGAGGAAATCTTTCAAAGCTTTTCTTTCACTGTTATTTAATTCTGTCACTTTACTTGTTCTATCCTCAAAACAGTAGTATCCTCCTTTCTCGTTATTGACACATCTTCCTAATGAATTTTCACTAATTTCATGTTCTTGTATTTCAGACACCATCGGAATAATATCCGTTCTATATTTTTTGACTTTTGAAACTGCTTTAACATAATCTTCTTTTAAATTATTCAAACTCTCCAAAGCTTCTCTAACTACTCTTATTTGTTTTTGTTCTACGCCTGAAGCTCCTCCTTCTCTCTTTATCTCTCTTCTGATTTGCTTTACTGCTACAGCAAAACCTGTTTGACTTAATTCAGAAGAGAGATCTGATAAAGCAGGAAGTTGTTCTTGATTATCTAGATGAATATTGGTTAATTGAGAATTCAGCTGAGCTGAATTATTAACTAACTCTAAGTATTGAGAGTTATTTTCAGAGAACTGTATTCTTTCTTTAGGGTCAGTCCCTAAAGAAGTAGTAGAACTATTACTTAATGTATTTAAACTACTAAGACTTAAGTTATTTGGTGAAGGACTAAAGTAGTCCTGAACAATATTACTTTTAAGTACAAATGGAATTGCTGTGGAGTTCGCTCCCGCAAAAGCAATTAGGGAGCCAATTAATTTGTACTTAAGTTGCATTAATACTTCTATGTAACTTAAGAGAAGTTATCAAAGTTAAAGATTTCAAAAACAAATAACTATATAGAGAGGGAATAATAAATCCCACAAAGGGATTTATATATTCTCTAAAGTTATTTATTTCTTTAACTTTTGAATATTTGTTTAGTAAGTTACTAATTGTTATTTGGTAAGTAATAAAAACTAGATTATAAACTATTGGATTTTGGGTTTTTAAGTTTTTAATGGTTTTGGTATATGAAATGCCAAAACTTAAATTAAATTTTTGTATTTAAAAAATAATTTAGTTAATTTAAATTAGTCTTTACTTTCTTTAATGATTTAAGTGTGGTTAAAAAAGATTATTTTCTGGCTTTAGATTTTGAATAATCTTTTTTAACTAAAAAGAAATAAAAGTTATCTAACTATTGATTTTGTTGAAATTAAAAATACTATAAGAAATATTCCTTTGAGAGGGCTTTAAAAAGCCCTCTTAGGAAAGAACTACTAAATTATCCTACTTTAAGAATGATAGCTATTATTAGACCATAAATAGCTACTGATTCACAGATAGCTGCTCCTACAATAAATTGCTTAAAAATAAGTGTTTCTACTTCTGGGTTTCTAGCTAAAGCTTCTATAGCTTTACCTCCCATATAACCTTGAGCTAGTGCAGCACCTAGACCTGCTAGTATAGCTATACCTGAACCTATATTTTTTCCAGTATCTTGATTAAAAAATAAATTATCTTCTAAAAATCTATCGAAGATATCTCTTAAAGAAGTAATTCAGTGAGAAGACAAAACTATTTTTGAATTACTTTATTTTTATATCTTTCTTTTTTATTTTCTAAAAAAGAAAGAAAAAGAGAATAATTTATTTACTTTTTAAAGATTAGTTTTGATTAAAGATAGTTTTTGAAAGAGAATCAAATTTTTGAGGAGATAATAACAAACTATTTTGGTTAAACAAAAACATAGTATTAGGTCTTATATAAACTGAAAACATTCTTTTGAAGAAGGAACTATAAGATCCTTCTTCTTTGAAATTATTGTTTCCTAGGGAGTCATAATTAATAGCTCTATCTTGTAACTTAAATTTTTCAAATAGATTTTCTCCTTTAACTAAGAAAACTATATTAAGAGAAACCAATAGTACTGTTATTAAGGCAAAAACAAACATTCTACTACTGGGTAGAGCCCAGTAATGATTGCTAAGTACTACTGGTTTCTTTGAGTGAAACACTTAAAGCCTAAAAACTTTTTAATAGATTATATATTAACTTTTTATGCCATTTTTATGTTGCGAAAATGGCAATAAAAAGATTAGGGAGAAGAGAGTAAAAATTCATGTGTTTTTTAGAAGTCAGTTGTAGTATTTAGCATTTTTGAAAATCGCTGCCACGCAGCGATTCAGCAATGATGGCGACGGGACCGGAACCAAGGCCATGCTTGATTCCGAGAGTAAGTTTGAGAAAGTCCAAGGAATCTGGTTTGATGACATTGATTGGGGTGTTGATGTGAGTTACGACAAGGTGAATGAAGGTGAAAGTGCTGAAAGTGATTGTGTCTATTTGGATAGTAGTGGATATGCATATGGATGCAAGAAGGTAAATGGATGAAATGATGGAAATAATCAAGGTACAGCATTTCAAAGGAGACTGGGTAAAGAAAAGATTGGGTTACAGAAAAATGGTTGAGGAATGATGGTTGGAAAGGTGTCTTTTGTTATGGGGTTGATTGAGATGGTTAAAGGGGATCGGAGTAATGGAGGAGGGGAGAGATTTGAGAATAAATGAAATGAGTGATTTGAAGAAGATAGTAGTGAAAAAAGTTGTTTGAAAGTTTCCGAAGAGGAGAAAAAGAGAGGGAGTAGTGAGAATCACAAATATGAGAAGAAGAAGTGCAAATGAAAGTTGAGGGAAGATAAGAGGAGAAGTGTTTTAAGTATCTTTAAAAAAGTATTTGCTGATGAAAAGACATGAGCTGAAAAGAGTTTCAAAAAGGAACATATAAGGGGGTTGTGTGAGGAAAAGAGTAAATGGCAGGAAAGTAATTTTGGAAGTAATGGAGGAAATGTTATGGAAAGAATAAAAGGAGAGCTCAAAAATACTCACTGTAATAAGTGGGAGAGTAATTATGGAGGTGGAGGAGGTGATTATGTAAAAGGATGAAGTGTTAATGGAGAAATCAAAGTTATTGAGGGTCAAGTATTTGAGTTTGGCGAAGGAAGTAGAGAGGGTGATACGGAACTACTTGCTTTCGAAAAAGAAGGTAATGGATCAGATGTTTTTAAGGATGAAAAGGGGGAGGGAAGAACAAATGAAAAAGTTACTGCTGGTGACTGACTTAAGTCAGCTCGCTGAGATGGTAAGCTAGGCGATCAAAGTTGTAGTAGCGTAGAACAATGAAGGACTAGGTTTGATTCAAAAGCAGGAGGGAGCAGTAATGATTGCTTGAGTAGTAGCGGGAGTGGAAAGGAAGGGAAAATAAGTAATAATTGATTACATGATCAAGACTGAGAGAAAATTAAGAAAAAATTTGGATTTATGAAAAAGAGTGAAGAGAATAAATGTCAATGATTAATGAAAGAACCATTTACTGGTAGGGAACATAAAGATCTAAGACCAGAGCATACTATGGTAATGGGTTTCAGATTGGAAGGTTCTTTCATTAATTACTAGTAAAAGTATGTAAAGAAAGTAGATTCGCTGCCACGCAGCGATTCAGCAATGATGGCGACGGGACCGGAACCAAGGCGATGCTTGATTCCGAAAGTAAATTTGAAAAAGTTCAGGGTATTTGATTTGACGACATCGATTGGGGTGTAAATGTGAGTTATAGAAAGGTAGATGATGGAGAGGATGCAGATGATGATTGTGTTTATTTAGCTAGTGGTTACGCATATGGATGCAAAAAAATAGGGGTTAAGGAGAATGAAGGTACTTCATTTCAACAAAGAGTAGGTAAAGAGAAAGTTAAGTTGAACAAAAATGGATGAGGTTTGAAGATTGGTAAAGTGGCTTTCTCTATGGCGTTAGTTGAAATGGTTAAGAAAGATGAGAGGAAAGGGGAATTTTCAAAAAAATGAAATGATTGATTTGAAGAAGATAATGAAGAGAGTTGCTTAGAGGTTACCGATAAGGGAGGCGGAAGAGAGCACAACTATAAAAAGAGGAAGTGTAAGTGAAAGTTGAAAGAAGGTAAGAAAAAAGAAGCTTTAGAAATTTTTAAAAAAGTATTTGCCGATGAAAGTGGCTGAGCTAGAAAAAGTTTTAAAAAAGACACAATTGATGGTTTGTGTAAAGATAACAGGAAATGAATAGCAAATGATTTTGGAAAAGATGGAGAAAAGGTTATGAATGAGGTAAAGGAAAAGTTTAAGAAAGCTCACTGTAAGAGAAACGAAGGTGAAAGTAATTATGGAAAAGGAGGAGATTATGTAAATGATTGAAGTGTAAACAGCAGCATAAAAGTAATTGAAGGTGAAGTATTTGAATTCGAAGGGGATAAAAGTAGAAGTGACAAAGAACTACTTGCTTTCGAAAAAATGGGCGAAGGACAAGATATTTTTGGGAAAGAAAAGGGAGGTAATAGAAAAATATCAGCAGGTGACTGATTAAAAGCTGCTAGATGAGATGGAACTTTAGGAGATCAGAGTTGTAATAGCGTTGAACAATGGGAATCGAGGAAATGAGGGGTGGGAGATGACCAAAATCAATGTGCAAAGGGGAGAGATGGAGGAGATAAAAAATGAATACATGATCAACGATGGGAGAACATTAAGAGAAGGTTCGGACTAGGGAAGAGTAGTAATAAAGATAACTGTCAATGACTAATGAAAGAACCATTCAAAGGAACAAGACATGAAGATCTAAGGCCAAAACACACTATAGTAGTGAAATTTCTTACTGATTTCTGAAAAATGTTTTATTTTGAGGAAACAATAATTAATTCCCTCCCCATTAACTAACTTCTTCGCTTTATTAATAGGGCGGGCTTCCCGCCCCACGCCCGTTTTTTACTTCTTATTCATTTTTTAAAGAAAAAATTGTTAACTTAATTTCTTTTTTTAATCGCTATTAAACAACGATTCAAAAATTAAAAAATGGAATTCTTGAGCATTGCTTGATTCCGAAAGTAAATTTGAAAAAGTCCAAGGTATTTGGTTTGATGACATTGATTGAGGTGTCAATGTTGGTTACAGAAAAATAAGTGAGGAAGGAAATGAGCAAGCTGAGAGTGATTGTGTATATCTAATGATTGGATATGCGAGTGGATGTAAAAAAGTAAATGGTGAAGTAGAAGGAAGGGAAAGGTACAGCCTTCCAAAGAAGGCTTGGTAAAGAAAAAGTGAAGTTAATAAAAACTGGATGAGGATTAATGATTAGTAAAGTAACTTTTTCTGTAGCTTTAATTGAGATGGTTAAAGGAGGAAGTAAGGAAAATGAAAAGTTTAGTGAACAATGAAATAAATGGTTTGAAAGGGAGGAAAAGAACCAAAAGAGTTGTTTAGAAGTTACTAGAGATAAAAGTAAGGGAGATAGTGAAGAGGGAAAAGATAACTATAAATATGAAAAGAAAGAATGCAAATGAAAGTTAAGGAAAGATAAGAAAAAAGATGCAGTAAGTATTTTTAAGAAAGTTTTTGGGGATGAGAGATCGTGAGCCAAGAAAAGTTTTAAAAAGAATGAAATAGATGGGTTATGTAGTGGTGGTGGCAGTAAATGACAAAAAGATAAGTTTGGAAAAAATGAGGATGAAGTTGTAGAAAAAGTAAAAAATGCGTTTCAAGAAACGCATTGTGAGAACGGTAGAAATAAATATAGAGGGACGAGAAATGGAGAACATGTTAATAACTGAGAGACAAGCAACAATATCAAAGTAATTGAAGGTGAAGTATTTGAATTTGGAGAGAAAGACAATAAAGAATTATTGGCTTTCGAAAAAGAAGGAGATGGTAAGGAGGTATTTGAAAAAACAGAAGAGACAAAAAGTAGAGAAGGAGTAACTGCGGGTGACTGACTAAAACTAGCTAGATGGGGAGGTAGTAGAGCTGATCAGAGTTGTCATAGTGTTGAACAATGAGAAACACGAAATGATGAGGGAGCTAATTCAGAGACCAATCAATGCTCTAAGAGCGAAGATGGAGAGGGAGGTGGTAAGTGACTAAATGATCAAAACTGAGAAAACTTGAAAGGATGGTTTGGGCTAGGGAAAGAAAGTAACTGTCAATGACTAATGAAAGGATTATTTTTGGAATAACAAAAAATATGTAAATATATATTGTTGATCGCTGCCACGCAGCGATTCAGCAATGATGGCGACGGGACCGGAACCAAGGCCATGCTTGATTCCGAGAGTAAATTTGAAAAAGTCCAAGGTATTTGATTTGATGACATTGATTGGGGTGTTGATGTAAGTTATGACAGGGTAGGGAATAATGAAAAAGCTGAAAATGATTGTGTCTATTTGGATAGCAGTGGGTATGCATATGGGTGCAAAAAAGTAAATGAAAGGAATGGAAACGGTAATCAGGGTACGGCATTTCAGCGAAGAATAGGTAAGGAAAAAATTGCATTACAAGATAATGGTTGAGGGATAATGGTCGGTAAAGTGTCTTTTGTTGTAGGATTGATTGAAATGGTTAAGGGAGATGGGAATGGTGAGGAAAGCTTTAATAACAAATGAAAGGAATGGTTTGAAAAAGATAACGATGGAAAAGGGAAATGTTTGGAAGTTACTAGAAAAGATAAGAATAAGAGAGGGACAGGGGAAGGAGAGTATGAATATAAACCTAAGAAGTGTAAATGGAAATTAAAGGGGGAGAAAAAAGAGGCTGCAGTGAGCGTTTTTAAAAAAGTGTTTGCAGATGAACCTAGATGGGCTAAAAAGAGTTTCAAAAATGAACACATGAAAAATTTGTGTGGGGAGAAAAATTGAAATGCAGATAATTTTGGAGGGAATAAGGAGATGATGGGGGCGGTAAAACATAAGTTCATTAGTAATGTTTGCGAAGGAAAAAGTTGAAAGGAAGAGGGGTATGTTGAAAACTGAGATACTAATGGGAGCATAAAAATGATTGAAGGTCAGGTGTTTGAATTTGGGAGGGGAGGAAGTAATAATGGAGAACTATTAACTTTCGAAAGGGAAAGCGAAGGTCAAGATATTTTTGGAGGGGAAGAAAAAGGGGAAGCGGGAGGTAGAGGAGTATCACCAGGTGACTGACTTAAATCAGCTCGTTGAGATGGTAAGATGAGTGATCAAAGCTGTAGCAGTGTAGAACAGTGAAATGCTAGATTTGATGCGGGAGCTGAGAATGGCAGGAATGATTGCTTGAGTAGCGAAGGAGGTAATGAGAAGAAGAGCAACAAATGATTACACGATCAGAGCTGAAAGGATATTAAGAAAAAATTTGGGTTCGGTAAAAAGAGCGAAAAGAATGAATGTCAATGACTAATGAAAGAGCCATTTACTGGGAGAGGACATGAAGATCTAAGACCAGAACATACTATGGTAATGGGTTTCAGATGTGGGTCAAAGATCTTGCGGATCGATACCGAAGGTAAAAGTTAGAAGGATCCTCAATCAAGGAACCATGATTAATGTGCGAGTCGTGTTTTCAATTTTTAGCAAAATTTTCCATTTTTAAACCCTTCGAAAGCCTTGATTTTCAGGGCTTTTGTTCATTTTTGACTACTAATTTTTTTCAACTACCCGACTTTTCAAAAATTAAATTCTTTTAAAATCCTTTTTTAATGGCTGAATAATCAGCCATTCATCTTTTTTAAATACTTATTCTGGTAATTTCTTATACCAGAATCTTTAATTTTTACTGTTCTACAACACTAATTAGTTAAATTTCTTCTTCTTAGAGAGCTGACCTAGGTCAGCTCCTTTCTTTGTGTAGCTATATATTTCTATTTATTTTTTCTCCAAAAATATTCTTTCTAGTATCTTCTTTCTCGAATACGAGTAACTTCAATGTCATTAAATTAGATTCCCTTATAGCTTTTTCGAATTTACCCCACCTCTTTTTCTTTAGAACACCTGTAACTCAAAAGGTTCCCCCCCCCCTTCTAGTCGTTGCAATTGCAACGACTAAAAAATAAAACTAAATTACTTTAAAGAAAAAAATAACAAATAACTATTTTTCGATGTAGTTAGAAATTAAATGAAAGAAAAAGTTAACTGAAATAAATAAGTGTATGTTAAATCAAATAAATTTAATTATTATTTTTTATTCTTATAACTCTTTCAAGATCTTTGACCCACATCTGAAACCCATTACCATAGTATGCTCTGGCCTTAGATCTTCATGTCTTGTTCCTTTGAATGGTTCTTTCATTAGTCATTGACAGTTACCTTCACTACTCTTTGTCCCTAATCCAAATCTCTTTTTGAGCTTGTCTCATTCCTGATCATTCAACCATTTACCACTTTTGCCTTTACCTTCTCCCTCATCTCCCACTACACAGTCATTACTTTTTCTGTTTGCCTCCGGATCATTTCTAGTATTTCACTGTTTTATACTACTACAGCTTTGATCAGCTAATTTACCTTCTCATCGAGCAGCTTTTAGTCAATCACCTGCAGTTACTTGTCTTTTTCTTTCTCTAGCTTCCCCAAATATATCTGAACCATTACCCTCTTTTTCAAAAGCTAATAATTCTCCATTACCTCCTCCCCCAAATTCAAAGACCTGTCCTTCAATTACTTTGATATTCCCGCTAGTGCTTCATTCTCTTACATAATCATTTCCCTCTTTTCCATATTTACTCCTTCCACTTTTACAATGAGCACTCTTAAACTCTTCTCTTACTTCCTTCATAACATTACTCCCATTTCTTCCAAAATTGTTCTCCTTTCACCTAGTCCCCTCTCCACACAAATCATCAATATTCTTTCTCTTAAAACTTTTTTCAGCCCATGTCTTCTCATCAGCAAATACTTTCTTAAAGATACTTAAGGCATCTCCTTTCTTATCTTCTTTCAACTTTCATTTGCATTTTTTTCTCTTATAGTCGTAATTATCCTGTCCATTATTCTCTCCCACCCTCTCAGTAACTTCTAAACAACTTCCCTCTCCTCCATTATCTTTTTCAAATCATTTACTTCACTTACTTTTAAACTCTTCCTCTTTTCCACTACTCCCATTTCCTTTAACCATTTCAATTAACGCCATAACAAAGCTAACCTTACCAACCATTATCCCTCAACCATTTTTCTGTAAACCAATCTTCTCCTTTCCTATTCTTCGTTGAAATGCTGTACCTTCACTTCCACCTTCTCCATTTCCTGTAACTTTTTTACATCCATATGCATATCCAGTGGTATCCAAATAGACACAGTCCTTTTCAACTTTCCCATCACCTCCATTTCCATTCTCATAACTCACACTGACTCCCCAATCAATATCGTCAAATCAGATCCCTTGAACCTTCTCGAACTTACTTTCGGAATCAAGCATGGCCTTGGTTCCGGTCCCGTCGCCATCATTGCTGAATCGCTGCGTGGCAGCGATTTCAACAATTACAAAAACTTTAGATTTTTCTTAAGTGAGAAAAAAGAAAGAAGGGGTGTTGATTTCAAACAAATTTTTTAAAAAAGAACACATTTAATGTTTGCGGATAAAAATGGGTTTCATATATTTTGAAACCCATTACCATAGTATGTTCTGGTCTTAGATCTTCATGATCTTTTCCATTAAATGGTTCTTTCATCAGTCATTGACAGTTTCCTTCCTTACTATTTTTTCCAAATCCAAACTTCTTTTTAAGATCGTTTCAATCTTGATCATTCAATCATTTACCACCTTCTCCATTATCTCTATTCTTTACACATTGATTATTGTCCTCATCTACTCCACTATTCCGAGTTTTTCACTGTTCAACACTACTACAACTTTGATCTGCTAACTTACCATCTCAGCGAGCCGACTTAAGTCAGTCGCTCGCTGATATTTGATTCCTTCCCACATCTCTCCCTCTTTCTCCGAAAATATCTTCTCCAGAACCCATTTTCTCGAAGGAAAGTAGTTCTGAATTCCTCTTCTCCCCTTTTTTCCCAAATTCGAACACTTGACCTTCAATTACCTTTATTTTTCCATTTACATCTCAGTTATCTACATATCCCCCTTTTTCTCCGTACCTACTCCCTTCTCCACTACAATGTGTTTCTTTGAACTCGCTCCTCACCTCATCCATAACATTTCCTCCACCTTTTCCAAATTTATCTGCTTTCCACTTATTGTCATCTTTACACAACCCATCTATATGATTTTTCTCAAAACTTTTTGTAGCTCAACTTTTCTCATCAGCAAAAACTTTCTTAAAAACCTCTAAAGCTTCTCCTCTTTTTTCACTTTTTAGCTTTCACTTACACTTCTTTTTTGTATATTCGTGATTTCTTCCTCCACTCTTTTCAGTAACCTTCAAACAACTTTCTCCACTATCTTTCTCAAATCATTTTCCTCATTTCTTTTCAAACCCCTCACTACTACCTCCATTCTTCTTAACCATTTCAATCAGCCCAATAACAAAAGACACTTTTCCAACCATTATTCCTCATCCATTTTTTTGTAACCCAATCTTCTCTTTACCTAATCTTTGCTGGAAAGCAGTTCCATTATTCCCATTTCCATCTTTTTCTAACCTTCTGCAACCATACGCATATCCGTTTACTAAATAAACACAATCATTTTCAGCTTTTCCCTCTCCATTCTCTCCCATTGTTTCATAACCCACCTCAACACCTCAATCAATGTCGTCAAATCAAATCCCCTCAACTTTTTCAAACTTACTAGCGGAATCAAGCATAGCTTTGGTTCCGGTTCTTATTCGCTGCAACGCAGCTATGAAAATTGTTTATCTACATATTTTTATAAGTGACTAATGAAAGAACCATTTAAAGGATCGGGACATGAAAATCTAAGACCAGAACATACTATGGTAATGGGTTTCAAATGGTTCCTTCATTAGTCATTGGCAGTTATCTTCACTACTTTTCGCTCCTAATCCAAATCATCCCTTTAGGTTTTCCCAGCTTTGATCATTAAGCCATTTACCCCCACCATCACCACCCTCTGTAGCTTCATCTTTAACACATTGATTGCTACTTGTGCTTGCTTCCTTATGATTCCTTGTATTTCACTGTTTTACACTATGACAACTTTGATCAGCTCTACTACCACCCCATCTAGCAAGTTTTAGCCAGTCACCAGCTGTTATATTATTGCTTTTCCCCTGTCTCTTTCCATTTTCTGCTTTCTCAAAGACCTCTTTTCCATCACCCTCCTTTTCGAAAGCTAAGTATTCTATGCTTTCTTTATTTCCGAATCCAAAAACTTCACCCTCAATTACTTTGATATTGTTGCTTGCACCTCAATCTTTAACGTAATTACTATTTCCTTTTTCATATTTACTTTTTCCTTCGCTACAATGTGCCTCTTCAAACCCTCTTCTTACTTCTTCCATTACATCCTTTCCATTATTCCCGAAACTATCTTCCTGTCACCTACTGCCTCCTTTCTCACACAACCCCTCTATATGTTCTCTTGTGAAACTTTTTTCAGCTCATGTTTTTTCATCAGCAAATACTTTTTTAAAGATTTCTAAAGCATCTCCTCTTTTATTACTTCTTAATCTTCACTTACATTTCTTCTTTTTGTATTCATATTCCTTACTACTACTTTCTGCCCCCTTTTCTTTGTTTTTATTTTCAGTAACTTCCAAACAACTTTGATTATCTCCATTCTCCACCTCAAATCACTCATTTCACTTACTTTTAAAGTCTTCACTGTTTTTATTCCCTACTCTACTTTTAACCATTTCAATTAATGCAACAGCGAATCCAACCTTACCAATCATTACTCCTCATCCAGTATTTATCAACTTAACTTTTTCTTTACCAATCCGTCTTTGAAATGCTGCTCCACTTCCTCCATCACCCTTTCCTGTAATTTTTTTGCAACCTCGAGCATAACCACTTGTTAAATACACACAACCTTTTTCAGCTTGTCCACTACTCCCTACCATTTCATAACCCTCTGTGACACCTCAATCGATATCGTCAAATCAGATCCCTTGAACCTTCTCGAACTTACTTTCGGAATCAAGCATTGCCTTGGTTCCTTGTCCAATACGCTGCTAAGCAGCGCTTAAATAATGATTATTTACATACCACTATAGATGACTACTAATAAAGAAGTCATCTTTAAATTTTTTTCTATCCCTAGGATCCTCTCTATCTTTCTTTCTCATTAGTCATTGACATTTATTATTCTCACTTTTCTTATTGAATCCAAATTTTCTCTTTATGCTCTCCCAGTTCTGATTATTAAGTCATTTCCCACCTTGTTCTCCATCCCCCTGATTATTATCTTTAGCACATTGATTATCCTCTGCTCCAATACCACTTTCCTTAGTTCGTCATTGTTCAACACTATGACAACTCTGTTCTCCCAAGAGACCCTCCCATCTCGCAATTTTTAGTCAATCACCAGCTGATACTTGTCCTTTTTCCCTATCTCTTCCAAAAATTTCTTCTCCAGTACCTTCTTTTTCAAAAGCTAGTATTTCTCCGCCACTTCCCTTTCCAAACTCAAATACTTCACCTTCAATTACTTTTAGATCTCCTGTAACCTCTCAATTTTTTACGTAATCATTATCATTTCCACTTCTTCATGATGCTCCATTCCTTCTACAAACCCCTTCCTCAAATTTTCTTTTCACTTTTCCCATTACATTCCCATAGTTCCCAAAATTATCTGTATTTCACCCACTACTACCCCCATCTTCACACAATTTCTTTAAATCACTAACTTTAAAACTCTTCTTAGCTCAGCCTTGTTCATCAGCAAATACTTTTTTAAAAGTACTCAATACTTGTCCCTTCTTTTCCTCTTTTAGTTTTCATTTACACTTCTTTTTCTTATAGCTTTCTTTTACTTCTTCACCTCTTTCTTTTTCTTCAATAACATCTAGACAATTTTTTTCGTTACTCCTTACCTCTTCAAATCAATCCTTTCACTGCTCTTTAAAGTCCCTTCTATCTCCATTTCCACCTTTAACTAGCTCAATCAACCCCATAACAAAACCAACTTGACCGACCATCAATCCTCAACCAGTTTTCTTTAACTTATTACGCTCTTTACCAAGCCTTCTTTGGAAGGCCGTTCCCTGCTCCCCTCCCTGTCTCCCATTTTCAACAACTTTTTTACAACCACGCGCATACCCACCACTGAGTAAATACACACAACCGTTATCAGCCTTTTCACTACCCTGAACACTCCTATAACTTACATTTACACCCCAATCAATGTCATCAAATCAAATACCTTGGACTTTTTCAAATTTACTCTCGGAATCAAGCATCGCCTTGGTTCCGTTAATTCGCTGCCACGCAGCGATCTCACAATATTTACCTACATATTTCGTTATTAGTAATTAATGAAAGAACCAAACCGAAATCCATTACCATAGTATGCTCTGGCCTTAGATCTTCATGTCCTGATCCTTTGAATGGTTCTTTCATTAGTCATTGGCAGTTATCGTTTTTACTCTTTTTCTTAAGTCCAAATCTTTTTTGAATATTGTCTCAACTTTGATCATTTAGTCATTTTCCACTGTTATCACCCTCTTTCTGCACTTCATTCTTAGTACATTGATTAGTTCCTGAATTTGCTCCCTTGTGATCTCGTGTCTCTCATTGCTCGACACTATTACAACTTTGATCACCTAGATTACCCTCTCATCTAGCAAGTTTTAGTCAATCACCAGCAGTCACTCTATTTGTTCCTCCGCTTCCTTCTCTTTCTGTTCCGAAGATATCTTGACCTTCACCCATTTTTTCGAAAGCTAAAACTTCACCTCTTTCTTTTCCCCCAAATTCAAATACCTGACCCTCAATTACCTTGAAATTACCGTTTGTATCTCAGTTACTTATATATTCATTCTCCCTTCCATTCTCATAGTTTCCTTTATTGGTGTTACAAACTCTTTCCATGAAATTATTCCTTACTTTTTCCATAACCCCTGCACCATTCTTTCCAAAATTGTTTGCCTGCCACTTACTACTATCCCCCTTACACAATTCCTTAATATCTTCTCTCTTAAAACTTTTCTTAGCTCACATTTTTTCATCAGCAAACACCTTTTTAAGAGCACTCAATACTTCACTTTTTTTGCCATTCTTCAACTTTCATTTACATTTTTTTTCTTATATGTATATTCTTCTTCCTCTCTTTCTTGTTTTCTCTCCTCATCTGTTCTGTAAGTGACATCTAAGCAGTTATCTTCCTCCTTGCCTTCTTCAAACCATTCCCCTCATTTTTCTTCAAAATTGCCACTCCTTTCATTCTCTTGACCTTTAACCAGCTCAATTAAACCCATAACAAAACCAGCTTTACCAATCATTAGTCCTCATCCATTTTTCTGTAATTTAGCTTTCTCCTTACCTACCCTAAGTTGAAATGATGTCCATTCCTTTTCACTACTTCCCGCCCTCACCTTTCCACTCACTTTCTTACAACCATACGCATATCTTCCAGAAATATATACACAATTTTCTTCAATATTCTCCTCATTACTTCCCGCATTACTATAACTCACATCAACACCTCAATCAATGTCGTCAAACCAAATACCTTGAACTTTCTCAAATTTACTTTCGGAATCAAGCATCGCCTTGGTTCCGGTCCCGTCGCCATCATTGCTGAATCGCTGCCTCAGCGCAGCGTTCTAGCAATAATTTACATGCGCATATTGTTGAGGGTGATTAATGAAAGAACCTCCAATCTGAAACCCATTACCATAGTATGCTCTGGTCTTAGATCTTCATGTCCTCTCCCAGTAAATGGCTCTTTCATTAGTCATTGACATTCATTCTTTTCGCTCTTTTTACCGAACCCAAATTTTTTCTTAATATCCTCTCAGCTCTGATCGTGTAATCATTTGTTGCTCTTCTTTTCATTACCTCCTTCGCTACTCAAGCAATCATTCCTGCTATTCTTAGCTCCCGCATCAAATCTAGTATTTCACTGTTCTACACTGCTACAGCTTTGATCACTCATCTTACCATCTCAACGAGCTGATTTAAGTCAGTCACCTGGTGATACTCCTCTACCTCCCGTTTCCCCTTTTTCTTCTCCTCCAAAAATATCTTGACCCTCGCCTTCCCTTTCGAAAGCTAATAGTTCTCCATTATTACTTCTTCCTTTCCCAAATTCAAATACCTGACCTTCAATCACTTTTATGCTTCCATTAGTATCTCAGTTTTCAACATACCCTTCTTCCTTTCAACTTTTTCCTCCGCAAACATTACTAATGAACTTATTTTTTACCGCCCCCATCATCTCCTTATTCCCTTTCTCTTGTTACTAAAACCCTCTTCACCATTCCCATCTCCCTTAACCATTTCAATCAATCCTACAACAAAAGACACTTTACCGACCATTATCCCTCAACCATTATCTTGTAATGCAATTTTTTCCTTACCTATTCTTCGCTGAAATGCCGTACCCTGACTATCGTTTCCAATCCTCTCATTCACTTTTTTGCACCCATATGCATACCCACTGCTATCCAAATAGACACAATCATTTTCAGCTTTTTCATTATTCCCTACCCTGTCATAACTTACATCAACACCCCAATCAATGTCATCAAATCAAATACCTTGGACTTTTTCAAATTTACTCTCGGAATCAAGCATCGCCTTGGTTCCGGTCCCGTCGCCATCATTGCTGAATCGCTGCGTGGCAGCGATTCAGCAACCGTTTCCGCTACATATTACAGCGAGTATTAACTTGCCTGTAATTTTCTAAGAGGAAGAAGGTTCAGTAACACCAAGTACATGCTTAAGCTCCTCGAACGAAACACTAACACCACTATTAGCTTCCTCATTCCCGTGATGACTAGTATCAAAATTAAGTTCACTCATAACCACATATTTCCCCTCATCCTCTTGAGTAAACCCAGCCATCCTTTTCTCAACATCTCTAATATCCATAGATTTCCCCCCAAGCTTGGAGACTCCACCAACAGCCCCTCCGAGAACTCCATTAAGCATGAGAGCTTTAGCGAATATATTCATATTCGCTAAAGCTTAGAAACTACTTCAATCCTATTAATTCCCCAACAATTAGATTGGATTTTAGAGACATGATGCTGTCTTGTTCTCCCTTAACAGCTGCATCAGTCAAGACCTTTCTAGTGTCTTGGAACGCAGCAGCTGCTAGGAATGATCCTGATCTCATTGGAACATCCTCCAAGTTTAGAACTTCTATTTCAGCTACTGGCATTTCTTCCTTTTCGATAATTATATTATCAATTCTATTCTTGAAGTTTTCACCTTCTAGAATTTCACCAACACTGACTTTAGTGTTGGTTGACTCTAGAACTTTTCACTTATTAGTCATTTGATTTACTATAACTTCAACATACTTGTCTGATAAGTCTAGACCATGCATTCAGTAAACCTTCAGAACTTCTTCAACCATATAAGTTCTAGTCTTTTCAATACCTAGACTTCTCTTAATTTCGTCTAGACTTAGAAGACCTTCAGTTATTAGAGTACCAACATTAACTTCTTCTCCAACTTGTACTCTAACCTTAATAGCCATTCCAACTTCATAAACTCTCTTTCCAAGAGGTCCTTTAATTTCTATTATTCGAGAGTTTCCTCTTCGAACAATAGACTTAACAACTCCCTTAATATCTGAGATTATTGCTTGTTCTCAAGAGTGAGGTTTAATTCCATCAAATAGTTGTCTTAGTCTCTCAAACCCTTGAGTAATGTTGGATTCACCTGCAACACCACCAGAGTGGAATGTTCTCATGGTAAGTTGTGTTGCAGGCTCACCAATTGATTGAGCTGCAATTATTCCGACAGCAGTTCCGACCTTAACTGGTTTCTTAGTCTTAAGGTCGTAACCGAAACATTTTTGACAAACACCTCGTTTTTGTTCACAAGTAAATGCTCCTCTCACTTCTACTTCTTCGAATCCAAGATCTTGTATTTTCTTAGCTATCTTAGGAGTAATGTATTCTCCTTCAGCACACAGTACTTCTCCTGTTTGAGGACATACAATGTCCTTAAACGCACATCTATATCTAAGTCTCTCTTCAAGAGTCTTAACCATACTGTCACTTCCCTCAGCCTTAATAGCTCTTATTAAGACTCCCTTCTTAGGATTACAGTCTATGGATCTAACTACTACTTCTTGTGAAGCATCCACAAGTTTTCTAGTCATGTAACCTGACTTAGCAGTTTTCACTGCTGTGTCAGCCATACTCTTTCTAGATCCATAGGAAGAGTTGAAGAATTCAATTATATTAAGACCTTCTATGAAGGAGTTCTTAATAGGAACTTCTATGATGTCCTTAATTATCTTGGAGTCATTACTTTGTCCATAGTTATAGGATCTATTCATAAGTCCTCTCATACCTGATAGTTGGACAAAGTTTGACAAGCTACCTCTAGCTCCAGATTTTTCCATGATAGCCATTGGATTATCTCTATATTCTTCTCCTCTGAACCAGCTCTTAACTTGTTCAGATACTTTATCCTTAACTTCACTTCAAAGATTGATTACTCTTTGATATCTTTCATCATCAGTAATCATTCCTAATTCAAAGAATTCCTTTTGTTCTCTTACTTTCTTTTCAGCTTCAACTATCAAATCTTCCTTAAAGGAATCTTTGAATCTAGGAATATCAAATGGAGAGATAGTGATGCAAGACTTTGTAGAGAACTCGAATCCTAGAGTCTTGATATTATCTAACATCTCGGATGTTTTTTCTAGTGGATAACCTTCATAGACTTCTTCTATGATGGTTTGCATTACTTTCTTACTGAAAGGAGCTTTCTCCTTAATATTTGCAACCACTTCAGTGTAATCTACTCCTAGCTCTACAATGTCTTCTTCAGAAACTCCTTCTTCTGAAGAGTCATTTACATATCTGTAATCAGAAGGTAGAGCTAGGTTAAAGATTACCTTACCTGGAGTGGTAATAAGAAGCCCCTTCTTATTTCACTTCTTATTGCTGAAGATAGAAGTACCTACAAGAATGAATGCATTTAAGTCTATTTCTCCTATTTCGTATAGGTACTTCACTTCTTCTACTGAGGAGCAAAGTCTTCCTTCTCCCTTTGCTCCTTTTCTTGTATTAGTTAGGTAGTAAAGACCTAATACCATGTCTTGAGAAGGCATCAAGATTGGTTGACCATTCTTAGGTGCCAATACATGGTGAGGGGCTAGAAGAATATCTCTAGCTTCCTTAACTGCTTCTTCAGATAGTGGAAGGTGTACTGCCATTTGGTCTCCGTCAAAGTCTGCGTTGAACGCAGTAGTTACTAGAGGGTGGAGACAAATAGCTTTACCTTCCACAATAATAGGTTCAAAAGCTTGGATACCCAAGCTGTGAAGAGTAGGAGCTCTGTTTAGAAGAACAGGTCTTTCTTTAATTACCTTTTGAACTACAGGTCACAGAACATCTTCTTGATCTTCAATGATCTTTTCAGCTACTTTGATGTTCTGTGCAATTTGAACTCTTTCGCCTGTTTCTTCATCTATATAACTTCTAATAAGTTCTCTTATTATGAATGGCTTGAATAACTTCAAGACAATCAAGATAGGAAGACCTACTTGGTGAAGTTTTAGTTCAGGTCCTACTACCACAACAGATCTACCAGAGTAGTCTACTCTCTTACCAAGTAGGTTTTGTCTGAAGAGACCTTGCTTACCTTTTAGGTGATCAGTTAGGGACTTAAGCGGGTGCTTGTCCTTAGCTAATAGAGGCTTCTTTCTACTTGAGTTATCAATTAGAGAATCTACAGCTTCCTGTAACATTCTCTTTTCATTATTAGCGATAATTGAAGTTACATTTAGACTTAAGATCTTCTTAAGTCTTTCATTTCTAATAATGATTCTTCTATAGAAGATATTTAGATCGCTGGTAGTAAATCTACCAGCATCTAATTGAACTATAGGTCTTAAGTTTGGAGGAAGAACAAGAATGTTCTTCAGAATCATTCATTCTGGTCTATTACCAGATTGTTTGAATCATCTAACAACTTCTAGTCTAGAAAGAAGTTTCTTGTACTTAGGTTCATTACTTGAAGAAACTTCTTTCTTTCTACCTTCAAGTTGTTTTAGAATAGAGTGTTCAAGTGAATCTAGATCTACTTTCTTAAGTAGTTCATAGATAGCTTCAGCACCTGTACCTATCTTGATACCACTTCACTTGTAGATGTATTCAAATACATCGTGAAGTGAGAAAGGAAGGTTAGATGAAGAAAGAGCTTTGTAATACACTCTTCCTTGTTCATAGGAAACAGAATCTGTTCCTTCCTTTTCAGCTATTTCTTCATAGATTAGACGCAGAAGCTTTCTAATCTTGAATAGAGATCTCAGAGGACTATTTTGATCAGAAACATTAACTAGTTCTAGTCTTTCAAAGATACCAGAATATCTCTTATTTTCTGAGTTCTTTATTTCGATAACTATGTAGTTAACGAAATAAACTACTTCTTCTAC
This sequence comes from Mycoplasma suis str. Illinois, assembly GCF_000179035.2. NCBI lineage: Bacteria > Bacillati > Mycoplasmatota > Mollicutes > Mycoplasmatales > Mycoplasmataceae > Mycoplasma > Mycoplasma suis. Next base: position 569,491 of record NC_015155.1, read on the forward strand.
ACTCTTGTACTTAATACCAAGTATTAGAGATACCTTTGATGGCAAAGGTAGCTCTTTGATCATTCAGATGTGTGCAATTGGACATGCAAGTGCAATATGTCCCATTCACTCTCTTCTAACTATTGATTCTGTGATACATACTCCACACTTTTCACAGTATTTACCCTTATATCTAACTCTCTTATACTTTCCACAGAAACATTCATAGTCCTTAACAGGACCAAAGATTGCTTCACAGAAAAGTCCACCCTTTTCTGGTTTGAATGTTTTGTAATTAATTGTTTCTGCTGACTTAACTTCTCCTCTAGATAGAGATAGAAGGTATTCGGGAGAAGTAATACTTACTTGGAAACCATTAATTGTTAGGTCTTCTAGTTCGCTCTCTTGAGCGAAGTTAGAATCTCCTAGCTTGTACTTCTCTTGATCTTCTCTTACAGATTGGTTATTTCAACTCATAAGTTGAATCTTTTCATTCAACTTCATTCTTCTAGCAAGATAGTCATCAAATCCTAATACTTCTCTTGCAGCTCCAAAGCTTATATTTACTCTAAGTCCTAGAGCTTGAAGCTTCTTAACAAGAAGCTTGAAGGACTCAGAAATTGTAGGCTTTGGAAGTGCTTGACCCTTAATAATTGAGTAGTAGATCAAGTTTCTAGCTTGGATGTCATCTGACTTAAGAGAAAGAAGTTCTCTTAAGTTGTGGGCAGCTCCATAAGCTTCAAGTGCTCATACTTCCATTTCCCCAAATCTTTGACCACCATTTTGACACTTACCACCTAATGGTTGTTGAGTAATCTTGGAGTAAGGTCCAACTGATCTAGCATATATCTTGTCATCAACCATGTGATCCAATTTCAGCATGTAGATAATACCTACAGAAATTGGATCTTTGAATTTTTCACCTGTTCGACCATCGTACAGTGTGAATCTACCATTGTGATGCTTGAAGTCCACTCCAGCATCAGCCATGATATTTATTAAGTCACTATTTTTGCAACCAGCAAAAATAGGAGTTAATACTTTAATTTCTAGTTCATCATACTTAATACCAGCATGTGAAAGTATGATTGAGAAGTCTAGTTGAGTTAACTTAGAAAGAGCTTCTTCTCTGCTCTTTATATTCTTACTTTCTAGGTAGGACTTAATCACTTTTCCAAGTGATTCAAGTTCTACCTTAGATCTAGAGAATAGAGTATCACATGATTCTAGACTAGAGTCAAAGAATGCTTCTAGAATCTTCTTGAATACTAGCTTTCTAGCAGAGAATGCTAGATAGCTTTCAAGAATTTGACCAATGTTCATTCTTGAAGGAACACCTAGAGGGTTTAGTAGGATGTCTACAGCTGTACCATCCTCTAGGTAAGGCATATCTTCTACAGGAACAACTTTGGAAACTATACCTTTGTTACCGTGTCTACCTACCATCTTGTCACCAATTTGGATATTTCTCTTTGAGGTAACAAAGATCTTTATAGTTTCCAAAACATCATCTCCTAGTCTGTCTCCCTTAGCTGCAGAGTATCGAAGTATCTTTGTAACGATACCTTCAGATCCTGAAGGTAGTCTTAGAGATGAATCTTTTACGCTCTTAGCTTTTTCAGAGAAAATTGCTTGAAGCAATTTTTCTTCTGGAGTTACTTCTCCCATTGCCTTAGGAGAAGTCTTACCTACTAAGATGTCTCCTTCTTTAACTGCAGCACCTACTAGAATAACTCCATCTTCATCTAGATATTTCTTTTCTTCTGCAGTACATCCAGGAATGAATCTTGTAATTTCTTCATCACCTATCTTGGTTCTCATACAGTTCACTGTATATTCTTGGATGTGAAGAGATGTATATACATTCTCTTGAACTAGTCTAGAAGATAGGATGATAGCATCCTCATAGTTGTAGCCATACCAAGAGGTAAAGGCTACAAGTATGTTTTGACCTAGAGCTAGCTCTCCATTTTGGATAGCATGTCCATCTACTAGTATGTCTCCCTTCTTAACTTCTCTAGAGTTTCTAGGAACTACTAGTTGGTTCTTACATGTGTTTTGGTTAGTCTTTATGAATTTTTGAAGACTATATGTTTTTTCACCTAGTTCTCCTCTATACTTAACTCTTATTTGAGAGCTATCCATGTAGGTGATGATTCCATCATCTTCTGCTTGGATAACTACTCCTGAGTCTCTAGCTATTCTACTTTCTACTCCAGTAGCTACAATTGGAGACTTAGGACTAATAAGTGGAACAGCTTGACGTTGCATGTTAGCTCCCATCAGAGCTCTGTTTGCATCGTCATGTTCCAAGAATGGAATTAAAGATGTAGAAATAGATGTAATCTGTGTACAGTCTACATCTATGTAACTAACTTCTTCTGGATCCACAGATTCCACTTCTTCATCTCTTCTTACTGTTACAGGACCAATAAGTCTTCCGTTTTCATCTCTTTCTGTAGTAGCTTCTGCTATACAGAAACTTCTTTCTTGAATAGAGTTCAATCAAACTTTTTGATCTTTTTGAATAACTCCATTCTTAACTCTGTAGTATGGAGTATTCAAGAAACCATACTTGTCTACTCTTGAAAGAGAAGCAAGTGCCATAATAAGTCCAATATTCATACCTTCTGGAGTTTCAATAGGACACACTCTTCCGTAGTAAGAGTAGTGTACGTCTCTAATACTTAAGTTAGGGTCTTCTCTCTTGATACCTCCAGGACCCATAGCAGAAATCTTTCTCTTATTAGTAATTTCAGAAAGAACATTTTGTTGGTCCAAGAATTGGACCAATTGGTGAGAATTAAAGAATTCTTTAATTACTATTTGGAAAGGCTTTGTGTTCATAATAGAACTCAAAGAGAAGTAGTCTTCTAGCTCTCCATCTTGAAGAGAGAAGTAGCTTAGCTTAGACTCTAAGCTATTCATTCTATCTACAGAGAATTTTTGAATTCTTGTTAGAGCTATAGCTATTCTGTCCTTAAGTAATTCATCGATTAACTTAAGTCTCTTATTACCTAAGTTATCGATGTCATCATATTCTCCTACTTTCTTCTTTAGGTGAAGCATGTAGGAGATAATAGCTAGAGCATCAGAAGGATTTAGAGGTTTTTCATCTTCTAGGTAAGGAGTACCTAGAAGGGTAATAACCTCACTATCTAGTCCTCCTGAGTAAATAGATACTTTTTCATATTCGATTACATCGAAATCTCTATATCTTCCTTCGATATCATCAAATGTTCTGGTGATATCGAACTTATGTCTAATATTTAGTTTCTTAGCAATAGCTGCTTCTTTGAATTCAGATAGTTTTTCAAAGTCCATAAATGTGTCCTTTGCAAAAACAACACTACCTGATAAGTCACAAATATCTTGAGCAAGATATTTGTTTCTCATTCTTTCTCATACAGAAAGTTTGTAGTTAAGTTTGTATCTTCCTGCTGGAAGAATGTGGTAATAATTCTTGTCATAGAAGTATGACCACAGTAATTCTTGATAGGAGTGAATTTCTCTTCTAGCAATTTCTGTATTAATTGAGAAGGAGCTAATTAATTGCTTTGCAGCCAATTCAATAGCTATCTTCTCAAGAATATCTTCTTTTACAGCTCTAGAAGCTCCTTCTCTTTCAGCTTCTGTGTATCTCATACACAGAGAGTAAAGAGTTTCTCTAATTCATCCCTTAGATAGATCTCTCATTTTTTGTGCTCCCTTAGCACTTGAGATTTCAGAAAGAATAGATACAACAAGAGAATCATTAAGTGCTCCTGAAGGATTAAAGCTTTCTTGTGAGAAAGCTCTCATAAGCTCTGGATTCTTTTCAAACAAAGACGTAATTGTCTTTGTTGAAATACCAAGAGCTTTCAGGAATACTGTTACAGGGAATGAGTAAGCATTATTACCTGAAGTATTTCTTGCAATTAACTTAATTGAAGTGGATTCTTCTCCTCCATCTTTCTTATCAGAAGGATTAGGAAGATGGAATAATAGAAGAACTCCCTTAACTGGAAGAAGTTCGCAAACTATTCCTTCTTGAGTTCTCTTTCTAGAATTTGAAAGTCTTATTTGTGCTTTATTAAGCACATATAGACCTGGCGATCTTACAATTTGACAGATTACAAACTTTTCAATTCCATTAATAATGAAATTGGAAGATGAAGAGAAGATAGGCATATTACCAAAGAAGATTCTTGAGGTAGATAGCTTACTCTTTCCTTCACTATACTTAGAAACTAATCTAAGTTTTAGATATATAGATCGTTGATAGCTCTTAGAGCTATTAACAGCTTCTTCTTCTGTTACATCAACTTCTGTTATTTCTATTCCATCTAGGAATACTTGTGTATTTCCAGAAGCTGATGTAATAGGGAAGTATTTTGAAATAAGTTCTTGAATTCCACTTTCAAGGAACTTCTTATAGGAATCAATTTGGATTCCTCTAAGGTTTGGTAGAGACCAATCAGCTGTAGGATACTTAGAGAAGTCAATTCTCTTTACTACAGAATTTACCTCTTTTAACTTGTAACTCATAACCTAGCTTTTAAAAGGGAATAACTCTTAGTTCTCCCTTTTCATAAAGCATGAATGTTTGTGTCTTTCTTCCTGAAGCTCCAAATGTTGAACTATCTTGTTCAAATCCAGCAAGATTTAGGAACATTTTTGCACAATCTTCCAAACTTTCTTCTGTGGAATTTAATAGAGATACTCTATAAATTCCCCTAAAGATAGAGCTAACTTGAGAACTCATATCAGAAGTAGCTTCTTCAAAGCTCTTCTTTCTAGAAAAAATAACTAGAGGGAATATTAGCTTTAGCTTGGAAAGAGGAAGAAGCTCTTCTTCAGAAATAGATTCTTCAAACATGAAACAAGCTAAAGCATATGGGAACTTATTGTGTTCTTCATGAAGAAGATTACTCAAGTTAAATAGTCTTGAAGACTTTATTTCCTTTGTGTAATATCCTTGTAGTTTTAGGTAGTTACAGTGCTTTTCTCCAGCTTGAACTATTTTTGCCATAGTAGAAACTGCTATTAGAGGGAATAGCCCTTGAGCAGTTTCTCCAGAAAGCATAGTGCTGTCAGCACTAAGTTCAGCTGCTCTATATACATCTGATACTTCAGCTCTTGTAGGTACAACTGTTCTTTCTAGCGAATCAAGCATTTGAGTCGCCACAATAACAGGTTTACCTACTTGAGCAGCTTTAGAAAGAATCTTCTTAGTTCAGAATGGAACTTCTTCAAAAGGAGTTTCAAGAGCAAGATCTCCTCTTGCTATCATTATTCCATCTGAGTGAAGAATAATTTCATCAATATTTTTCAAAGATTGAGTAGTTTCAATCTTTGAAATTATTAGAGGAGATTTCTTTCCTTCTCCAATATTTTCGGAAATAAGTTTCTTAACTTCTAGAATGTCTTCTTGCTTATTCACGAATGAAAGAGCAATAAAGGAGAATCCATTCTTTAGAGAGAATAGGATATCGTCCTTATCTCTTTCACTTAGGAATTCCATAGAGTATTCAGCATTAGGAAGATTGATTCTCTTATTGCCTTTCAAAATGTGATCATTTTCAACTACTACTTCAACTATCCCTTCTTCTACATTTACATCCTTAATAAGAAGGGATAGTTTTCCATCATCTACTAATACTTTTTCTCCTACTATGCAGTCAGCTGCCATATTGTATTTACCAGTAGAGTCAGTTACTGAAAAACATTCACTATTACCTACACACTTGTCAATACAGTGAATTCTCACTGTTTGACCTCTCTTATATTGTTGTCCATCTTTTTCTTGCATAGCACATACTCTAATTTCAGGACCTTTAGTGTCACACATTTCTGAGATTGGGAATACAAATCTAACTTTGTGTGGAGAATTGCCATCCTTGTCAATTCTGTTGAAATAATTAAAGAATTCTTTCTTAGCTTCTCTAAGAAGATTTAGTCTGAATATTCTCTCCTCATCATTTGAGTGAGAGAAATTAAATCTAACGCAGTTTAGACCATTAAAGAATAGTTCATTGAATAGGGAAAGAACTTCTCCATATTCAACTGGATTCTTAGCTTTTGTAGCTGAAGGATCCAGTTTCAAAGTAACAGCTGGACCTATAGTTGCAACTATCTTAGTGCACTTTAATGGGAATTGCTTAATCATCATAACTAGGAAACTAAACTATTCTTTTCTTCAATAAGAGATAGTCTATCTCCTTTTGAAGAACTATCTAGCTTATCAATTGAAGTCTTATAAAAGCTAGATCCATTAAACCCTATAGCAATATCAAATTCTTTAGAGTCGAAAGCTTCAAAAGCTTTTCGACCAAATTGAGAAGAAACAAATAGTTCTCAGGAAGTTGGAATAGCTCCTCGTTGTGTATGTCCTAATACACAACCTCTAACAGTGAAACCAAGTTCACTTTCTAGTTTTGATGTCAGTTCTCCCATAGAAGGTAGAACTGACTTACCAAGAATTTTTTCCACTACTAGGATAACAATACCTTTTCTTCCTGAACTCTTAAGAGAAGAAATTCTTGACTTAAGTTCTTCAAAGGATGGAACATTCTTTGAAGTAATAACATAGTCAACTAGTGGAGAAGCACTAGAAGCTAGTACAGCTAAATCAGAACAATCTCTTCCCATAACTTCTACAAAAGTTAATTGGGAATGAGATTCAGCTGTATATCAAATCTTTCTAATTGATTGGGAAATTTCTTCTAGTGCAGAGAAGAAACCTATAGTGTATTCACTAGAAGTAACATCATTATCAATTGTTGCTGGAAGCAAAATAACTGGAAGTCCCAGCTTAGAAATTAATTCTGCTCCTTCATATGATCCATTACCTCCCAAAACTACTAGTGCTTCCACTCCCTTATCTTTTAGTTGTTGAACTCCTTTAGCTCTCGCTTCAGGAGAAGACTTAAATTCAGGAGATCTGCTTGAACCAATAACTGTTCCAGGAGAATAAACTTCTTTCTTTAATTGATTTAGATCGATAGATGTGAATTCACCATTAATGAATCCTTGATATCCATTCTTAACATATAGAACTTCGTAACCTTTTTGAGTAGCTAGCTTACTGAATGAGTATAGGGAGCTATTCATTCCAGGGGCATCACCTCCTGAAGTTAAAATAGCTACCTTTCTCAAAAAGTGGTGGAGTTCTAGCTTAAACTAATAAAAAATAAACAGAAGAAACCTCTGAGCAAGAAAAGGCCCAGATACTTATATTAAGCTAAGTATTAGGATTTTGAAAATCTTGTTTTTTTCTTCTTATCTTCTCCTTCTTGGTCATCTTCAATTTTTTGTGCTTCCATACTTTTAATTTCACTTTCTTCTGAAGGATTTACTCCTGCACTTACACCATCAAAGATTTGTGAAGGCTTATTGAATGATTGGTCTAGTTCAGCTTTTAGAACTTCACACTTAACTTCTCCAGTTCTTTCATTAACCATATAGCTCTTAGCTTTAAATAGTTCAGTATTGTTGAAGTCAAGACTGAACAAGCTATATAGTCCATAGAATGTTGAGTTAACTGAAGTTAAGTCAATTTCAATTTCAAGAAGTCTATTGTACTTAGCTATTCTTTCAGATCTGGAGAATGATCCAGTCTTAATTTGTCCAGCAGCAGTTCCAACTGCTATATCAGCAATTGTTGTATCTTCAGTTTCTCCAGATCTGTGTGAGATAATACATGATCATCCAGCTTTCTTAGCAAGACTCATAGTATTTAGAGTTTCGGATAGAGTTCCGATTTGATTTACCTTTATCAATACAGAATTGGAAAGTCCCTTTTCAATTCCCATTTGAGTCAATTCTGGGTTAGTACAGTAAAGGTCGTCACCAACTATTTGAACTTTCTTTCCAATTCTCTTTTGAAGAAGTGCAAATCCTTCATAGTCATCTTCAGCTAGGGGGTCTTCAATAGAGATAATTGGATATTTTTCTACTAGGTCAACATAGTAATCAATCATTTGAACAGTTCCCTTAGTTCCAGCTTCTTCTGATAGACATCCAGCTTTAATCATTTTCTTGAATTTATATAGTTTTGTATTACTGTCATATAGCTCACTAGCTGCACAGTCTAGAGCTATAGCAACATGTCCATGTATTACTCCAGCTTTGTATCCAGCATTTGCTATAGCTATAAGCATTGCATTCAAAGCTTCTTCATTTGAGTTAAAGTTAGGAGCAAATCCACCTTCATCTCCCTTAGCTGTAGAAAGTCCCTTACTCTTTAGGTACTTAGCTAATGCGTGGAAACATTCAGCTGAAATTCTTACAGCTTCATGCATAGAAGAAGCTCCCACAGGAACAAACATGAATTCTTGGAAGTCAAGTGAGTTATCTGAATGAGCTCCTCCATTAATTACATTCACCATTGGAAGAGGAAGAACATATTTTCTAACTTTTGGATTTCCTGATAGTTCAGCTACATATTGGTAAAAAGGAAGTCCTTTTGCCTTAGCTACTGCCTTAGCTACTGAAAGTGAAACAGCAAGAATTGTGTTAGCACCATATCTGGACTTATTTTCAGTTCCATCTAGATCCATTAAAAATCTGTCAAGTTCTGCTTGATCAGCAGGATTTACATCATTTTCGATAAGTGAAGGTCCTAGTACATAATTGATGTAGTGAACAGCTTTCTTAACTCCTTTTCCTCCAAATCTGGAAGAATCACCATCTCTTAGTTCTAGAGCTTCCTTAGCTCCAGTAGAAGCTCCTGAAGGAACTAATACCTTAGCTGTGAAGCTCTTCTTACTTAGGAATTTTCCCTTTGCAACCTTAGCAATACATGCTACGGTTGGGTTACCTCTAGAATCAATTAACTCATATGCAAAAAGATTTTCTATACTAAAAGCCACTTAGTTCTAAACTACTATACTAAAGTCTTACTAACTAAGACTTAAGTATTTTTCCACTATCTTTTTGATCATCCATTTGAATTATAGTAGTTTTAAATGCATTAATGATTCTTTGGGTAATAATTTGTTCCATAATACTTTTTCTTACCATTTCAATTCTAGCAGGATCGTTTAGATATTCATCATGTTTTTGACCTGTTTTATCTAGAAAATCTCTTAGTGTTTCTCTGGCCAGTTCTTCAGATACTTCTATTCTTCATTCTCTAGCTAAGTCCTCATATATGAGGTCTTTAAGTATCATAACTTTAACACTATTTCTTATTTCATCTCCCGAATAACCTTTATAGCTTTCAGAAAGTTTCTTCTCTCTTTCTCTTACTTCTTCTTCATCAAACTCTATCGAGTATGCTGAAGCTACCTCATCCATTACAAAGTTAAAAATATTATCTTTCTCTATTATTTCCCTCTTTTTAGCTGCTATTTCTTCATCAGTTATCCCCGGATTCATTGCTTTGAGAACTTCTTCAAAGTTCTCAACTAAATTAGGAATAGGTCTTATCTCACTAATTGTTATTTCAGTTCCTCAATTTATAGGTCTTCTTCTAGTTATTTTTGATTTAAATTCAGACTTGTGTCTGGCATTATTGCTGTCACTCATATAGTTTTAAGTGTAACTTTTAACTATTTAGTATTTTACTAATTAACTCAGTGAACTCTACGTGTGCACTCTTCAAATCTTCTAAGCTCTTATTGAGCTTTTCCTCTACTTTAGAGTAGTCTACTTTAGGAATAGTATTTAACTTAAGAAGGGAGTCTAACTCCACTTCATCCCTCTGAAGATTTACATTCCTAAAGAAGTTAGAGTAACTCTCTATTAATCTTGCAGCTTTCTCATGAAGTTTACCTTCAGGAGAATAGTGTTTAACTGTAGATCCTATTTTTCTGAGATACTCAGAATTTAACTTGAGTATTAAATACTCATACATTCAACCATTCTCTCCATCATTTCAACTACTTATGAATGGTGCATATTCATAGTAGAGTCTTACAAAATACTTTCTTGATTCTGAGTTAAATTCTGAATTAAATTTAGCTCAGAAATACTGATTCTCTCTTAGTAAATCAGAGCAAAGAGTATTACATTCCTCTTTTAATTGATTTACTAAGTGATTAGTATCTTCTAACATTGTCTTTTCAAAGTCTTCAAGTATTTTTTGCTTTTGTTTTATATTTTTCTCTACCTTATCTTTTTCCTCTTTGAATCTAGAAACAAAAGCTTTAATTGTTTCGTTTTGAAGACTTTGAAGAGAAGAACACTGTGATTTAGCAAAACTTAAGTTGAAACAATATTTGCTTTCAACTCGTTCCATTTCAGAATCAATAGAACTTATAAGTGGAATCAAAATAGATGAATATTTTGATTTCAACTTAGAAATTTCTTGCTCTATTTTTTCTTTTTCTAGTTGAAGTACAACTTCTAAGTCAGAAGATTCAAACTTAATAGGTTTTAGTGAAAGGAAAGTTTTGGACTCATGTAACTTCTTGAATAGGATATTCATTAAGTTAACATAACTTTCCTTTATATAGGAAATCATTTTGTCTATTTCTCCTGTAAAGAATGTTTGATATCTAATAATGATTTCCTTATAGTGGTTAACTATAGAAGAAATCTCTTTAAGACTTAAGAGATATTGTCTCTTAAGTTCTTTACAGTTATTGTTCAGAAGAGCTATGTCATTATTTATAGTGTTACCGGCAGGTAACTTTAAGAATTGAGCTTCATACATTCTGGACTCTAGCTTCTTCTGAACAAATAATCTAAAGTCTAATAACTTATTAGATGGAAGAGAGAAATAACTCATAATGTCATAGTATTCCTTTACAGTTGATTCTCTGTATTTCTCTAGATCTTTAAATGTTTCTTTTTTAATTCCATCTATGATAGTATGTAAGTCTACATACTTTTCAGAAAGGTAATAAAGTGCCTTTCTGTTTTCTGCCCCTATAATGGTATTTCTCAACTCATAGTTGATATCTAATAGACGAAGTCAACACTCAAAAGCTTCTTCCTCTATTTTTTTCAGAGCGGCAATATTCAACTTTGTTGTAGCGGCAGAAATATTGACTTTTCCGCTCTGACGTTGATCATAGTAATAAAGTAATTGCTTAAAGAAATTAATTTGCTCCTCTCCTTCTCGGAACTCTACTAAGTCTTTATTGTTAATATAGCTGATATAGTTCTTTAAATCAGCTATATTAGATGTTCCTGTAGTTTTTATATATTCATTAATCAGGGAAATATTTTCCCTGTATTTTTCTGCTAATTTATTTGATATCTCAATTATTTTGAAAGCTATAAAAGATTTAGTTTCTGATCTAAAGAAGTAGTAAGAGAATAATTGATAGAGAGCAAATATTCTCTTACCTTGTCTAGGCTTCTCACAAGTAAGAGATAATTGCTGAGCAATTTTCGCTTTAGCAAGTTCTTGCTCAGTAGGTCTAGAATTAGGATTTCTGAACAGAAGTTCAGTCTTTTGGGAAGCTGATTGAATTATTTTTTCGTTACTATTACTCATTATTAGATACTTCTGAGTCTTTTGAAGAATGACTCAGAACTTCTACTACAGAAGCATCTATAAGAGAAAATCTAGCTGCTTTTCTCTTGAGATTTATCTCCAATTCAACAAATTTTACTAAATCTCCAGTCTTAGCTCCATTGAGATTTTTCTTGTGCACAAAGTGAGAAGACTTCTTATATTTTTCTCCTTCTTTCTTTACTGTAATGAATCCATTACCACTTCTTGGTTCTATATCTAAGAAGCCTTCTCCAAATCTATTAGTGTGTTTATAGTCTAGATAGTCTATAAACCACTTACCATATTGGTTTTCACCTATAAGGTATTTTTTCTTTAGTCTTGTTAATGTATTGAAGAAAGATTCTTCAAGAACAAATTCTCTAGGATGATTAGCTCTTATGAATCTAAAGAATTTGGACTTCAATACATTAAAAGGTACTGGTCTACTATCAACAGATAGTAGTTTTAGGACTATAGAGTCTAACTCTGAATCCTTTAAGTTAGACTTTCTTTCTTCGGAACTCAAATTAATTAACTAAATAAATTAACAATACAGTTTTAATTTAAAAGACTGAGGAGTAAAAACTCCTCAGAAAAAAGACTAAAGATTTAGTTCTTAACTTTAAAACTAATTACTTTCTTCATTAAGTTCTACTTCTTTGATGTCTTCTCCTTCAGGACCTTTTTCTTCTGATGCAGCTTGTCCTCCAGCAGCTTGTTGTTGTTGTTGATAAACTTCTTGCATCATTTTTTGACTCATTTCTTTTAGTTGATTCATCTTAGCTTTAAGTTCATCATACTTCTTTTCTTCAAGAAGTTTCTTGAATTCTTCAATTAACTTCTTAGTTTCTTCTTTACTTGCTTCTGGAATCTTTGAAGAATCATCCTTCATTTGGTTTTCTAGCATAGAAATCCAAGATTCAGCTTCATTCTTAATTTCTATTTCTTCCTTAACTTTCTTATCTTGTTCAAGATTTTCTTCAGCTTCTCGGATTATCTTATTAATTTCTTCTTCTGATAATCCAGAAGCTTGATTAATAGTTATATTATTTTGTTTTCCAGTATCCTTATCTTCTGCTTTAACGGTAAGAATACCGTTAGCGTCAATAGAGAAAGATACTTCTATTTTTGGCATTCCCTTAGGAGCTTGTTTAATTCCTTGAAGGGTGAAAGTACCTAGGGATTTGTTTTGGTTAGCCATAGGTCTTTCACCTTGTACTACGTGAATATCAACGCTAGGTTGATTGTCTACAGCAGTTGAGAACAATTGCTTCTTGTCAATTGGAATAGTACTATTTCTAGGAATTAGAGGAGTAGCAACTCCACCTAGTGTTTCAATACTTAGAGTTAGAGGTGTTACGTCTAGAAGGAGAATATCTTTGATATCTCCTGCTAGAATTCCAGCTTGAACAGAAGCTCCTAGAGCTACTACTTCATCTGGATTAATAGACAAATTAGGTTTCTTTCCAGTTAGTTTTTCTACTAGTTCTTGTACTGCAGGCATTCTAGTAGAACCACCTACTAGTAGAACTTCATTTATGTCTGAAAGTGATAACTTAGATTCTGCAATAGCATCCTTAACAGGTGCTATTGTTCTTTCTAGTAAATCCTTAGTAAATAGTTGGAATTGTTCTCTAGTTAATGAGAAATCAACATTCAATGGTTCTCCACGAACCATTGAAAGGAAAGGAAGCATAATTTGTGTTTGTTGAACTGAAGAAAGTTCAATCTTTGCTTTTTCAGCAGCTTCCTTTAGTCTTTGCATTACTAAGTTATCTTTAGATAGGTCTACACTATGTTCCTTTTGGATTGATTCCAAAAGTCACTTAATAATTCTTTGGTCTCAGTCATCACCACCTAGATTGTTATCTCCTGATGTTGCCAATACTTGGAAGGTTCCATCGGAAACTTCCAAAAGGGAAACATCAAAAGTACCTCCCCCTAGGTCATAAACAAGTATTTTCTTTTCTTCTTCTTTCTTATCTAGTCCGTAAGCTAGCGCAGCTGCTGTAGGTTCATTAACAATTCGAACTACTTCTAGTCCAGCAATTTTTCCAGCATTCTTTGTTGACTGTCTTTGTGAGTCATTAAAGTATGCTGGAACAGTAATAACAGCTTTTTGAATTTTTTCTCCAACTCTTTTTTCTGCATATTCTTTTATGTAGGAAAGAATATATGCAGAAATTTCTTCTGGACTATATTCTTTTCCCTGAGCAGTTACTTTTTCATCAGTTCCAATTAGTCTCTTAATAGAGAAGATAGTGTTCTTATTTGTAACCATTTGTCTCTTAGCACTATCTCCTACTATTATTTCTTTACCTTTAAAGGAAACTACAGAAGGAACTGTTCTCTTTCCTTCTGGAGTTTCTAATACTTTAGGAGCTCCTGATTCTATTACAGCTACACAGGAGTTAGTTGTACCTAGGTCAATACCTAGAATTATTTCTTTCTTTACTGCCATTCGAGAATTATTTTAGCATAATTTTTTTAAACTGCTAAAAATTATTCCCAAAATATTTCTAATGGCCCTTATCCTGTTGGGATATCTAACCAAATTCCTTATAGAATTAGAAATATAAAACACGAATGATCAAGAGATATGAAGTCCCACAACTTGAACATATTTTCTCAGAAAATTCCAAATATAAAAGGTGGTCTATTCTTGAGAAAGAAATACTATATTCTCTAGCTAGAAGATTTTCTATCTCCGACAAGGAGATAGCAAAACTAGAACTAGAATGACCAGAAATTCCAAGCTATGAAGTAGTAGCTGAGGAAATGAAAACTCAGCACGACTTTGTAGCTTTCCTTAGATTACTAGAGAGAAAGCTGGGTGGAAACCCAGCTTCTAAATATATACATTATGGAATTACTAGTTCAGATATCATAGATAGCTCTAATTCATTAGCTCTTAGGGAAGCTAATAAATTACTTATAAAAGAAATAGAGAGTCTGCAAGACACTCTATATAAATTAGCTAATGAATATAGAGACTTTATTCAAGTAGGTAGAACACATGGTAGACATGCAGAACCTACATCTTTTGGATATAGGTTCGCAATAACCTACCAAGAATTAGAGTCAGCTCTTGAAAGTCTCTATATATCTAGAAGATATTTAGAAGTAATTAGTATTAAGGGATCTACAGGTACATATGCACATATTGGACCTGAAGTCCAAGAAGAATTATCTTCTAGATTTGGACTATATACTATTTCGGGATCTACACAAGCTCTACCTAGAAATAGATATTCTTCTTATATTTATTCCCTCTCTCATATAGGTTCTATTATTAACTCTTTATCTCTTACTCTAAGAACCTTTATGAGAGAAGAAATAAATGAAATAGAAATACTTAAACCTAAAGATAGTGTGGGTTCTTCTTCTATGCCGCACAAACTTAATCCAGTAGAGTTAGAAAACATTACTGGATTAACTAAGTGACTAGATAGTCTCTCTTCTCTAGCTAAAGACAATAACTTTTTGTGAGAAGAAAGAGATATTAGTCACTCTTCTAATGAGAGAATGAGCTTAATGGATGCTCCTATTCTCGCATTCAATATTGTTGCTAGAATGCACAAATTCCTTAAGAAGATAAAAGCCAATTCTGAAGGTATTTCTAAAAACCTTCAGTTAACTAATGGGCTTATATCTTCTCAAAGTATTCTCCTAAAACTTATAGAATCTTCTTCTATAAGTACAAGAGAAGAAGCTCATACACTTCTTTCTTCTCTTTCTAAAGAAGTAAAAGATGGGAACTTCCCATCTTTATGAGAAGCTATTCAATCTTCTCCTATAAAGAAACTTCTTTCCAATAAAGATTGAGAAGATTGCTTCAATCTAGAGAGACATTTAAGAGAACTTCCAAAGATTTATAGTCAAATCTTTGGAAAGAAGATTCAAACAAAATCTTTCTCTAAGCAATTATTTAATAAATATGAAGTAGAAAATATTATCTACTTCTTAGCTCAGAGACTTAACTGATATTATTCCCAGAATAATATCTCTGGAGAAGAACAAACTCCTATATTAGTAATTTCTCTAATAGAAGGTTCTTCTATGTTTGCTGGGAAAATTATTTCCCAGCTATCTTTCCCATTTGTATTCTGTTCTCTATATCATTCAATGTCTAGTTATGTTAAGGGCTTTAAAGAGTCCGAAGGGACTCAAACTTTTGAAGAGTTCATATATAGAGAGCTGAATAAGAGAAAAGACTTTCAACGAATTAGAAAGTTAATTGAAAAACATCCTCGAATTCTTATTCTTGAAGGAGTAGTTGAAAGTAAGTCAACACTAACTAACTTATATGATTCCCTATCAAAAATAGAGGGAATCCAAGAAATAAAGACTGTATCTCTATTTAAAAAAGTGTTGAATGGGAGTCACGATAGTGACTCCTTCACTGATTACTACAAGAAATCTTTATTCTCTAAAGATTTCAGGGGAAAACAAGAAGGACTAATACAAAGAGAAATGAATTGAAATGATAGAGAGTTAGTTAAACAAATAAATAGTAAGCAAGTAACTAATTGAGTAGGTGAGATCATTAAAGTTAATAAGGACGAATGAATAGTGGGATCTGGAATGGATTTACATGGACAACATAGAGGAGTAGAAGGAGTTTGAGTAATTTAATAATTAACTAAATAGCTATATGAATATAGCTATTACTGTTCCTTTACTACTTCTGGCGGGGGGGGGCGTAGGTTTTTCTACCCAAGTCGCAAGACATTGGGTAAGGGGAGATAGTTGATTTGAAAGAAAAAAACATGGTATGCAAATGGATACCAAGAATGGGGAAAAATTAGTAGTTAATGAAACTAATGTTGTACTTATGGGTAACGGTTGAGAAGGATTCGCAACCGAACTTGAAAGAGTACTAAAAAGTAATGGAGATGTACAAGAAATTACTGTTATTGGAAAAATTGGTGAAGGACAAGAAACACTTTGTAGACTAGGACAAGGAGAACAACAAGTCCGTGCAACGGGCTTGTGAGATAAAGATATTGTTTGAACTGGAAACATTAATCAAAAGGGTGTTTCTTGTTTCAAACAAGGATCTAATTCAAATTCTTTAAGTAAATAAATATGATTGGCGGCATAGCTGCCAAAGCATTAATTCTTGCTGTGGGTCTTGGTGCTGGACTAGGAGCCGGTGAAATCGGCTCCATGTACAACTATGATGAGACAGTTTCTATATATAAAGAAAATAAGTGATTTGACAAAATGGCTTTAGGTTCCATCTCACAAGGAGATGGAAAAGGTATTGAAGTAGGAAAAACCAAACTTCACTTAGGAGGTTGAGAAGATAATAAAAGAATTGGAGGAAATGCTAAGGGAGGAGGTAAAGTAGGAGAAAATGATGTTGACATCATTTTCACACAAAATAGATTTAAGAAATCTGACAATGGTAACAATAGCAGTAGTGGAAATAATTTTGGAAGAACTACAAAGGGAGTAAGTAATAGACATGTATGTATATTACTTGGAAAGAACTTAGTAAATAGTGGGCTTCAACAAGCTTCAAGTGAATCAAATCATCAACAAATATCAGGAGAAAATGGAGATGTTTGCTGAAACTACTCTTGATGAGTTTCTAAACAAAAAGCTAATGGAGGTGGCTGATATGATATAGCAGCTACAGGAGGAAATCAATCTAGAGTATTTCTAGATAGTACTCTAGATCCTAGATTAGGAGTTATAGAACTAAATCCTACAAATGGAGGAATAAAAGGAGCTCTGGGTAGAAAAGGTTGAGTTTTAGGGTTAAAAGTTGATAACCCTAAAAAATGATGTCATGTACATCACAATAAAGAAACTGATCAGTGAAGAGGAAATTCAATAGATGGTATCGAAAAGAATAGAAAAATAGAGAAAATATGAAAAAAGTCGGATTCTACTTTTTAAGACAATCAGTAATGGTTTGGTATGAAAAAGATGGAACTATTACTTCTGGCTGAAAAGACAATAATGGGAGTCATGATAGTCAAAATAGTGGAGCTAGAAAGTTTATGGAAGTAATTAACTGTTACCAAGTCTAAGTAACTAAATAAAAATGAATTGGATAACTGTAGTTCCACTACTGTTAGTTGGAGGGGGCATAGGTATTTCTTCTCAATTTGCCAGACATTGGGCTCAAGGTACTAGTTGGTTCGAAAGAAAGAAACATGGTATGCAAATGGATACTGAAAATGGAGAAAAGTTACCCATCAATGGAACTAATGTAGTTTTGATGGGTAATGGTTGAGAAGGTTTTGCTACTGAGCTTGAAAGAATTCTAAAAAGTAAGGGTGAAGTTCATGAAATAACTACTATAGGAAAAATAGGAGATGGTCAAGAGACCATCTGTAGATTAGGAGAGACAAATGGAAAACA
The DNA here is from genome assembly GCF_000179035.2 of Mycoplasma suis str. Illinois. Classification (NCBI taxonomy): domain Bacteria; kingdom Bacillati; phylum Mycoplasmatota; class Mollicutes; order Mycoplasmatales; family Mycoplasmataceae; genus Mycoplasma; species Mycoplasma suis. Next base: position 587,273 of record NC_015155.1, read on the forward strand.
AATTAGAGCTAAAAGTTTATGGAACAAAGATATTGTTTGAACAGGTAATATAGGAAGAGAAGGAGTTTCTTGTTTCAAACAAGAAGACTCACAGAAGAAACAACAATAATTAAATGATTGGTGGTATAGCTACTAAAGCTCTAATCCTAGTTGTGGGGCTTGGTGCCGGACTAGGAGCTGGAGAAATCGGCTCTATGTACAACTATGATGAAACTATTTCTGATTATCAAAAGGGTACGAGAATTTTTGACAAAGTTCAACTTTCTTCTATATCCCAAGAACCTGGTAAAGGGATACTAGTTGGAGAAAACAAAACTCATTTTGGAGGCTGGGAAGATAATGTAAGAGTTGGAGGGAGAGCTACTGGAGGAGGCAAAGTAGGTAAAAATGATGTTGACATCATTTTTACACAAAACAATCTTGTAAAGACAGATAAAGGAAATAATAATGGAGGATCTTCTAATCACAATCACAATACTAAAAGAACTACTAAGGGAATAAGCAACAGACATGTTTGCATACTTCTCGGAGAAAACATAGTAAAAGGAGGAAGCCAAACAACTCAACAAGCATCTAGCACAACAAATCAACAATCTTCTAAAGATACTTGTTGAAACTTTTCTGAAGCATCCGCCAAAAAGAAAAGTAATGGAGAAAAATATTACATTCAGGCTACTGGAGGTAATGGTTCACAAGTATTCCTAGATAGTACTGACGATCCTAAACTAGGAATACTTGAGTTAGACAAAAATAATAAGAATAAAGTGAAAAGGGCTTTAGGGAGAAAGGGATGAATACTAGGTTTAAAAGTTAATGATCCGAAAAAATGGTGCACTAACTATTTAGATAGGGGAGTTCAAACCCAGTGAAAAGGTAATTCACTTAATTCACCTCACAATAAAAAGACTGCAGCTAATATGAAAAATATTGGATTTGACTTTCTTCGACAATCAATAATGGTGTGAGACGAACATAATGATGTAATAACTTCGGGATGAGAAAAAGAAAATCAAAATGCCAAAAACAATCAAGGAACAAGATACATGGAAGTAATTAACTGTTACAAAGTCTAGGAGCTTCAACAAAGAGGGGGAAATTCCCCCTCTTCTTGTTATTTCCTTAAATTAAAATTTGGCTTTTCAGATAAAAAATCTGAATGAAATTTTTGGCAAAATAGACCAGTTAATAAACAGGACTATTTCGGATCTTGCGCGGCAAATTCGGAATTCTTGTCACTAGTCTTGGCTCTATATTTGGAGTCTCAGTTAAGAATCATATATTCTCTTGGGCTAGTAGCAAAAAGCCAAAAATACATGAAAAAGAAAGAACTTACTTTAAAGCTGTAGCTGATTCTTTAGAAAGATCAGACTTTTCACAGTCTGAACTTTTACTAACTTCTAGTAGACCTAAAGCTAATAGTAGTTTAGATAAACATTTATTTGGAAATATGCAATACGAAAGTGAGGGCTCTAATAGCCCTCTCTTTCTAGTAACTAAAGATAATAAAGTAATAAAAATAGATCCTAGTCTTTATGGGCAGAAGTCCAGAAGACTAGTGGATGGAATACTAATAGACAAAAACAATAAATGATTTGGTCCACGCAATGAAAATGTGGACCAAATCACAGCAGAAACTATTAAGAAAGTAGAACTTTATAAAGATTTCTTCAGAAAAATGAATAAACCAGAACTGGAAATGATGCAAAACTGATGAGATAAAAAATCTGATAGAGAGATGTGTGAGTCTTTAGAGTTACTAGAGACTTGTGATAATTTAAAAAATCTTTTAAAGAATGGTTATTCTCGTAGACAAAAAGAAATGAAAGATCTAGTGAAATTAAAACTAGTCAAAATAGCTGAACTTAATCAGGATACTACAAGAATAATTCCTGAATTAAAGAATGTAATAGGAAGGGAGAAAGTAATTAATCTGCCTGAAATATCTAGTCATATTGGCTATTGAATTGGAGGACCTATAGACAAATGACTAGATGATTATTTACAGAAAAAAGCAGATATTAAAGATAATGAAGAGATTAATCCCTTCAAACTTTTAGAAAAATTTCTAAAAGGTGAAGAGGTTTCTTTTACTTGTGAAAAAGTTAAGTCTGAGAGCGGACAGAAGGAAAAAAATGGAACAAATGGTGATAATCAGAAAATCTATTCAGAATGTTTAAGTAATCAACTAAAATATTCTGATAGTTCTGAATCAGAAGAACAATTAGAAAGTTTTGGAAAAGAAGAACAAACAACTCCTAAAGTTTTAGAAGTTATTAAAGCTGGAAAAAGAGAGGGTGTAAGTACAGTAAGATTCTCTAAAGCCCCAGAAGGGGGCTCATCAAAAACTTACTTAACTAATGGAAACAATAACAACTGAAATAAACAAGGAGAATTAAAAAGCAAAACTGAAATTATTAATAAATGAAAAGACAAGGGTAGAAATGACAACTTAATTGATATAGAATGTCAAAAATATTGATCCAAATTATGATTTGGTTTTGCTTTTCAAGGTTCAGAATCTCAAGGTTGTCAACTCATTTGAAATGATCTAATATTCCGTGGAAATATTAGTGATAAAAGATGATGTCTTTTTGAGATCCCTGGAGCTCAAAAATATATAAGAGAATATGAATTTAAATTCTTATCAACTTTCAATTGATATGAAGGTAATAAGTTTTGAGCAAAATGCTCAAACTACAGTATTTAGGTTTTTTTAACCTACCAGTAACTTAATAGATACTGGTAGGCAAATACCTTTAATTTTTAGGTAGGATCTAAACATAGAGAAGAAGTAGATTACTGCTAGGAGTCCAAAGACTCCTGTCATTAATCCATTACTTAGTACTAGAGGAAGAAGAATAGATTGATTTGTAAATAACATATTTACATATTTATTTAGAATTGCAGGAACTGCACAAGATCCTGCAAAAGAAGATAGGAATAATAGAGCAAACAGGTAAACAATTATTGGCATACTGTTTTCTCTATTACCAAAACCTAATAACTTAGTTGTCACAAAAATACTTTCTAGATCCTTAATTAATAGATAGATAACAGTTATTAGGCTAACTACTAATAAAGGAAGAACTAAGCAAATAAACAGATAAGAAACATTATCTGTTAAGTTACTTAAGTTCTTGAAAATTACATCACTAACAATACTGTTATTCATGATTCCCACAATAACAGAGTTCATTGGGGATTCATAATCTTGAAATGTTTTCAAGAAATAATTTGCTAAATAATTTCTTGAAAGATCTTCAATTCTTTGTTCAGTTTGAGCTGTAGGGGTTTCTTCTTCATATTGTTCAGAAGAATTTCCATTACTTTGTTGACTTGGTCATTTAATTGTTTGATAGTCTAAGTTATTAACTCCTAGTATTCTTTGAAGAATCTTGAAGTTTCTATTTGTTCCAATATTTTCTTCTCCTTGAGCTTCTTGTTCATTTTTCTTTTTCTTTCTTGCCTCCGGCAAAGGAGGAGTAGAGTTCATTAAGTTTCTAAATGCTGTGTTATTTAGTTTTTGCTGTACATTGGTATAAATACCAGAAACAGAATAGGATGAGAAGGCCAGACTAATCTGTTCTGGTAGTTTTTCTAGATCTAGTTCTTGATTCTTAGTAAATATTCCATTAAATCCTGTATGTTCATTTAGTCCTATGATCTTATTTACATCCTTTTGAGACATAAAATATGCCTCTTTGTAGTAGGAATCAAAGATTTCTACTACTTTTAATGTGTGTTCTTTTATTTCTTTATTCTTTCACCCATTTTGACCATTTTCATTTTTGTATTCACAAACTTTATCTTGTTCATTTCCATTTGTTCCTCCATTAGCTTGAGGTGAAGTGGTTCCATTTTTTGGAGCCACTTTTAATTGGCAAGTAAATCTAGTGTAGTGGTTTTCTGGAGTGAATTTGATTAAATCCCCTACTTTCAAATTGTGTTGTCTTGCTGCAAATCTATTAATAATTAGGGGATAAGTATTGTTATCAGATCCATGATTATTTTCAGATTGATAAAGTTTGTCATTTACTAATTTTCCATTTGAATAAAGCTTGTAATAAGCTCCTCTAGAGTCTTCTTTTAGACCTATTATTTTGGCTGCAAAATCTTTAGCTTGACTATCTTTCTTAGCTTTTCCTTTTGTTCAGGAGTAAGTTTGGTCTCCTTCTGGAGTTTTTGAAGCATCAAATTTAAGCTCAACTTGTTGTTGAGCTTGTCTCTTTTGTCTTTTACTATTAGTTTTTAAATATTCATCTCGACCCTTTAGGGTTGAGAAATAATAACGAGGTGGTAAGTTTTGTTGTTCAGCTTCTGGAGAAGAAGCTTGAACTTGCTTTAATTGTTGTGATTGTAGTTCATCTTTTTCTACAGTATGAACTACATTACCGAATGTATATTTAATCGGTAATGTATAAGGTTCTCCTGAACTATTTCCTGTACCGTTATATTTTTGTTCTGTGAAGTCTGCAATGGCAGTAAATATTAGATAGAGGAACTCAGGATCATACATAAGTATGATCTCTCTATCTACTATTGTTGAAGTATTAAGGACTACTATCTTAGTTCCATCTAGATAGTAGAGACCATCTTCATAATCTTTGTGTTCTTGATTTTGAGCTCCACCTCCTTTTGGAGTTGAACTTTCTGTAGATTGTGGTTGCTGCTGTTGTTGAGGTTGACTATTTGATGAGCTTCCATTATCAATTTTTAAGTCTTGTTTTGGGGTTTTCTTTTGACTACCATTTCCATTTCTTTGGTTAGTTTTTTGAGTTTCTCTACCTATATCAGTTCCCTTAAAGTAATATGTTTTCTTTCCTTGATATAGTTCTCCTTGTCTTCCTAGTAACTTAGAAAGATCTTTTTGTTCATTATTGGATTGGGTTTGGGAACTTGCTTGTGTACCTACAGAACTACTACTTGATGATGAGATTGAACTAGAAGTACTTGAAGAACTAGTTATTAAATTTTGTTGACCAACAGAATGTTTGGTCATAAATCTGGAAACAAAGAAAGGTCCATACTTACTTCTAACTATGGACTCTATAAATTTGTCATAGTTTTGTTCATCCATTTTTCTCAAAACTGGTTGAACTTTTTCTAGATTCTTGGAAGTTCAATCCCAAACGTTGTAATTTAACTTACCAGAATCAGAAACATATTCGATATTGATGTCCAATAGTATTCTTAAGAGGGTTTTCCCTCTAAAGAATTCCATTGAACTTTCAATTATGTCATAGTCTCTGGAAGAGATTATCCAATAATTTGAATATATATCTAGTAGTGTTTTAAGGGTTGGGAGATAGTATTCTCCATTGCCATTTGAAGAGCCTGAAGAAACTTGACCTTGTTCTTCTGTAATTAATTCACCATTACCATTAAATTTCTTTCATCCATTATCTTGGTTTTGTCCCCCTTGTGATTTAGTTACTTGAGTATTATTTGGCTTCACTTTTTTGTTGTAATAGTCATTCCAGAAACTAAATAGTGGTTTATTGTCTACGAAATATTGATAAGTTTTTTCTTTTTGAGATGATGAAGGTTCAGGTGATCTCTTTTTTCTTGAATTTGATTGTTCAGTCTTTTTCCATAATTCCCATTCTGTTTTTTGACCATTTGATTCATTTTTTCTTTGGAAAGCACCAAATTTAGCTAAACAAGCATGTTGACCGTCAGATGATTGAGTTTGTTGACCACTTTGTTGTTGTCCATTATTGTGATTTAATGCACCATGTGAATCGCAATCACCTATATTGTTCTTTTTCTTATATTCTTCATCCCATCAACCATTAAATTGACCATAGTAATTCTTATAAATACTTCCTAATATATTTATTTCTCTTTTCTTATCTTTAATTGCATAATCTCTGTCATCAGTTGCTTTGGTAACACCAAAGGTTTTTTCAACTGATGAATTTGCTTGTTGTTGACTTTGAGAAGAAGCTTGTTCTGTATCTTTCATCAAATCTATTCCCTTTCCTAAGTTGGCATAAGAAACTAAGTTAAATTCTCCTGATTCTTTAGTTGGAGTTTCTAACTCAAACTCAAAACCATAATTTTTAGTTGCCTTTTCAGCTTCAGCAACTTTAGAAAATTTTCCATGATTATGGAAAAAGAAGTTTAGGAATACAAATCCTATTACAGAGGTAATGGATAATATAGTAGATTGATTTAGAGTATTGAATAGTAATACCGACCTGAATTTTCAGGTCGAAGAAATCTTGTAGAGAAGTCTATATATAAAGAAGTTGAACTTACTGATCTTCATTCCAGAAGTAGTTTTCAATAATACACTGGCATTATCTTTAAGTAATCAGAAAGAACAGAAATAAGCTACAGGCGCTACTAAAGATAGCACCTTAAAGATAAAGTACAGTGTATTACCAAGACTTAATACACTGAATCTAGTGTTTAGGAATCAATAGGCAGAAACTATTGAATAGAAAGTAGATTGTGTCAACAATGATAGGAGGTATCCAAACATTGTTGCACAAGATAGAGGAAGTAATGTAAATAGACATACATTAATAAGTACGTCTGTTTTTGCCATTCCATTGGCAACGAAGTTACCAAAGAGATACATATTACTCTTTATGTATCTCTTTACAAGAATGATTATTAATGTAATAACTATTGCATAAATCAATCCGGAAAGCGTATAGGAGATAGCACTAATTCTGGATTGAAATACAGGAATATAGCTTCCTCTTAAGCTATATAGCTGATCACTACCTTCTTCTTCCCCTAACTTTGTTAGGGTATAGTAATCTTTATTTTCAGCTAGCTTTTCATCTATATATCTCTTTAGCTTTTCCATATATTTCTTTTGCTCCTCTTTGGAACTAGCTTTAATGACCTCAGGGAAACCAACTGTAATATATTGTTCTTGTCATTTAACTGAACCTCTTTCCTTGAGGTCATTAAATCCAAATCTGTCTACATAAACAACTGCTTCTTTAGTCTTATCTGGTTGTAGAGAGATCCAAGACTGAGCTGGATATAAAAGCTCAGGAGTTAATCCTAATCCAGTAATAATCATTTTTTTATCACCTACATTTATTAGGTGTTTGTGATTTTCTGGATTATTCACGAACTTGTTGTAGTGTTCTTCCCAAGTTTCTTGATCTAATCACAAATTATTAACTAACTTTCTAAAGTCTTTATATTGTTGATCTGAGATAGGCTCGAATCCATTAATTCGAGCATACTCAGGAGATATAACTGTGAAGTAAGAAGTAGGTTGTTCAATATAACCTACCATTCTGAAGTTTCTTAATTCAACAAAGAGATTGGGCAACATCTCTTTGCTAACAATGTGATATCTGTTGTAGGCAGTAAAGTTAAATACTGTTCTAGCTCCAGAAACACTTCAAGTGTTTTCTTGGATCTCACTTAATCAAATTTGTAGTTTTCTGTGCATATCAGGTGTATATTCCTTCTCTTTTATTTCAGGAATATTTCAAGTATCTCTTCAAGGATATTGAAGATAAGCTACTCATCATTGAAGAGTCTTTCTAACATCTTTTTCTTGATCTGTGAACTTAGCTCTTGAGATCATTCTTAGAAGAGGTACCATTCAAGGAGAATAGAATGGCATGTCATAGACTGCCATAAAGTCTCTTATAAGTTTTTCTTGATCCTCTCTATAGTCAAAGAGAGGATTACCTCTAATAATTACTAGAGGGTTAGTTTCCCCCCTTTCTTTTACATCTTCTATGGACACTACCTTAAAGGAGTGTCCAGTCTTAGATGTATCTGATACATGAGCAGATGAGTTGCCCATATTAGATATCTGTACAGATTTGTGAATATTGAACTTAATCTTGTGTTCTTCTCTTGGATCTGGGTTGAATCTCATCATTTGGTTATCGTGCATCAAACGATATTTATTGATGATGTCTTCTAGACCTTCTCCTGCCTTTTTCTTAATGTTTCGGTTTTCTAGATTTTGTAACCAAGGATTCATTTCAAAAGGAGTTCACAGTTGATGATCATTTAGAGTTACTTTGCTGTTAACTTGTTGAAGTTCTGGTACTTGTTGTTGAGATTGATAACCATTTGAAGCTTGTACAAGCTTCAATTCTGTTTGACCTTCGTTCTTTCTAAATTCTTGAAGTATTTTTCTTATATCTAGATGTTGAGTGCTGAGAAGTCATTCTTCAGCTTCTATCTTTAACTTAGCTTTTTTTCGTTCTCTGTACTTGTTAGTAAATTCGAAACTAATTAATCTTTTGTATTCTGTTCCATCTCCTATTTGTTCAATAACACCTCCATCTTTGGACATACCAACCATGTCACCATTTTTAAGAATTTTTTGTAAAGATTCTTGATTTCCTTGTTGACTCCTACCTGCTTGTCCGTTACATTTATTACTACTTCCTCCGCCATTTCCATTACCATTTGCAGTTATTGATCCGAACTTACAAAGACAACCATTTTTTTCTCAAGAATCTTTGCTATCGCATGTTTCTGAAGATTGTTCTTCACTTCTTTGAGAAAAAACTGACTTTTTTTTAAAAGCTGGTTGCTCTTCTTGTTTTTTAGCTTCTCTTTTTCTTCTAGATTTTGGTGAACTATTAGGAGTTTCTTGTCCAGTAGAGGAATTTTCTTCCCCTTCTGGTTTTTGACTAACTTGTTCTAGGACATTTTCTGTGTTATTTTCGTTAGTTTCTTGCGATAAACTCCTTCGATTTCTCTTTTTTTTTAATTCTTCATTTTGTTCTGGAAACATACCCCATGAGGAGCTAATGACTGTTTTGCCCCTTTGTCTCATAGTTTCACTTTCTTTGTCGGAAGCATGTCCGGCAATTGCAACAACTAAAGAGTTTTGATTTTTATATTCTTGGTTAACTGGATCATGATAAGCCTTTAAATAGTCATGAATCATTTTTCCAAGAAAATCATTTTCAATATCTACTTCTTCTGTATAGTCAGCACATTCTTTTCTAAATCTCTTATTGTCTCTAGCAATAAGAGATGCAGTCTCTAATTTGTCATTGTCTTTTGTGATAGCTGCATCTCAAACACCCTTGAATCTAATTTTTGGTCTAAATCAATAATTTGTATATATAGACTTAATACCTTTCATGGGGACACAATAGTCCCCAGAATAATTGGCTTTAGAATCTTTAAGTTTTCCCATTCTTTCTTTAGCCAATTCATTTTTGTATGTAACAAACCAACCCTTAGGGGTTAGGTATCTAATTTCTACTTCTTGATTCCCTTCTTTAGGTTTTTCATCTTCTACTTCTACTGATACAGGGACAGTAAAGCTGGAACCTCCTGAATATATATCAGGACTTCCAGTCTTGATAAACATATCATTCTTGGGAGCAATAGAATAGGGCTTAATAGAGGAATCTATTATTTCCTTTATATTGTCTGTAGATATTTGCACGAATGCGGAGCATCCGGCAAAAAAAGTTATTACGGAGGTAGAAAATACATTTGACTTGACATGATTTATAACTGTTTTGGAGAGTAAGAACATATCTCCCTAGTTAAGAAGTTGTGTTCTTACATAGAGGAAAAGAAGTAATTAAGAAAAAACATAGTTTAATAAAACCTTCGCTATCAAGCGAAGGAAGAAAAACTTAAATGTCTAAAAAATAATAAAAGAAGTGGTGATTCATTGTATAACTAAAATTTAATCTGCTATAGTTACTGGGCTAGGTCGAACCAGGTCAGGCTAAATTTAGAGCAGCCTTAAGAGCTGCCCGTTGAGCTGTAGCCTAATTTATAGAGAAAGCTAATCTTTCTGAAAAAATCCTATCTTCTACAACCACTACAAATTAAGCAATATTGATAAGCAAATCTAGTTATATATACAGCCATTTGCATTAATTGAACTAGTATTTCAAATACAAAGAATAGTTCTCACTTCTTAATAGCTACATAATCAGATTCATCTAGATATCTAACTACTGTCTTCATTCTATATGTAGACAGTATTGGAGAAGTAAAGATGATTATTCCACATAGAATAAACATCAATATGTGAATTGATCCAAAAAAACTAGGACTGGCAATAAGAATAGATAGTATGCTTATCACAAACATTACTAGATAAGCTGTGTAACAAAAACCTAGAAATTTATATAGACTAACAGCTCTTGTGTGCTTATTCATATAGAAACCAATTGCAGCTGGAATTGAATAAGCGACTAAAGTAGTACCAAAAATTGCAGCTCCTGCAATTAGAGCTGTTTGTCCTTGATCTGAGCCATTTCCAGTTATCCAACCCAATCCTTGCAACAATATATAAAAGAAAGTTCCATAAGTCAATATAAGGAAGAAATAAGCTCTTTTAACAAAAGAAGGAGTAACCTCCATCGGTAATGTTCTATATTTAGGTAAATAATAGAACATAAGTATTAATCCAGAAATTAATGAAGTTATTCCTGCAATACCATTGAAAGCTCATATTCCACTTCCACTTCCTACAGCAACAGAAATACCACTTAAAGCACTTACAAGCCCTCCAAAAGCTCCAAAACCAACTGCAGCTTGTGAAAACACTTTTTTCATAAAGCCATATTCAAAGGAGGAAAGTTCCTCCTTTAAATAACCCTTAAATAGACCTCAATTGAATACTGATCTCATCTAAAAACTATTTATTTACTAAATAAATATTAAATAATGGAGCAGCCAGGGGGAATCAAACCCCCATCATTTGCTTGGAAGGCAAATGTTTTATCACTAAACTATGGCTGCAGCGCTTAAAAACTGCTGGGCAACAAACTGGTGCTGGGAGAGAGACTCGAACTCACACGCAGTTCCCTGCACGGGGACTTAAATCCCGGGCGTCTACCAATTTCGCCACCCCAGCTGAGATTCATAAAAAATTCTAACTAAAAAGAAATTTTTAGTAAGAATTTAATTGCTTGTAAAGCTAATAAAATGGTGACCCACCTGGGATTCGAACCCAGGACCCTTTGGTTAAGAGCCAAATGCTCTGCCGCTGAGCTAGTGAGTCTCTAAATGTAAGTATAAATATCTTAAGCTTACGATATTTGGTGATTCACCTGGGATTCGAACCCAGGACCCTTTGGTTAAAAGCCAAATGCTCTGCCGCTGAGCTAGTGAATCATGGCTGGGCTGGAAGGATTCGAACCGTCGCATCATGGAGTCAAAGTCCATTGCCTTACCGCTTGGCTACAGCCCAAAAAAATAATGGTGGGCAAGGAGGGATTCGAACCCCCGTAACCTGAAAAGGTATCTGATCTACAGTCAGACGCGTTTAACCACTTCGCTACCTACCCTACTAAATCCCCCTATAGGGAGAGGCCAGAAAAACTTAATTCTATTTTAAATTAAGTTCTTGGCTGAACTCACTTCTTTATCTTTTCCCTGCAAAAGGAAAAAGATCTTTCCTACTTTTAAATTAAACTCTTCTAAGTTTTTTAATCTCTCTTTTAGAGTTACTTTTCCTACAGCACTATATGTTCTTTTAAAACCCTTAGATCATGAAAAAAATCTATCTAATTTAAAGAACACTATAGTTCTGTAGGAATTCTTTATTATCTCCTCGAGAGATGATGTGGAATTTACAAAATACACTATAGATTCACTAGATTCCTTCAGAAAATTTACTGAAGGAATCTTTCTAAATACATCTAGTGAGGATAAAAGAAATTCTCACCAGAATTTTTTATTGTGTAAATTACACAATCTAAATGATTTTCTAGTTTGATAATTCTCTTCATAGAATGAAGAGACTAAAAAAGCTATATATATAGTGAAAAATGAAAAAGAAGGGCTATATAGGACAATAAGGGAATTTTTAAGTTCTAAATGATCCTTAGTGTCCAATAAGTCCTTCTGAGGAGATAATTGATAAAGAAGTCAATATATCTTCTTTAAGAAAAAGAATCTGGAGGAATACTCCTCCGATCCTTTGTACTGTTTCCTATGTCTTAGGCAGTAAAGAGAAAATAATGGAAGTACAACTAAAACAATAGGAAATAGGAGTATTCCTAAAAATCATCTAGATTTACTTTGAGTGGTACTTTCCATTAGAAGTAGATATTCATACTCCTTCTCCTGTTTTACAGAAAAGTGGAACTAAACATTCAAATCCAGTTTTAAATATTGCTTTTTGAACTTCACTATTGACAGGAACAAGTTCCTCAATAGTTAACTTAACTTTTTCTGGTAATACAAAGTCAATTAGTTTGTCCTCGAATCAAACTAATTGAAGAGAACAACCTTCTTCTAAGAATACAGTTATTTCTGGATAATCAGAAGACAATAAACTGTATTCTTCATAAGTTTCAGTATCACAAAACTTTGAGTTTTGTCCTTCCCTGTGAGTAAATATTGCTTCTCTTTTACTTAATATTGCTTTTTCCAAACGCTGATTGGAAAGTTCTTCCGTAACAATAGATTTGGTATATAAGTTTTTTAGTTTGCATTTAACAAGACCTCCTCTCATGGCTGTCTTGTTAAATGAATGATCTAATACTAGATGTGGAACTCCTTTTCACAGGACAGTTTGTCCTGCTCTTAATTCTCTAGCTTCTAATATTCTATCGCTAGACATATATTAGATAATTCCCTCCAATCTTTGAAAGTTGACTTTCCACTTAGAAAGATAAGATTCCTTTATTTCTTCTCCCTTTAAGTTCATTCAAGTACTTATAGTGGAAAGTCAACCTAATCATTCCTGAAAATTATCTTGTTCTATAGCTTGATGAATTGAATTCATTCAATCATAGCTTATATGTAATAATTCTGTTCTTAATCTATTATCTTCTCTAGCTTGTACATAAAGGTTATTACCATCTTCTTTAGTATTTCCCAATAGACATTGTTCAGCCAATTCTTGTTTCTTATAGATTAAGCAAAGAGAAAGAGTGAAGTGAACAATGTCTATAAATTCTTCTTTTAAGCTTTCTAGCTTAATAGATTTTTTAGTTCAATACTTAAAAAGTAATGTTTCATTTAAGAATTCGTAGAATTCTACTACTAGAGCAGTCTTTCTAGCTAGTAGAAGACTGTGTTCATCTAGATCAGAAAATTTCTTTTCTAGTACTTTTTGATCTAATTCTTTTTGGTAATCTAGTAGTTCTGAAAGTTTCAGTTCTTAGATTTATTAAAAGGGCTTGAAAGCCCTTTAGTTAGGAGAAGTAGAAGAAACTATTTTCTTGAATTGTTCTGGATTAGAAATAGCCATTTCAGAAAGTACTTTTCTATTAAGTGTTATGTTAGCTCTTTTAAGGGCATTCATGCCCTTAGAATAAGTAAGACCTAATTCTCTGAATGCAGAATTCAATCTAGAAATTCACAGTCTTCTATATTCTCTTTTCTTATTCTTTCTATCTCTATATGCATACTGATCAGCTTTAAATACTGATTGTCTTGCAACTCTATAACCTATTCGTCTGTGACCTCAGTAACCTTCAGCTCTCTTTAATACTTTCTTTCTTCTTTTTCTTGTACTAACACTATTAGTTGCTCGCATCTTATCTTTTAGTTCTTCTTATTTGTTGAGTGCAACAAATAAGCAGTTATCTTGTATTGTGCTTGATTAAATAGAACACTCTTTCTTAGTTTTCTCTTTCTCTTTGTGGACTTTGCAGAAGCACAGTGAGATCTGTGAGATCTCTTTCTTTTTATTGCTCCTGATCCCAGAATAACAACTCTCTTAGCTAAAGATTTCTTGGTTTTATGTTTAATTTTTTTACTTTTTTCTTCATGAAGGTGTTGAAAATTAAATATAAAGATACATTACAGACAGCTATTTTATTTTTTTAATTTTAGCTAAGAAACACTAGCAGACCTGTTGTAGCTTAATTTTGGCAGTTAAAAGAGTATTTTTAACTGCCTAATGTTAGTTCAATTAGCGAAGCTATTAAAGATTATTCTGAGATTTCAATTAGAGTCATCTTGTCAATGTGAATATAACTATTTAGAAAAGTGATGTAAGCCTTCTAATAGAAGAGAAGAAGTTGTTTCTTCTCTTTTGGTAATTGCTCTCAAAAAGCTTTATCAACTAAATAAGAAATACTTTGTAAAAATTTGAGCTTGTCTTTTCATATTAGCAGTATTTCTTAATCTCTTCTATCTTCAACCAATTAAGTGGGAACAATTTCAAACTATTTTTTCCAAAGATAAGACAAATAGTTCCACATTTATTGCTGTTCTTGTCTTTGGAATTTTCTTTTTTGTAATAAATGACATATTTCTTGCAAAATTCTCTTATTCTGGAAGAGTTCCAAAAATTGGAAAAGATGGTAAAGAAATATCAGCTTTAGAGTGACTAAAGCTTCATTCCATTTCTTTCTTAATTAGATCTGTTACTCCCTTTTCTATAGGGTCTGAACCCTATATTATTTGATGACTAAAAAAGAGAGGAATTCCCCTAGGAAGAGGGGCTTCTATAGTTTCCTCTCTTACTGTAAGTTGATTCCTTGCGCAAGGAATCATTACATGACCTTCCTTTATTTATTTACATGCGCAGGGAAATTGAACTCCAAATGAAGCAGAACACAAATACTATTGAATGATGCTATTAGGTTTACTAGTAGACTTTGTGTCTGCAGTATTTGTGTTCTCAATTAGTTACAGCAAAAGAGTTCACTACTTTTTTGCTATGACTAAATATAAATTGAATTCCTTCCTAAAACTTGGGAATTCACAAACAATTTGTGATATTAAGTGGAAATATATAAACAATAAGAAATTCAAAAAGAATTTCAAAAGAGTGTTTTTCAATGTAGTGACATTTAGGTCAATAATTGTCTTTACTATCCAAAATATTCTTAATTACTCTTTATTCTCTTTAATTTCCGCTGCAATGAGCGGAAATTGAGATAACTTCTTTAATAACTTCCACATAATTAATATTTCCACTACATCTAATAACTTTGTTCCTACTCCAGGTTCAGAGGGATCTATTCAATTCACAATCAATAAGATGACTGCGTTAACAAGTACTGCTCCGGTGAATGGAGAATTATTGCAATCAAGTGGTAATCCAGATAGTCTTTCAGAATCTATATTCCTATGGAGATGATCTCAAAAATATCAACCTCTATTATTGAGTTCACTATTCCTTTCTTCCTATTACATTTATTTCTGGATTAAATCCAGAATTAAGCAATCTCGTGTAAAGAAGGATACTTATCCAGAACTAACTTCTTTATATACTGTCAGCGACTCTTTAGCTCTGAGGAGCTAACATTTAGTTTTTTACATACTTCTGAACTTTTAATTCCAGAAGCCTTAAGCTCTCAAATGAGAGCATAAGTTTCATTCTTCTCTTCTAGAAATTTTTTAATAATTTGTACTTTATCTCTAAAAGAGAGATCATTGAAAACATCAGAAGAATTTTTAGTTGTATTATTCTCATCTTCTTTACATCATCTTTGATGAGCTTTAGAGATAAATTGTCAACTAAAGTTCTTCTTTAATTCGTGTAAAGTTTCAAACTTTACTAATTGATATAGGTAGTTTTTAAAAGACAGAGAGCTCTCGCTCTCTGACTTGTAATTATTAATCGCTTTTCAAAAAGCTAGGAATACATAACTTTCAACTTCTTGGAAAGATCAACTTACTAGATTTGAGTAGACATTGCTACTCAAAAATTTGGAAGCATATTTACAAGTGGCTGGGAAATATTTAGAGAGAAGGAAGTTGAAAGCTTCCTGATCTTTATTTAATTGAAATTTCTTGATGTTTTCGAGAGTTGCTTGACTGGTTTCATTCATACTTTCCCTTTTCATCGAAGGTCATTATATGGGTGAAATACATATTTTTGTGTACTAACTTTGTACACAAAAAGTATCCCTAACTTAACTTTTTATTTCTCAATTCTTTCACAAAATTGTCTATCTCTTGTTTGCAACTAGTTGCATTTAATAGAAAGACTTCTCTTATGATAGTTGCTCTACAGTTTTGCTGTAAGTCAACAAAAATTCCCTCCATTTTCTCAATAAAGATATTTAGGGGGGATTTATGTTCTAGTGATTGCAAATTAATAGTTGTTCTTATTTTTTCTGAATCTTCTAGATGCTTTTCTCAGAAAGCATCTATAAAGTAAATCATTATTTCTTTTAAAAGACTATTGACATCTATATTCACTAGTCTTTCTTTTTTAAGTTCCCAGAACTTAAAAAATACTTTACCAAGAAATACTTCTATATCTTCTGATGCCTTATTTTTGAAGTCTTTTTCTTCAAAAAGAGGAATCTCAAAATAGTATTCATTTAGCATATTTGTAAAATTCTTTGGTCTCTCTTCAGAAGAGGAAGAATTCATTTTCCCAAATACTTCGACAGTCCAAGTCTTAACTTGTTTTTCTAACATACTTTCAAATACTTTTTCATTCTCTGAAGAGAAGAGAATGAATCTTCTCTGCTTATAAATAATGTCTTGTTGAATAGAAAGAATCTCACTATATTCAACTAGATTCTTTCTAGTGTCAAAGGAAGAATATTGAATTCTCTTTTGAAGGGAAGAAATTGTTTTTGAAAGAAATGGGCTTTCAAAATATTCTTCCTTCATTTTTTTGGAAATTTTGTCAAATTTGTCTGCCCCAAATCTCTTGAAGATAGTGTCTTCAAGAGAAATAAAGAAGGCAGACTTACCAGGATCTCCTTGTCTTCCTGATCTACCTCTAAGTTGATCATCTACTCTCTTAGATTCATTTTTTTCACATGCCAAGACATAAAGACCTCCCAATTCTTTAACTTCAGGGGAGATCTTTATGTCTACTCCTCTACCAGCAATATTAGTTGCTATAGTAACTGCATGCTTTTGCCCAGCTCTAGCAATTATCATTGCTTCCTTATAGTGGTTTCTAGCATTAAGAATTTCACAGGGAATTCCTTCATCCTGTAATCTAGAGTAGATGTATTCTGATTCATCTACTGAGCTAGCACCAATAAGTAAAGGTTGACCTTTAATATAGTGGTGCTTTATCTCAGAGATAATAGCTTTAATCTTTATCTCTCTATTTTTAAATATCATGTCTGGTAAGTCAACTCTCTGTATTTTTCTATAAGTAGGTATCTGCACAACAATCATGTTGTATGTCTCTGAAAGTTCTTTAGCTTCAGAGAGACCTGTTCCTGAGAGTGCAGATATCTTCTTATATTTTCGAAAGAAAGTTTGATAAGTTATCTTTGCAGATACCTTACTTTCTTTCTCTACTTCTAGAGATTCTTTTGCTTGGATTGCCTGTTGCAATCCATAGCTATAACTTCTATCAGCTAGTATTCTTCCAGTTCACTGATCGATTAACTTAATTCGACCATCATGAACTATATATTCTCTTCCATTCTGGAAGACATAATTAGCTGATAAAGCATTGTGTATCTTATTGATTAGAGCAGAATTATCTAAAGAATAAAGCTGCTCTAATCCGAGCATAGCTTCTAGTTTTCTTACTCCTCTGCTATTGAGAATTACAGATTTACTTTCTCAGTCAATCTTGTAATCTAATTGATCAAGATGTTTAACAGCTTGATCAATTTGAGAGTGTCATTTAAAACCATCATCTGATGGTTTAGAAATAATAAGAGGAGTTCCAGCTTCATCTATTAATATGGAGTCTCCCTCATCTATGATTGCATAACTTAGAGGGGGGAGAACTACATCATTAGAGTTTTTTGCCATATTATCTCTTAGATAGTCGAATACCAACTCGGAGTTGGTAGTATAAGTAACATCACACTTAAACATTTCTTTCTTTAAGTATCTAGAAAGATATGTGCTGTTAAATCCTACAGAAAGTCCTAAAAAATTTAGGACTTTTCTGCAGAACTCAGCATCTCTCTTTACTAGATACTCATTAACAGTAACTACATGTAATCCCTTCTTAGCTAACGCTAGTAGGTAAGAAGCTAAAACAATAACTAATGTTTTACCTTCTCCAGTTTTCATTTCAGCAAAGTTACCTTCATATATGACTAGAGCTCCTAGTAATTGAGTATGAAAAGCATAGAGCTTATGAGCTCTATAAGCTGCTTCTCTTACTACAGCTAAAGCTTCTGGAACTATATCAGATAATTCTTCCCCTAGTTCCAGTCTTTTTAAGAAATACTTAGTTCTAAGCTTTAGCTGCTCATCATCTAGAGACTTTACTTCCTCTGAGAACTCCTCCACTTGGAGGAGTACTGTATTTAACCTAGATAAAGTGGATTCAGAAGTACTTAATAAAGTCTTTAATCCCATAAGTTACCTAATTAATTAGAATTTTGGAGACCTCCCTCTTGGGAGAGTTAAAAGAAATATTAAATCTTCTAAGTTTTTTGTGAAAAATTATTTTTCACAACAACAGCAGCAACAGCAACATTGCTTTTCTGCGCAATTGCAATTATCTTTTTTACAACAACCATCTTTACAACACTCTTTATTTTTGCAGCATTCACAATTTCCTCCATTAGCTTGGCAACATTGTTTTTCCTCACAACACTTTTCACAACATTCTTTACATTTTTCACATTTGCATTGTTGTTCTTGACTGCCATTCCCCCCACTTACTTTGTCATAAATTAATAACCCCCCTAAAGGGGAGGAAAAGAAAAATGCATAAGCAAAGATTTTGAATATTGTTTTTCTAAGAATTGTTTACTAATTAAGTTACTAAAGTATTCTGTATTCATAATTATTAATTTCCATTAATAATTTTGTTAGTAATCTGATCTAATAAGTAACTAATTAAATTTTCTTTAATTAGCTAAGTCATTGCAACTTAACTAATTATTTTTGTTTTTACTTTAAAAATTAATAATTATTTAATTATGGGAAAATCTTTTTCCCTAAATTAATTATTTATTAGATACTCCCTCCAAAGGGAGTTTTTAGAACTTATTAGGAAGAAGAAGGTTCTGGCTTAGAAGAACTTTCATCATAAACATAGTTAGCTCATTTAATTGCATTTCTAGTTATGCTGTAAGGTTGTTTATTTTGTTGATTATCTCCTTCTCCATTATTTTGCTTCTTCATTTGTTCTCTTTTTAATTTTCCAGCTACATTCAAGAAAGCTAGAAACTTCAAAGTTTCTTTAATTCTTTCTTGTAACTTATTTTCCATATTTTTTATAGATCTTTCTATAGATTCTCATTCTCATTTCCATTGACTTATATCTATTAGGGTGCTACCTAATAGATAAAAAACTGAACCTATTTCAACCTTAAATACATCTCTATAGGCAAAATGACAAATTATTCAAAAACCATTGAAGAAATCTCTTCAATTGGTTTTTACTTGCTGCTGACTATCTTGACTTTGTCCATTAGAAGAGTTCTGACTCTTCAATAATTGTTCCTGTTCTTCAGGAATCACACTTTGTCATTCTTTATTTTTCAATTTTTTGATAGTAGTGAATAATTCTTTAAAACTTTTAACTGTTCCTTTTGCAGATGATTTAGTAAATGATCAAACAATTTCTCAAATGCTCTCTAATTTACTTCAAATTGAGAACTCTTGTTGTTGAGAAGAAGAGGCTTCGGCCCCTTCTTCTTGAGGCTTAGAAGTTTCTGAAGGAAATCACTCTCTTAAGAGATCTAGAAATTGAAATAATGGTTTAGAAAGATCTTGAGTTAAAAATTCTCTTGTTAGTGCGCTTGCCGCTAAACCCCCCCCGCGATAGCTCCGCAAGTAATATAAAGCCTATTGGGAGTTAAAAAACTCCCAATTAAATGTCTATTTATTGATAAGTTCTTCAAAAAATTAAATGCTTTTAATGTTCATATAACCTTTTATCATTTAATTTTCTTATTGTCCCTTTTCAGGAACAATGATAAGAATTTATTGTTTTTGAGATTGTGAATTATCCAATCAAACATAATTTGCCCACTTCATATTATTTCTAGTTAATTTAATTTTTTCTGGTTTTGGATCTTGATTTTTAGTTTTTAATTCTCCCCTCTTCTTTTCTCCCAATATTTTTAGAGAAACTAAAAACTTTAAAGTAGACTTCAAACTTTCTTCAAGTCTACTTTCTATATTCTTTAAGGATTCTTGTATTTTCTCTCAATCTCATCAATCTCATTTACCTGCATCTATGATTGTTCACCAAATTAGAGAAAATACAGATCCGAATTCCACTTCAAATACATCTCTGTATTGGAAGTGACACAAAACTCATAAACCATTAAATAAATCCCTTCAATCTACTTTTTGCTGTTGTGAGTCACTTTGTTGCAATTCATTTTGTTGATTTTGCTGATCAGGAATCATCTCTTTTCATTTCCAGTTTTTATCTTTTAACTTTCAAAGTGATTTACCTAAATCAACAAAACTCTTGAGAAATCCCATAATAAATGTTTTGAGAATTTCATAAGCTCTTGTGGAGACAGTAACAATTTTTTGATAAAAACTACTTTCTTGAGGAGGCGGTGCCTCCTCTTCTGGTTTAAGAACTACAGCAGGAGTTGAAGGAAATCATTCCTTTAGTTTTCCTACAAAACTACTAAATGTACTAGAGAGATCTTGTGTTAAAGACTCTCTAGTTACAAGACTAGTTGTTAAGCCCCCCCCGCAATCACTAACGAAGAATACAAAAGTCTTTTATTGGCTGTTAAGCCTATAGACCATAACCTAGTAGTTGTTTGTAATTTTCTAAACATTAATTACTAAGAAGTACTAGGTTCTGGTTTACTTCTATCTAGTTCAACTCATTGAGATCCAACACCATATCACAAAATATTTCTTTTTGTGATATTTATAGGAGTTCTTCCATGTAAATTACTTGATTTACTCATTTGCTTTCCAGTTTCATTTAACTGTATCAATATACCTAATAATCCTAAAAATCCTTTCTCAAATCTTTGCTTAAAACTTTCATAAATTTCAGAGATCTTTTCTACTTTTCATTCTCACTTCTCTAAATCTAGAAATAAACCAGCCAGTAAATAAGGTAGAGTGCCAAACTCTACCTTAAATACATTTCTATAAGAAAAATGGCAAAGAATTCAAATTCCATTAAAAAAATCTCTTCAATTTACTTCTGGTAATTGAGTTTGTTGTTTTTCTTGCAATTCTTTAGCTTGTGAAGAAAAACTAGCCAAACTTTTTAAATCACTTTGAAAAGTTTTGACTCATTGTTCAAAAAAATCTTTGACAATTTTGAAAAGTGATTGAAATTTATTTGAAATAACTTCAAAAGCTCCTTGCTGTTGTGCAGATGGTTCAGGAACAGATTGTACTTGCGGGGAAGACTTAAATCATTCTGAAAATTTTCCCCCAATATAAGATAGGGCGTTAGAAATATGTTGTTGGGAGATTTCACTCCCAACAACGCTAACTAAAGCGCCCCCCCCCGCAATGATTCCACAAGTAGTATAAAGTTGGTTCTTAGTTTAAGGAACCACCTAACCAAAACTTAGTTTGTAGTTTTCAAAACATACTAATTACTATTTTTCTTTTTCGTCTCCTCCCAAATTAACTCATTTCATGGCATAAGTAGATCATCAAATGTTTCTTCCATTAATTGGGATTAAGTTTGTGTACTTGAAAGGAAATGATCCATTACTTGAATCTCCCAATGACTTTAACTTTCTCATACTTTTACCAACTATATCAAGTTGTATAAGTATAGAAAGAAATCCAGCTAATGATTTTTCAAATCTTCTATTTTCATTAAATTTTTCAAAAGCTTCTAAAAAGCTTTTTTTATTTCATTCTCATTTACTGATATCAACTAATAGTCCAGCCAATAAATGAAGTAAAGTTCCAAACTTTACTTGAAAAACATCTCTATAAGAAAAATGGCATAGAATGAACAATCCATTAAAAAATACCTTTCAATCTATATTTGGTATATTGACATCTTGTTGTTGCTGTTGAATTTCATAGGGAGAAAACTTTCCAATATCTTTTAAATCTTGTTGTAATTTTTTAACTCACACAACAAAAAATTCTTTAATTGTTGATCAAATAGATTCAAAACCTCCCCTAATTGTTTCTCAGGCTCTTTGTCCTCCTTGTTGAGATTGAGGCTGAACAATTTCTTGAGGTGAAGACTTAAATCATTCAGAGAATTTATTTCCAATGAATGATAAGGCATTGGAAACATGTCCATAAGTTGCTTCGCTTCCGACAACACTGACTAAAGCGCCCCCCCCACGCAATGGTGGCGCAAGCCACATATAAGTTAGTTTTGGAAAGAGTTCCTCCCAATCAAAACTTAGTTTGTAATTTTCAAAACATTATTAATTAATAATTATTTCTTTTCTGTTGAATCTAGTACTCATTGCAATGAATAAGCTGCTCACTGAAGATTTCTTCCATCAACAGGAATCAATGTTGAGTGATAGAAAGGTGAGTATTGTTGATGATTTTGATCTCCTTGAGAAGACATTTTTGTCTTAATTTCTCTAGTAAATTTCCCAATCATATCTAACTGAATTAACATAGACAAAAATCCAGCTAAAGCTTTTTCAAATCTTTTTTCTTGATTGAAATTCTTATAAGCCTTCAAGAAAGATTCTTTGCTTCATTTCCGTTGACTTATTTCTTTAGTATCCATCAATAGACCTAGAAGTAGATAAAACAAAGTTCCAAACTTTACTTGAAATACATCTCTGTACATGAAATGGCAAAGAGTGAAAAGACCATTGAAGAAAACCCTTCATTCTATGGAAGGTATAGTAATTTCTTGGGGTTGTTGACCATTTTTAGAATAGAGATTTCCTAAATCTTTTAAATCTTTTTGCATACTTTTAACTCAAGTTTCAAAAAATTCTTTAACTGTTGAATATATTCCTGTGAAAACTCCAGTAAAGTTTTCTCATGAAACTTGATTATTTGTTTGTTGTTGGGGTGCCGAAGATTGCTCTGTCGATTTAAATCATTCAGAGAATTTCCCTCCAACATAGGAAAATGCATTAGAAACATGTTGGTGAAATATTTCTGAGCCAGCAACACTGACTAAAGCGCCCCCCCCCGCGATGGTGGCGCAAGTAGTGTAAAGTTGGCTTTTAGTTAAAGTTCCACCTAATCAAAACTTGGTTTGTAATTTTCAGAACATGATTTATTACTTAACTTCTATTTAATTAAATATTTATTATTCTCTCTGCCCTTAAAGAACAGACAAATAATAACTTAAATTTCTATTTTTCTTCTGGAGAACTTAAAGCTTCAGGAGCTATTCAACTTAAACCTAAAGCAAAATTCTTTAGGTTTCTTCTAACTAATTTAATTTTTGTATTTGAATGTTGACTTTGATCTTGTTGAATTTGTCCTTTACTTTTCATTCTCATTCCTTTTCCTGTTGCGCTCAATTGAGCTAAAAAAATTAATAAGTTTTTAAGGTTTGGTTGAAATTTCTTTTCCAAATTCTCTCAAGCATCAGAGAAAGATTTCCTCTCTCATTTTCAATCTTGTATGCTATCGAGAAATAAATCTTTCATTAAGTAAAGAAATGTAAAAGATTCCACTTCAAATATGTCTGCATATTTGAATCCAAAAAGAATTCAAACACCATTAAAAAATTCTCTTCAATCAATATCTAATTTTTGGTTGCTTTGATCGGGAAGTGAACTTCCTCTCCGACCGGAAATTAAATCTTGTCAGAACTTATGTTCTGACTTGATGAGCATAACAATTCCTTTAAGAAATGTTTCTGTTCAACTCCACACAGACTCTAATTTTTCTTTTAAGTTTCCTCAAATGTTTATGTTTTGTTGTTGAGTTTCTGGAGCTGCCTGAACGGCAGCTGTAGAAGGTTTAAATCAACTTACAAAAGTACTGAAAGCTTGTTGTACTGCTCCAGATATCTGATAAGTTGTAACTTCAGAGCCAACAACACTAATTAAAGCGCCCCCCCCGCAATGGTGGCACAAGCCACATATAAGTTAGTTTTGGAAAGAGTTCCCCCTAATCAGAACTTTGTTTGTAGTTTTCAAAACATTTTGAAAACTAGATTATTCTATTTTGGGCAACAACAGCAGCACTTTACACTTCCACTAGTACAAGTTGTTCCATCTTTGCAACAACACTTACCTCCTTCACAATTTTGACAACAACTAGAATCTCCATCAGTACATTTACACTGTTGTCCATCTTCTTGACAACATTGACAATCTCCTGAAGGTAAACAACTTACTTCTTCATTTTGGTTTCCATTTTTATTTACTAAGTAATAAGTTAGATATCCTCCGCCGCCTCCAGCAGATAACAAAGAAAGAATAATAAGAGGTATCTTAATTCCCTTAAGCATACCTCTTATTTATTAATTATTCTGCTGCTTTACAGCAACAGTTTTCTTCAGAGCAAGTTTCTCCTGTTTTGCAACAGCAACAACATTTTTGCCCACTAGGACAAGAATCATTTTTACAACACTTTTGATGTCCTTCGGGACATTGACATTCCACTCCAGCTTCTGTACAACACTTACATTGACCTTCCGAAGAACAAGTATTTGTTGTTGAAGTAGAAGAGGAACTACTACTTTCAGTTCCAGTTTTCGTGAAATGATATGTTAAATAGCCACCTCCGCCACCAACAGAAAGTATGGAAAAAACAATTAAAGGAATCTTTATTGCTGCTTTTAACATTCTTATTTAGTTGTTGAAGCCTATTTAGTAGGCTTACAACAACATTTACCGTCTGCGCAATCTGTTCCTTCGGTGCAGCAACAACAACACTGCCCCTCAGGGCAGGGTTCTTTACAACACTCTTTAGATCCTTCTGTACATTGACACTGACCTTCTACACAACATTTACAGCTTTCAGAAGGAACACATTTAGATTTTTCTTGATCTCCTGAAGTTTGAGAACTTAGACTATATGCTCAATATCCCCCCCCGCCAGCAGCAGACAATATAGGAATAACTATGAGAGGAATCTTAATTATTCATCTCATAGTTATCTAAATATATCTATTAGTTTTATTTGAAAAATTTTTATTTGGAAACCCCTTCTTCTTGAGGTATCCACTCAACTGATTTGGCGAATTGTTTTAAGTTATGAGAAGTTAATTTGATTTTTCTTCCATTACTTCCTCCTGAATTATTTATATTTTGAATACTTAATCTTTTTCCTTCCATACTAATTTGAGCCAAAAATATCAATAAACTTTTTAAACCTTTAGGAAATTTTTCCTGAAAATTATTTCAAGCTTCAGTAAAAGATTTCTTTTCTCACTTTCAAGTTTCATAGTTATGTATGAATAGACTTCCAGATAATTTCAAGAATGTAAAAGAATCTATTTCAAATAAATTTCTATATTTAAGTCCTCAAAGAATTCACAAACCATTGAAGAATTCTCTTCAATCTATATTTACGTTCTGAAGAGAAGTCCCTTCTTGTTGTTGAACTTGTTGTCTATTTGTGATTATTTTCTTTCAGAACTCATGTTCTTTTTTAGCGAATGCTGCAAAAATTTCTCAAATACTTTTGCCTCATTCATAAATTCCACTAAATTTGTTTCCAATATTTTCAAATAATCCTGTGCTTGACTGTTGTTCTTGAGATTCTTGCTGAACAACTTGTTGTGAATTGGGCTTAAATCAACCAATGAAGGTTGAAAAAGCTTCAACTAGGGGTTTAGATATTTGATTGCCTGAAAATTCAGCACCAATTAAGCTAACTGTTATGCCCCCCCCGCAATTGCTCCGCATGCGGCATAAAGATTGGTTTTAGAAATGCTTCCTGAAAACCAAAACTTGGTTTGCAATTTTCAAAACATTTTTAAGTTACTAAATAATTATTTTTGAGATTGTTGTTCTTCATCTGTAACTCAATCTGAACCATAACCAAATCACTTCATATTTTCTCAAGTTATGTGAATTCTAGGATCTTTACTTTTTTCATTATTTGGTTGAGATTGACTTTGTGCATTTTTAATTCTTCCTGATTTTCTTTGTTCTTGACCAACCTTATTCAATTCAAAAAGGAATAAAAGTAAATTCTTTATTCCTTTTTGAGATCTTGTTCCAATATTTTCAAATCCTAAAGTAATTATTTCAATTCAAGATTTTTTACCTTCTTGTTCTTCTGGCTTATTTCTTTTATTTATTTCTTCTTTTATCTTTTCAAAATCGATAAAAGTTCCAAATAATAAATAAAAGAAAGAACCAAACTCTATCCTAAAAATATCTCTGTAGGCAAAGCCTCAGAGAACTCATAGTCCACTAAAGAAATCTCTTCAATCGATTTTTAAATCGTTCGAAGAAGAAGGTTCTCTTTGGACTTGTTGTTGTCCACTAGATTCAAGAAATTTAGAAAAAAATTTCTTTTCCGCTTCTATTATTTTTTTGATACTTTGAAAAATTGTTGTAAATCATCCTTTTACTGTTTGAAATTTTTCAGATAAATTTTCTAAAAAATTTCCATTTGATTGAGTTTCTTCTTGCTGGGGAGAAGGTTCAGTATTAGTTGGTTTAAATCATCCTACAAAAGTTTCAAAAGCACTTTGAATTTTTGTGGATATCTGTCCACTATTGATGTATTCAGAGCCAACAACACTGACTAAAGCGCCCCCCCCGCGATGGTGGCGCAAGTCATATAAAGTTGGTTCTTAGTTAAAGAACCTCCTAACCAAAACTTAGTTTGTAGCTTTCAGAACATTTATCTAAAAAATTATTTCTATTGTTGAGCTTCTAGTGCCTCTTGAACTCAATAAGAGCTGTGTCCAAATCATTTCATATTTTCTCAAGTTATTGAAATTCTATTATCTTGTTGTTTTCCATTAGTTTGGGGTTGTTGAGGACTTTTTCTTTTTTGTTTTCCTACTTGATTCAATCCAACTAAAAAAATAAGCATATTTTTTATACCTTTCTCAGATCTTTGACTTATTTGCTCAAATATCTTAGAAACAACTCTAACTAAATAACTCTTTGGTTGACTTTGATCTTGACCTTCTTGTGGTTGATTACTTACTTTCTTTATTTCTTCAAAGTCAACAAAAGAACTAGCAACTAAATAAAAGAAAGATCCGAACTCTATCCTAAACACATCTCTATAGGCAAAACCTCAGAGAATTCACAAACCATTAAAAAAATCTCTTCAATCTATCTTTATGTTCTGCAGAGAAGAATCTTGTTGTTCAGGTTGACTATTTTGATTTGATTTAAGAAGTTTTTCTAAGAATTTCTTTTCTGAAAGAAAAACTGTCTTAAATCCCTGAAATATATCTGTAATTCAACTTTTTACTATTTCAAATTTCGAAGATATATTCTCAAAAAGATTTCCTAATG
Organism: Mycoplasma suis str. Illinois; assembly: GCF_000179035.2. Classification (NCBI taxonomy): domain Bacteria; kingdom Bacillati; phylum Mycoplasmatota; class Mollicutes; order Mycoplasmatales; family Mycoplasmataceae; genus Mycoplasma; species Mycoplasma suis. The sequence continues at coordinate 614,425 of NC_015155.1, forward strand.
ATTGTGTTTCTGCCTGTACTACAGGCTCAGAAGAAGTTGTTGTTGGGGCGAATCATCCAACAAAAGTGTCAAAAGCACTTTTGATCTGTCGAGATATTTGACCACTATTTATATATTCTGATCCAGCAACACTAACTAATATGCCCCCCCCGCGATAACTCCGCAGGTGGTATAAAGTTGATTTTTAGTTAAAGCTCCTCCTAATCAGAACTTTGTTTGTAACTTCCAAAACATTTAAGAAATTATTTACTTTTTGCTTCTTCAGAAACTCAACCAAAACTGTATCCTAATCACTGCATATTATTTCTAGATAAAGTAATTTTTTGAGATATAGATGAAGGTTGATTTTTATTTTTTTGTTGACCAATTTGATCCAAGATAGCTAGAAGAACTAAAAAGTCTCTAGCTCCTTTCTCAAATCTAGATCCCATTTCTTTATAAGTTTTCTCAATAGATTGCTTCCATTTATCTCAACTCAATCTTTGATTTGGAGTTTTTAATCATGTTCACTCTTCTGTCTTAATTAATAAGTTTGACAGTAAATAAAGAAAAGAACCATTTTCTACTGTAAATACATCTTTATACATCATTCCTCATAAAGCTAGTATTCCTCTAAAAATACTCTTAAATTCAAATTTCATTTCTTTCATATTTCCAGAAGATTGTTGAGAGTCTTGTTGTTGTAATTCTTGAGATTTCATCTTTTTTATAGATTCAGAAACATTTTTTCAAGATTGAATCATTGTTTCTGCAATTGTTTTTATGAATGAGAAAACATCTCCTAATTTACTACCTACTTCTGAGAAAAAATTTCCAAAAGAAAAAGGTTGTTGCTCAGATGGTTGTAATTGCTGCTGTTGTTGATCTTGTGTCGGAGTAAATCAACCAATAAAAGTGTTGAAAGCACCTTTTATTTGGGAGGCAATTTGTCCATTATTTATGTATTCAGAACCAACAACACTGACCAAAATGCCCCCCCCCGCAATTGTTCCACAAGCAGCATAAAGTTGGTTCTTAGTTAAAGAACCTCCTAACCAAAACTTAGTTTGTAATTTCCAAAACATAACTAACTATTTATGTTGTCGTTTCGCAGCAACAACAACATTCTGTTCCATCATCTGATGAACAACAACAGCAATTCTCATCATTACATTCTTCTTTCTTGCAACATTTTTTACCTTGCTCTTTACAAGTTCCACTACATTGACCTTCTTCACAACATTTGCAATTTGGGCTAGGTAAACAACTGACTGGTTCTTGATGGTTTGATCCTAACTTAGTAAAGTAATAAGCTAAATATCCCCCCCCCCACCACCTAAAGACAAAATAGAAAAAACTATTAGAGGGATCTTAAAAGTTCCTCCAATCATTACTATTTATTAGATTTTCTAATAAATATTAGACATTTATAACTTTTGTTATTAAAAAATCCTTAAGTTTAAATAAATTATCCTCAGATTTTTTAATAACATTTTTCTGTGTATATATGAGTAAATATTTAGGCTAATTGATCTTCTCTAAATATTTATTAGCTTCTATAGTTTCTTTAACTGGAGGAGCTAATTCTCTAGTATTTATTACTTCTGCCCGCGGGGGGGGCAAAGTAATTTAAATTTAGAAGAACTTAACAATAACTTAAAGAAAGATTTTGATAATCAAGTAAAACAAATTGAAGAGCAAACTAAAAGAATAAAGACTGAACAAAAAGAAAGTGAAGAAAATTTAAACCAACTAAAAGAGAAAAACAACTTAAACAATCAGAAAAGACAAGAAACTGAAACTAAGAGAAAAGAATTAGAAAGTAAAAGTGAAGAAGTAAATAAAGAAGTTAAGAAAAAGGGAGAAGAACTAAATCAGAAGAAGGAACAAATAACTCAAGAACTAAAAGAGAAAAATAATCAATTATTTGAGAAAGCTAAGAAAGCTGCTCAACAGTTCAGCGAACAAGTTGGAAAAGTTTACAGAGAAAATTCTGAAAAATTAAAAAGTGCTCTAGAAAAACTTAAAACATCTAATCAAAAATTGATTGAAGAGCTTTCTCAAAAAATAGATAACATGCCTAACGAAATATTTAATTTTGAGAAAAATCAACAAGAAGGGGGTGAACAATCCAATCAACAAGGATCTTCTCCTCAACAAAAATAATTTCTTAATTTTTTAGAAAGAAAAGGGCTTCAAGCCCTTTTTTCTTTCTTACATTAACCCTTCATAAAACAAGATTGAGATATTACTTTTCCACTCTTGGTTTTTTCTTTTCTGCAGACAAAACCTGTATTTCCTATTTCATTTTCTTCAACTATTATTTCTTCATCCCCAAATAATTCTTTATTTCTTTCTTGTTCTGTTCTAACTTTTTCTTTCCCTAAAGAAGAATCCAAATCTCAATCTTTTCTTGTATTCGTGTGTTCTGTTCCTTCTTCTCTTTGTTGATAGTTACCTGTTAAGTTTTTTTCGGAAACACTATCTTGTTGTTTTGGAGGTTGCAAAGAGTGAGAATCATTCTCTACCTCGACACTATTTTCTTTTACTTCTTTATTAAATAAAGATCCCATTCCAAAGCCAGCTCCCCCCCCGCTGGCCCCTATAACTAATAAGCCAGAAAAAACTTTAGATAACAAGCTTAGACCTCTCATACTAATTAATAATTATCTCTCCATTACTTTAGAAAAATTTTTAGTTAATAAATATAAAAAGGGCTTTTTAGCCCTTTGTTTGTTATTTCATTTTCTAAGAGTGATAAATTCGGGTACAAACAGATCCTCCTAAATGACTATCAAAGCATCTTAATTTTCCTACTTCAAATTGAGGAGTAAATGGTTTATTCTCTTCCTCTTCAGTTATTTTTTCGACAGAAGTTGTTGAAGCTGATGTTGAAGGTTTACTTAATTTTTGTGTAAGTTCTGGTTGTTTTTGAGTTTCTTTTTCTTTTTTTGGTAAAGTGGACAAAGGATTTTCTAGAGAAGATTGTGGGTCTGTTATTGAATCTTTTTTAGGAAAAGTTTCTAAATTTTCATTAATTGCTGAAGTGGGTGTAGTTAGAGTACCTTCATTCAATAAATCAACTTCTGGGGCAGAAGTTAGTTCAGTAGAAGTGGTATCAGTTTTTTCTTTATCTCCGCTTACTCCAACAACTTCATTAATGGTTTTTTGAATATTTTCTCCGGAGAAAGCAGTACTAATTCCATATCCAGAACCTGCGCCGCCTGCACCTAAAACTAAAAGGCTTCAAAGACCTTTAGTAAATGAACTTCAGCCCTTAATGGCAGACATTAATTTTTAAATGTTTTATTGAGTAAAAGGTCCTTTGAGAGGACCTTATGCTCTATTTACTAATTCATATATTGATTTTTTTATCTTTGTCCCCCCCCGCAAAATCAATAAAAGTGAAATTTAAAAATTCTTGATTATAACGAGAAAAACTCATTTTCTTAGAAGTCATTATAAGGAGGAAATATAAAAAAATTTGAAATTCTCTTAAAAAATTTTTAAACGATTATTAATAAAGAGCTAAAGCTCTTTATTATTTTTAATTTTTTAGTGATAAATTCTAGAACAAAAACGAGATCATATCCCCTCATAAACACTATCAATACATCTCATATTTCCAACTTCATAATTTGGTTCAAACTTTTTTTCCTCCGATTGTTGTATTTCCTGCTGTAATGTTGTGTAATGGGAATCATTACTTTCTTTAAGGCCTTCCAATAAAGTTTGTTCGTGAGAATCTTTTAAAGATTTATTTTCAGTAACAGAACTATTTTGAGATTTTTCTTCCTTATTTTCAAGTTGAGTTTCAAGAGATAAAGAAGAAGGTGTTGACATTAATTGTTGGGTGCCTCCTAAATTGTTTTCTTTTGGTTTGTCATCATTTCTAGAAACTATTTCAGTCACTTTATTAATTGTTTTTTCTACATTTTCTGCAGAAAAATCAGTACTAATTCCATAACCAGAACCTCCACCTCCGGCCCCCAAAACTAAAAGACTTCAAAATCCTTTAGTTAAAGAACTTAAATTTTTGGCTCCTAAAGCCATTTCCTATTAAAGTGAAACTGTAAATGAAGGTCCTCTTAAAGGACCTTCTAATTTACTTATTAATTCATTGTTTTTATCTTTTAGCTTACGGCCCCCCCCGCAGAATTTGCAAAATATTTATTCATATGCTTTTTTTACTTAAAAAAATCTTGTTTTCTGGAAATCATTATAAAAAAATTAAAGATTTTTAAATTATTTCGGGAAACAAGATTGTTTTGTTTCTCCCCCTCTACTCTTTGTTGTCCTGCAAATAAATCCCATTATTTCAGTTTCACTAACTTCAACTATTTCATCTTGAGATGAAATATCATCATCTTGTTTTTTGTTCCCTAAACCTTCAATTTCCGAAGAGTCAGCGAGAGTTTTTTCTAATTTTGTATCTTTGGTACTTGAACCGCTTACATGGTTATTAGGTTCTTCTTTTTTAGGGAAAAAGGAGCCAATACCGAATCCTGCTCCTCCACCACCAGCACCTACAATAACTAGCCCAGACAAAACTTTAGATAAAAAACTTAAACTTTTCAACTTACTTAATTTTTAGTAAGTAAATAATAAAGGGCTATTGGGCCCTTTATTATTTACTATTCCACTTTTCTAGTAGTGTATTCTGTGACAAACTTGTGATCATATATTTTCATACACGCTAGAAAAACATCTCATTTCTCCTATTCAATAATTTGGTGTGAATTTTTCTGCAGGTTTTTCTGGTGTTTGTTTTTTAGATTCTCTAGAAATTGAAGAATTTTTAGGGTTTGATGTTACTGGAGGTTGAGAAAGGGAAGAACTACTTTCAGGATTCCTAACTGGAGATTTATTTTCTGAAGTTTGAGAATTTGCGACTGAAATAACTGGTGAAGTTGTTATTGAAGATAGCGGAAATTGCTGTGTTGAGGGTTTTGATTGAAAATTACTTGCTTGATGTTCTACTTTAGGATCCTCTCTTTTTTCCGGTAATGCTTGTCTAGAGCTAGCAGAAACAATAGTTGACTCTTGTCTTTTTGGCTGTACACCTCTTGTTTCTTGAATACTCTTGATTGGTGATTGAGAATTTCCTGTTGGTCTAGAAATACTAGGTTGGGGTTGTTTTACTGCTATTGCTGAGGCGGAAGTCTGCGAAGATCTTGATAAATTATTTGTTCTTCCTATAACTGGTGCTCTTGGAGATGTCACACCATTTGAAATATTTTTTGAAGATGCAATTTCTTTAGAAGGAGTGGATTGGGATTGAGTATTCTTAGGAACTTGAAGAATTCTAGGAGTTGGTCTATCTTCTCTTGAATTAATTGCAGGACTAGATGCTTGAATAGGTTCTTTATTTTCTGGAATTAAAGTTTTTACGCCACTAGAACTTGCATAAGAAATTTCTTGATGTTTGTTGTGTAGGAATGGAGCTAGTTCCACTACTTCTATTTGAAGTATTAAGAGGAACATTTATTTTTTGTACTGACATAACTTCAGGAGTTATTTCAGTATTTGGATTCACTATATCTGAAATTGAAGCTCCTTTATTTTGGGGAACTATTTCTGAAACATTAATTGGTTGTTGACTAAATTTCAGCAGAAGGGGTATTTACAGGACTTGTCAGAGAAATATCTGTTAATTTAGGAAAATTTTCATTTAAACCCTCGTCACCCTTTAACGGTTGTTATTCATTAATTCCGGAACTTAAATGGTCAAAATTACTTGAAGATTCTGGCTTTCCAGAATCTATTTTCAAAACTTTTTGAATTGCATCTCCAACTTTACTTTCAGTAAAAACAGAACTTACTCCATAACCAGTTCCTCCACCTCCTACCCCAAGAATTAAAAGTCCTCAAAGTCCTTTAGTTATTAGACTTCAACTCTTAATTCCTGCGGGCATTAATTTTTAGTAAAGGTCCTTTAAAAGGACCTTCCTTCTTTAATTAACTCACTTAACTTTTCTATCTGAATGCCCCCCCCAGCAAAGCTGAAAACTTACTAAAAAAATATTTCATTAAAAAATTTTTCTTAAAAGTCATTATAAGAAGATAAGGATTTTTATCTTCTTTTTTAGAAAAAAATAATTTTTTACTATTTTTGGAAAATTTTTCAGATTTACTTGAAATTCAAAGTTGATTGTTTTTTGAAAAACAAATAAAAAGGGCTACTTAGCCCTTTTCTTATTTTTTAAATTATTCCTTTGGTTGGCAAGATTGTTGTATATTTCCGCTCTTCATAGTTGTTTTTATACAAACATAACCAAAACCTATATCAATTTCTTCAGTAGAAACAATTTCATCTTTCCCTTCGAGTAATTCAGGTTTTATATTTATTTCTGGTTTTAGTGAGTTTTGCCCTCCTAAATCCTTTGTAGATTTAGTAGGAGAATCTTCTGCGCGAGTTTCTATTTCATTATTTATTAGTTTTTGTTCTTCATTTTCTCTAGATTCTTTTGATCTTTGATCATCAGATTTATTAAATAATGATCCTAAACCTATTCCAGCACCTCCTCCACTAGTACCAACAATTAATAATCCAGAAAAAACTTTAGATAATAAACTAAAGCTTTTCAATTTTCTTAATTAATTTTTAGTAATTAATAAATAAAGGGCTTTAGCCCTTTATTATTGATTCTTATTTGTTAGTTGTGATGAATTCTGTGGCAAATTTGAGATCATGTATTTTCTATTTGAACTGCTGGTAAACATCTAAGTTCTCCTGTTTGATAACTAGAAACAAAAGGTTCTTTTTTAGGAATTTGTTGTTCTTGTGTTGATTCTGTTTCTTGAGAACCTTTGTTAGATTCAGAACTTCTTGTGGGTGAAACTTGTATAGTTGTAGAAATATCGGACTTAAAGTCTTCCTGATCTTGAGTTTTCACTAACTCAACTGAATTATTTGTAGTTATAGGGTTTTGAGAAGCTAATTCGGAATTTGAATTTACTTCTGTACTTGAAGAAGCATTAACAATATCAGGATTTTTAGAATCATGACTTTCTAAACTTCCACCATTATTTTCACCTCCAACTTTCAAAACATTATTAGTTGTATTGTTAGAACTGCTTTCTGTAAAAGCAGTACTTACTCCTAATCCAGTTCCTCCACCACTAACTCCAATAAAAAATAAACTGCAAAGACTTTTAGTTAATGTACTTAAATTTTTGAATCCCAAAACCATTAATGATTAAAGGTCCTTTTTAGGACCTTTCTTCACTAACTATTAATTCATTATCTAAATTGTGATTTATTTTGAAAGCCCCCCCCCAGCAAATTAGTAAATATATATTTATTAATTCTCATTTTCTTAAGTGTCATTATAAGTGAAAGCGGATTATTTTCGCTATTTATCTTTTTCTGCTTTAACTATTTTTGAATTATTTAAAAAAGAGCCATATAAGGCTCTTTTTTAAAAAACTATTGTCTTGGGATTGTAAAGTCTACTGCCTTGTAACAAACTATTGTTACAGGTCTCAAATCTCCATCTAGGTATTTTGTATAGTCACAAATATTATCTCCATTTTTTTCTCAGTGTTTCATAACTTGTTCTTTTTCTCAAAGAACTCAACCTTTCTTTAAAAATCTTTCTTTAGCTCTTTCATTTTTTTCTTCAAGAGTTAAAGATCTGTAACTTTTGGCTGGTTGAGTATTTACTGATCTAATAGTTCTAGATTTTGGTCTATTTGAATCTTCAACTTGAGTAACTTTAACCTCTTGATGTTGTTTACTTACTTCAGTTTCTTGTTTTTCTTTTTCTCCAACTTCTTTCTTTATTTCTATAGTTGGATTATTGGTATTACTTTCTCCAAATATTGCTCCTACTCCATAACCAGCTCCGCCTCCTCCTAATCCAACAGTTAGAAGGGCTCAAAGACCTTTAGGAACTAAAGTTAAGAAATTCATAGTATTAACTTACTACTGTCTTATAACAAGTAATTGATAAAGGTCTTAGATCTCCATCTAGATATTTTGTGTGGTCACAAGTCTTATCTCCATGTCTTTCTCATTTCTTCATAACTCCTTCTTCTTTTCACAGAGTTCATCCTTGTTTTGTAAATCTTTCAATTGCTCAATCTATCTTTTCTTGAAGAGTCATAGAGCTATAACTCTTTCTCGGTTTATTAACTTGTTGTCCTGTATTTACTGATCTAGGTGTTCTGGATTTAGATTGTGTTGGTGTTTGAGAAGATGATTTTGGCTTTACCTTAATTTCTTTTTGAACAGTTTCTTTTTCATTTATAGAAGATGAAGGTCCTTGTGGACCTTCTTCTTTCTTAACTAATTCACTTTGTGGTTGTTGACTACTACCTAGTAGTGAACCTAAACCAGATCCAATGCCCCCCCCCCAAGGAACCAAAAGAACCTAATCACATTAGTCCTTTAATTAGTAATGACATTGTTACTTTTTAAGAATTTCTGAAAAATATTATAAGGAAAGACATTATTTTTAAATATTTTTCAATAATGTCTTTTGAATGTTTTAGTTTTTTAAGAACAAGCCAATCCTATTGAGCCATCAGTTCTCTCTATTCTTCTACATTGAAAATCTCCCAATGAAGAACCAGAAATTCTTACAGATCCATCTGATTGTTTCTCAGAAGTTAATTCTTTAGATTTTGGATTTTCAGGAATTGAAGATTTTTGTTCAAGAGATTTTCCTTCCGAAATTACTAAATCTTTAGGAGCTTCAGGGGAGGAAATATTTCCTTCTCCTTTTAACCCTTGTTCAGTATTCTGAGTTTCTGATTCTTTATTTTCTAAAGTTTTTTCCTTAAAAATAGAACCTAATCCAATTCCGGCACCTCCTCCACTAGTACCAATAATTAAGAGTCCGGAAAAAACTTTAGTTAATAAACTTCAACCTTTCAAATTACTAAATAATATTTAACAACTAAAAAGGGCTGTCAAAAGCCCTTTATGTTCTTTTTCTAATTTGAAGAGTCTGAACTAATTTGTGGGGGATTTCCACAAGTTACAGAATTTATTACTCCATCGACAAACTTTCTAAGACAAGGGAAAGGTCCTTGACCATAAACCATTTGAATTGAAATTGCTGGTTCTCTTTTTCTGGGCTCAATTTTTGAATTAGTTTGGATGTCAGATGAGGGAGATTGCGAATCGTCTGTTTTTAAGGGATCAGAAGGTTGTGAAGAGTCTAAAGAAGATTCTTTACCTTCCTGTTGATCTGGAGTTAAATTATCTGTTTTTGGATCATTTTCGAGTCTGCCTGCACCTAAATCTTCTGGATTTTGTTGTTGAACTTCAACTATTTCTGAACTATTAAATAAATTTCCTGAGCTGGCCAAGCCAGCAACACTTCCAATGGTGCCAATAGATAATAAACATATTGAACCTTTAGCTAAAAGGCTTAAATTAAGCATTTAAGCCTTAACTTCCTGCATTGTAACAGAATGCTCCACTCATATATTTTCCTCATGATCAAGTGTGAATGCAATAAGAACCATTACTTCCTGAAACATACCTAACAGCAAATTCTTGATTTTTCTCTTCTTCAGTTAATGGTGGAATTACAGAGGATACATTAGGCTTTTTAGAGGTTTGATGTTTTGGAGAAGTTATTTCTCTTGGTAATGAGGAATGATTTTTAGTTTGTCCCTCTTGTGTCAATAATTTTGTATCTTCCTCGGTTCTTAATTTATTTGAAGAAATATTTTCTTCAAATTTTTGATCTTGTTCGGGAGATTCATTCACTTTTATTGTCGAAGAATCTCCTCCATTAGGATTTATTTCTTGATTTTTCACTACTTCAACTTTAGGTTGTTCAGAATTATTAAATATTGCTCCTAAGCCGGATCCAAGTCCTCCACCAACACCACCTAATGAGACTAAACCTACTAAACCTTTAGTTAACAAACCTAAATTAAACATTTAACTTTATCTACTTGGGTTAAAGCAAAATGCTCCATTTTGATATACACCTTTAACCCAAGTATGTAGACAATAAGAACCATTCTCTCCCTTAACTTCTTTAACTACAACTTCTTCTTGCTCTTCTTCATTTGAAGAAGAATTATTAACTTGAGGTTTTTTAACTTCTGATTCTGCGGAAATAGATTTAATTTGTTTTGATCTATTAGATGATTTGGTTGAAGAAGTATCTTTTACTCTTGCAGAATCTTGAGAATCTTTTTCTAAATTTTCTTGAGTTCTTAAATTAACTTCAGAAGAAAGTCCCTTTTCGGGACTTTCTGCTTGATCTACTAATTCAGTTTTTGGTTGTGAATTATTTCCAAATACTGAACCTAAACCGGAACCAATGCCCCCCCCGCACTAGCTATAGAAATTAATCCAATAAATCCCTTAGTTAACAAACTTACATTAAACATCTAATTTAATTTTTACTTCTGCAAACTGCTCCTCCTTGATATACTCCCCATCATCAAGTGTGAAGACAACTAATCCCATTTCCACTAATTGACTTAACTGTAACTTCTTGCTTTCTCTCTTCTTCTGTTAATTTAGGGGCTATAAGAGGGGAAGAATAACTAGTTGTTTTATTTTGGGAAGATTCTTTTTTGGGAGTTGATTTTGAAACTTTTTTATTTGTTTTTCCACTTTCAGAATTTAATTCTCTCTTAACTCTTGAATTTACCTGTTCTTTATTGACTGAATTCTTTGGTGATTCAGGAATTTCTTCTTTTCGGGAATGAATACCTTTTATAGGGGATTGTGAACTCTGATTATCAGAAATTTGAACTAATTCTTGTTTTCCGTCAGAAAGTCCCTTTTCGGGACTTTCTACCTCACTTACTAGCTTATTTTGTGGTGTTTGTTCACTATTAAATATTGAACCTAATCCTGATCCAACTCCCCCCCCGATGCCTCCTAAAGAAATAAGTCCCATAAGACATTTATTTAAAAGACCTAAACTAAACATTTCTAATTATTTATATCTGCAGATAGCACCATTCTGATATACACCGCTTCATCAAGTATGAAGACAACTTATTCTATCTCCACTAGTTGTCTTAACCAAAACAGGTTGTTTCTTTTCTGCCTCAGTTAATTGAGGAACATCAAAAGGTGAAAAAGGTTTAGGTGTTGTGGGCTTTTGAACTTGTTGTTTTCTCTGCGTAACTTTTGCAGTTTGTTGTTGAGTTTTGGTAAAAACACTATCTCGAACATTTCTTCTAACTCTTGTACCTCCTTGGTAACCACTTTCATCAGAAGATGACTTCTGAGAACTAATAACCGGAGTTTGACTTAATCTTTCTATTCCAGAAGAAAGTCCTTCTTTAGAACTTTCTTCTCTTTTAATTAATTCATTTTTGGATTGAGAATTATTGCCAAATATTGAGCCCAATCCTGATCCGACTCCTCCTCCAATTCCTCCCAAGGAAATAAGCCCCATAAGACCTTTATTTAACAAACCTAAACTAAACATTTTCTAGTTTTTAACTACTAGTTCTGCAGTATAGTCCATGTTGATATACTCCATTTCATCAAGTATGGAAACAGCTCATTCCATTCCCTACAGTTGTTTTAACTACCACCGATTGTCTTTTTTCTTCTTCAGTTAATGTTGGTCTATTAAAGTGTGAGAAAGTTTTAGATACTGGTTTAGGAGTTTCTTGATTTTTAGGAGGAACTACTTGTTTAGTTTTTTGGTCTGTAGATTTTTGTCCTTTTTGACTAACTTCTTTTTCTTTGTGTGATTCGGAACTTTGATCTTTTGGTTGAAATTTTTCAGAAAATCCTTGTTGAGGACTTTCCGCTACTTTTGTTAATTGATTTTGTGTTTGTGAACTAAATCCAAATAGTGATCCTAGACCGGAACCAATGCCCCCCCCGCACCACCTATAGAAATAAGTCCTATTAATCCCTTAGTTAACAATCCTGAACTAAACATTTCTTAAATTATCAGGATCTGCAAGTTGCACCATTGTAATAGCCTCCTCATCAAGTATGAAGGCAACTAATTCTTTCTCCTCTAGTTTCCTTAACTACAGTAGATTGTTGTCTTTCCTTTTCATTTAATTTTGGAACATCAAAAGGTGAAAAAGGCTTAGAGGCTATGGGTTTTTGTGCTTGAGTCTTACTTGGCGCAGCTTTTGGACTGGATTGTTGAGTTTTAGGTAAACTACTACTTCCACTATCTCTTCTAACTCTTGAATTTCCTTGAGAAGAATTACTTACTGTTACAGAAGAAGTACTTTTTTCTGTTTTAGGATGACTATTTCCTGAAAGTGATTGTTGTTGCAAAATAACTGAAATTTGATCTAAATTATCTGCTTTAAAAGAAAGTCCTGCTTTAGGACCTTCCTCTTTTCTAACTAATTCGCTTTTTGGTTGATTATCCCCTAGTAGTGAACCTAAACCAGATCCTATGCCCCCCCCACGGAACCTAAGGAAGCTAGACCCATTAATCCTTTAAGCAACAGTGACATTGTCATTTTCTGGAAAAAATTATAAGAAAAACACTAATTTTTTAAATATTTCTCTTATAAAACTAATAAAGATTTATTAATTTCTTTCTATTTGTTAAGTTAAGAAAAAATAAAAAAATTGTAAATTAAATTTAATTACTTTTAAGCTCAAATATTTCGTTTAAATAGCTTCGCGAGGAAAACATAATAATTTTTAGTTTTTAACTTAAAAAATACATAAAAGGGGCTTTTTTAGCCCCTTAATATTTCTTAAATTATCTTTTTTCTGGAAGAATTTTTACTTTCAAAATAATTAGATTGTTCTACCCACTTTTATGTCTTTGAAGAGAAAAATTTATCTAAATATAAAAAGAAATTTCTAAGGGTTTTTTGTCAAAAGTAAGGGCTTTTTAGCCCTTTACTTTTTGACTAATTTAGTAACAGAATATTGTAATTACTTCTCTTCTGTCTCTAGGAATGGTTTCGGTACAAGTTCCTCCTCATTGATTTCGATATATTTCTATCACTCTATCTTCTTCTTGAATTAAATGTCCATTAGGTTTACTTGGCTTTGTTCTTAAAACTCTTTCCATATTGTTTGAAGGTATAGATGGTTTTCTTTGTTGAGGAGTCACTTTTGGTGTTGAAGATTTAGGTTGAGAATTTGCTCTAGGAGAGGAAACTGTTGAAGCTCTACCTCTTGAAACTTGAGGTGAAGGATTTACATTTTTAACAGTAGGTTGCTTACTTTGAATTCCAGAAGAAACATTTTTAGATTGTTGTGTTTTTTGCGAATCTTGAGTTTCTTTTTTAACTTCTGGTTTTTGAGTAAGTCCTTCTTGAGGACTTACTTCTTGACTTGTTAAAACACTTGTTGGTTGTTGTTCTCTGTTAAGTAAAGATCCTAGACCGGAACCAATGCCCCCCCCACGGAACCTAAAGAAGCCAATCCCATTAATCCTTTAAGTAGTAGTGACATTGCCATTTTCTGCAAAAAATTATAAGAAAGTCATTAATTTTTTAAATGTTTTTTAGTCATAGCTGATAAATGTTTTACAAATTTATTTTTCATTTGAAAAGAAAAAGAAGGTTTTCTTATTTTTTGTATATTTGAAGATTCTAGAAGAGAGTTTGACTGGATTGTTTCACCTCCTTTCTTATCAGAAGGATTAGAGGGAATAGAATTTTCCTTTCCAGAATTTTCTACTTCTTCATCATTAGGTTTTTTGACAATATTTCCTTCAGGTATAGCAGGATCTTCTGATTGCTGTCCTGATTGATCAGAAATAACTTCTTTTGTTATTTCTGAATTATTTAGTGAATTACTTACACTAGCTAAACTAGCTACTCCTCCAATAGTTCCAAAGGATATAAGACAGATCAATCCCTTAGCAACTAAGCTGAGATTAAACATCTCTTAGTTGCTTAGCTCTTGACGCGACAGAATTGACTATGGAATTTTCCATTTATTCAAGTCTCTAAACAATAACCATTAGGTATATTTCTTGATTTAACTTCAAAAGAATCTCTTTCTATATCTATTTCTTTTGAAGAAGTTGATCCAGTTTGAGGCTTCTTTTCTTGTCGCTGTGAAAGCTTTTTAACTTGTGGAGGATTATTTATGCTAGGTTTTGATTGTTTAGGTGAAGAAAAAGAAGAAGGAGAAGCTGAAGATTTAGTTATTGCTAAAGGAGATTCTTTAGTTGTCTCTTGTTTATTTAAGTCTTTTCTAACTCTAGAAGATGGCGAAACTTCTTGTTCTGTTGGAGTTGTATTTTCTGGGTTTTGTTCTCTATTTGAAATTTGAGAATTAGTCTTTGTCTCTTCAAAAGAAGAATTTTCAACAGAACTTCCTTTTTCCTTAGATACTAATTCAGTATTTGGTTGTTGATTGTAACCAAATACTGAACCTAAACCAGTCCCAAGTCCTCCTCCGACACCACCTAGGGATATAAGTCCCATCAAACCTTTTGATAACAAACCTAAATTAAACATCTAACTATTTACTAACTCTACAGAATGAACCATTAGATCTTCCATTTACTATTGTTTCCATACAATTGGCCCCATTTGGTCCAGAATAATATCTAACTTCATAGGTAATATTTTCTTCTGATTCCACTTCACTTCTAGAAGTTGTTCTAGCCGAAGTTCTATTTTTTTGTTGATGTTCGGAAGTAGAGGGTAAGGATTTAGAAATTTTTGGAATATTGTCTTGAACTGATTGTTGTGTCTGTTTTTCTAAATCTTTTTTAAGATTTGAAATTTCTGCAATTGTTGATTTACTACTTTCAGAATTATTTTCTATATGACTTTGTTGACTTTCAGAAACTAGTGTTTGAATAAATTGTTTTTGAGAAGAAAGTCCCTCTCGGGAACTTTCTTCTTTATCTACTAATTCAGTTTTTGGTTGTGAATTAACACTGAAAGCTGAACCTAAACTAGATCCTATGCCCCCCCCGCAGAAGCTATAGAAATAATTCCAATTAATCCTTTAGTTATCAAATTCAGATTAAACAATTTTTAACCTGAAATACTGCAAACTGCACTAAATCAATAACCATTGATTCATGTTTCTAGGCAATTAGCTCCATCTTGTCTTCTACTATTTCTAACTTCAATGGTATCGCTATCCTCTACTTGTTCTGGATAAATTCTTCTAGGCTTTATATTATTTGGTTGTTTATTTACAATATTTTTCGCTACCGGTGCTTTTGAATTAGGTTTTTGTTGTTTTGGGGTGGAAGCAGGTTTTGCTGGTGATTGAACTGGTTGCGAAATTCTTTGGCTAACTGCATCTCTTCTAACTCTTTGAGAATCTGAATTTCTTTGAGTTTCTTCAGTTTTTGTTAACTTTTCTTCTTTTTTAACTTCTTTGACTACTTGTGGATTGTTATTTTTTGAATCTTGACTTTGAACTGATGAAGCTGGAGAATCTTTTGCTTGAACAGAAAGTCCTTGCGGACTTTCTGATTCTTTTTTAATTAATTCACTTTGTGATTGACTATTACCTAGTAATGAACCTAAACCTGAGCCAATGCCCCCCCCACGGAACCTAAGGAAGCTAATCCCATTAATCCTTTAAGTAGTAGTGACATTGCCATTTTCTGAAAAATATTATAAGAAAAGCACTAATTTTTTGAATATTTTTAAACACAACTAACGAATTTTTTGTTAATTTCTTCTTTTTTAATAAGAAAAAATAAAAAATTTATAAATTGAATTTAATTGTTTTTTATGCTAAATTTTTAACTTAATTTAATTTGCGGAGAAAACATAATAATTTTTAGTTTTTAATCTAAAAAATAAATAAAAAGGGGCTTTTCAGCCCCTTCATATTTCTTAAACTATCTTTTTTTGGAAATAATTTTTATTCCCTTAAATAGTTAGAAAGGTCTGCCCATTTTTATGTTTTTAAAAAGCAAAATTCATCGAAATATAGAAAAAGACTTTTAAAAGTTTTTGTTAAAAGTAAGGGCTTTTTAGCCCTTTACTTTTTAACTAATTTAGTAACAAACTATTGTTATTGATTCTCTTCTACTTCTAGGAGTGGTTTCGGTACAAGTTCTTCCTCTTTCATCATAATATATTTCTGCCACTCTATCGTCCTCTCTAATTAAATAACCATTACGTCTACTTGGTTGTGTCTTTAGCTCTCTTGGAGTATCTATTAATCTAACAGATCTTTGTTGAGAATTTGTTCTTGAAGAAGAAGATTGATTAGTTCTAGAGTTTGAAGAAAATACTGTTAAAGTTCTACCTCTTGGAGCTGGAGAAGGAGAATTTACATTTCTTGAGATATTTTGTTGATTTTGTGATTTAGGAGAAATTTGTTTAGCTCCTTGTCCTTGTTGAGAATCTTGAGAATTTTCTTTAACTTTTGGTCCTTGAGTAAGTCCTCCTTGAGGACTTACTTCTTGACTTGTTAAAACATTTGTTGATTGTTGTTCGCTATTAAATAGAGAACCTAGCCCTGAACCAATGCCCCCCCCCAAAGAACCAAAGGAACCTAGTCACATTAGACCTTTAACTAGCAGTGTCATTATTTTTTTCTAAGAATTTCTAAAAAGTATTATAAAGCAAAACATATTTTTCATTAATTTTTATGGAAAAGTTTTTTCTAAAACCTATTTCAGTTACAGTTATATCCCTTTAACTTCCGATCTTTCTTGCCAATCTTATAAAAACAAGTAACTCTTCCTCTACTTACTATTTGAAGATCAGTATCATCATCTAATTTTTCTTCCTCTTCGACTTTTTGTTTACTTTGAGTTATTTCTGTTGACTCATTTTTATTCCCCATAAAAGAAACTACTCCAATACTAGTTCCTCCACCAATAGCTCCCACAGAAAGAACTCCTAAAAGAATTTTTGTGAGTAAAGAAAAACTAACCATTATTTAATAGCTGGATTTAAAAAGAAGTAATATTTTCCTTCTTGTTTTTTAGAAGGTCCTTTTTCAGGACCTTCTTTATTTACTATTTCATTTTTAAATAAAAATCTTAGATTCGAAGTGGTGCCCCCCCCGCAAAGTTAAAAGATGGAAATATTTTCATTATTTCTTTTTTAAACAACTTAAAAACTTGATTTGAATTTTACTGCTTTTTAGTGAAATTATCTGAAATTATGGAAGTCCACAAACTGAACCTACATAATTTCTTCCCAAGAATGAATGCAAACATGTTTTTCCTGGATTATTTCTATCTGCTTCAGATTTAGCTCAAAGTACGGGTTCTTGATCTTCTTCTAAAGATCGATTATTTCTGTTTTGGGTGGTTACTGGCTTTGGAGTTACAGGTACAGATTTTTTTGCTAAAGGTTGACCAGAATTTTGTTGATTATTTGAAGTATTTTTATTACCTGATGTAGAAGAGCTTACTCTTTGAACCTTATCTTGTTTTGGGGATAAGGGAGGAACTACAGGACCTTTATTAGTTTCTTTTCCTTGAACTACTTTAATTACAGATTGTTTTTTGGTAGAACTGGTTTGACCTTGATTTAAAGATTTTTGTTGTTGATCCTTATTTCTATGATCAACTTCTTCTTTTTTATCTTCCAAAGAAATCCCTGATTCAGGATTCTTTGAACTTAAAGAACTACTTAAGACACTCTTTTCTGGCTCTTTATTCGTTAATAAAGATCCGAAACCTGAACCAACGCCCCCCCCCAACAGTTCCTAAGGAAAATAATCCTACAAGACAATTTTTTAATAAAGTTATATTCATTTTCTAAATACCATTATAAGGGAGAAAAGGGCTTTAAGCCCTATTTCTTCTTATTAAATTTTTTGAAATGACTAGGAACTACTAGATTGTGCTTCTGCACTATAAGTAGCTCACTTCATATTATTTCTAAGTTAATTTGTATTTGGTTTGTTGATTTGAACTTTGATCTCCATTATTAGGTTTATGTGTTTTTCTCTTTTGTTCTCCAACAAGATTTAAGAAAAACAATAACTTTAATAATTCTTTAACTCTTTCATCCATTCCTTTACCTAAAGCTTGAGATAATGAAGTGAAAGTGGATCATTCTCACTTTCACTCAAAACTTCCTGAATCTACCAAAACTCCTCACAATAAATAAAATACTGTTCCTATTTCAACATCAAAAACATCTCTATAAACACCATGACAAAGAATTAAAAAACCATTAACAAAATCTCTGAAAGTAGCAACTCTTTGTTGCTGCTGTTGTTGAGGATCTCCATTACTGGAATTTTCTAATTGAATTTGCTGTGCTTGTTCAGCAGATTTAGATCATTCTTTATCTTTTAATTTCCAAAGTCTTCTTCCCATTTCAACAATACTTGTGAAAAAACTAACTGTAGCGCTTTTAGTTAAATCTCAAGCTGTTTCAAGGGCAGTAACAAAAATAGAAGTGGAGGAAGATCCCTCCGTTTGTTGTTGCTGTTGTTCTAGATTATTTTCTCGAGAAGGAGGGGGGAATCATTCTTTAAGTTTCTTTCAGATGCTTGTGGCAACATTTGAAAGATCATTAGATAGTGTTTCTCTAGCTATTAAGCTGGTTGCAAAGCCCCCCCCGCAATAGCTGCACAAGTTACACAAAGTTTGGCTTGCGATAAGCCACCCCCAAACCAGAGTTTCGTTGTTTGCATTGCCTTAAACATTTTCTATTAAGTAATTATTACTTAATTTTTATTTATTTGCTCTTATTTAATTTTTTCAGGTATTTCTTGTAGTTTTTTGAAAGGATTATCTAATTGATCTCAATTTGTTCCAAAATGTTTTCTAGCTAAATTTTCTGCATAACCCATATATCAATATAGATTGCTTTTGGATAAGTTTGTCTTTTTTACTTGTTGAGAATTGGTGGAAGATGCATTTTGTTGTCTAGCCTTAGCTTCCGTATCTATCCAAATACTAAAGAATAAGAAATTTCTTAACCCTTCATTTCCATGTTTATATAAATAAACAAGTAGACTTCATCAAAATCAAGAATCTACTGTATATAGATCTTTATATTTCAGCCCAATTATTAAAGAAAAGGAATTGAAAATTGGTTTCGCACAATTTTCTCAAACTTGTTGTAAATTTATAGATTTTCAATTGTTTTCCTTTCACATTTTTCAACTAGAAAATTGTTCTACTGTGCTTTTAGTTTCTAAAACAAAATAACTTAAATATTCAAATATTTTTTCAGGAATAAAAGTTAAAGCTGCTCAAGCTTTAGAAGAAAAATCAGCAGTTTCTTGCTGCTGTTGTGGCTGATCTACATTATTTTCTTGAGGATAGGGAAACCATTCCTTAAGTTTTCCTCAAATGCTAATTGCGACACTTGAAAGATCATTAGATAATGTTTCTCTCGTTATTAAGCTGGTTGCAAAGCCCCCCCCACGATAGCGGCACAAGTTACACAAAGTTTGGTTTGCGATAAGCTACCACCAAACCACAGTTTGGTTGTTTGCATTACTTTAAACATTTATTTAATTATTACTTTTGACTATCAATAATTTGCTGAAATTTTTCAAAAGGATTTTCGAATTGTGATCAATTATTTCCTAATTTTTTTCTAGTTAGATTTTCAGCATAAGCTAAATAGACGTCCATATTTTCTTTCGAAATAGTTGTTGGGCCTCCACTACTATTTTGATTATTTTTTGATTTAATTTGTGCTTGAGCATCTATCCAGATGCTAAATACTAAAAAGTTTTTTAGTCCTAATTCTCCATTTTCATATAGATACATTATTAATTTCCTAATCATTCCTGAATCTACTTTATAAATGTTTTGATATTTAAGTCCTAGTATCATAGCACAAGAATTTCAAAGGGGTTTGACACAGTTCTCTCATACTTGCTTTAAATCAATTGATCTTCATTTTTCTCACATTTTTCAATTAGAAAATTCCTCTATAATCCTTTTGGTTTCTAGGACAAAATGCTTCACATATTCAAATGTTGTTGTGGAAATTAGTGTTAAAGCCGCTCAAGCTTGAGCAGACAAATCAACAGATTCCTGTTCTTGTTGAACTTGTTGATCAGTAGCTGGTGGAAACCAGCTACTAATTGTTCTTGCTAAACTAGTGGAACTAGTAGATATAAGTTTTTCTGTCATTTCGGAACCAACGATTCCAATGACTATTGCGCCCCCCCCAGGAATGCACAAGTGGTGTAAAGCTTAGTTCTAGTTAATCCTCTTCTCCAGAATTTGGACTGTAAAGATCAAAACATATTTTTAACTTATCTTTTTATTTTTATAAGTTAATTTAAATAGCTTAGTTGGGTTAAATCCCAACTAAGCTATTTAAATTACTTTTGCTTAAGATTTCAGTTCTTAGAACTTAAATAAGTTTTAAGACTTGAATTAAATCTTTTTTCCATTTGAGTTCTATAAGAAACTACATTTTTTCCTGTTCCTGCAATTAAGTCAAATCCAGGAAGAATAACTTTTCCTGTTTTTTCCTCTACTACTCAACTACCTCTAACAGGCTCTACAAATCCATAGTTAAGACCTGGGTTATACATTCTATAGAGGCCTAACAGAGCTCCTGTTTGGTCTAATACCATACTTCCTGAAGCTCCGCTTCCTAGGAAAGTATTGTTAATTAGGTAGTTGTAACCCCAACCAGATAATTCTTTACCATTTCAATTTATTTTTGAAGAATCTGAATTTCTATCAATTGCTGCTAGGTCAGCATGACCAGGAATAATTCCTCCCTTACTGTTAGTTAAGTTGTAATCAGTAGGTAGGAAATATCTTCTATCATTCTTAAAGTAAGTTAACTTACTTTTTGTAGGTTCTGCAGTAATTACATCATTGTAATTTCTTCAACTTCAGTAATTAGGGCTATAATATCTTCCTCTATCAACTACTTTGAATTTTTGATTCATAGAGAAAGAAAGATTTTCTTCTACTGATCCTGGATAACCACCAATAAAGAAATTATCTTTACCTTCTGCTAATTGTTGAGGAGTATATTTACTCATCAATTCAGGAGCAAAAAAGTCAATGTAATTGACTTTGTTTTGGTCTAAATTGACAGATTGAATATTTCTTTTTGCCCTTCTTCTTTCTTGACTTACCTGTTGATTTCCATTTAGCTTATCTTTGTAATACTTATCAAATACCTTATTAGTTATTAGTTTTGCTTGTTTTTCGTTTTCAAAATTAACTTCTAGGACACCAAAGTCCTTGAAGTAATCTTCTTTATCTACTTGATGTCCTGATACTGTGTATCTAGGGCCCAAGAAGTTAACTGCTGAGTAAACCAATTTAGGATCCTTAACTGTAGTTGTATAAATTCTTGGTTGATTTTGGAATCTTTCGATAGAGCTTCAATTATTGAAAGATGATCAATTATTTCAACCCCCTAAGAAGTCACTTAGGGGGTTGTAGTTGTAATTATTCTGTTGATAATAGTGAGAAACTTGATTTCCTAAATCATTATGCTCTCTATCATTTACATCTTCTTCTGTGAATAGTCTTAGTTCAGAAGTCTTATTGTAGATAGATGCTTGGCAGCTATCTAAGTAATTTTTATATCCATTACCTAGATATCTTGAATAAGAGTAATAACTAGGTAAGTGTGTTCACTTAGAAGCTTCAGTTATTGGAAGTGAAGCTCCATAAGGATTATCTTTGAATACAAACTTATTAATAACGTGTAAGTTTGTAGCTATAAATCATCTAGTAGGATATTTGCCGTTTTGTGGTAATTCAAAATCTAAAAGTCAACCAGTACCTGATTGACAAGGCATCACCAATTTAAGTGTGTGATCCTTTATTAATTTATATATATTGCTTTCTTGTTCATAATTACTTTCTCTTAAGGCTCTCATTCTATTAGTAAATCCTCAATCTTTGTGAAAATCAACTTTTTCTGCATGATGTTCTTTTCAATCATTGCTATACATATAGTTAGCTCTTCCATCCACCACTGAATCTTGGTTATAAACTTTGTTTTCTCCTAGTTTTGCTTTTCCTTCATTAGATGACATCTTGTCAAGATGATAGAAATATCCATCATCCATAAAGTTCTTTCCTGAAACAACTCCATAAATTTGATGGCCTCCAAGGCCAACACCAAGTACTAGAAAGAGCTTAATTCCATTCGCTAGTAAAGGAAAAATAGGCATAATTTAGTTATTTAATAAGTTAATAAATTCAATACTTTGGGTCAAAAATTTCAGGTAAATTATAAATTGGTAGTCCAAAACCCCCGAAAACCAATTAAATTATAAATTTATTTATAATAGAAAAATTTATGTTCTTGAAGCCTCAATTTTCAATAGCGTAGAACTAATTCTAGACTTCTAAGAAAATGGCCGCAAAATTACCTCTTTGACTTACTACAACGGCCATTTTCTCTTCAGTTTCTGCCCCAATAATTAAGAATGCTTCCGATAGCATTCAATCCCCCAATAGAACATATCACTATTTCTTTAGATTGCCATTATTTTCATCAACTAATAAAGAAAAAACTCATTTAGTTGATGAGGACAAAGCGAGAATAGAGGGATACTACAAAAAGTATTACTCTTATCCTGCTTTTGTAAACAAAATAACTCAATATGCTACTTCCAACATGGAGGGAGAAGGTAATCCTAACTTTTACATTCAAGTTCACAAAGAGAAATTAGAAGATCATAGAGAACTTGAATGACTAAAAACAGTAAGACTAAATCAGATTACTGTTGATAGATACTATGAAAAAAAATCATCAGACTCTGAATTAACTTCTGGAAATCTTTTTAAGGAGCTAATAAAAACTGAGAACTTTTTGCCCCAATATACAAAAAGTGCTCAGAATGCTCTAAACCAAGAAGCTATAGATCTTTACTTCAAGGGAGTAAAGATTGATCAAAACGAAATTAAAAAATTGGTTTACTACCCTTCTGAATCTATTGGGGCTAAAAGATGATTTGTTTGATTAGATAAGGATCTTCTGAGACTAAAGCTCAATTTAGGATTCCATATTTGATTCTTTAATCAAACAAATCTTCAAAAACATAGCTCAATAAGAGATTTACTCGAAAAAGAACAAACTCAAAAAAATGAGATTAAAAAGAAAGTTAAATCTCTTTACAAGAAATTAACTGAAGAGGAGAAGAATTTCTTCTCCCTATACTACAGTAGTATTTGATCTAATAAGCAAGACAAACAAAGTCTTGCTCCCCAAGAAATATCTTCTGAAGATATCAATAAGATATACAACCTCCTTCAAGAAAAAGGAGACAAAATCACTATTTTCAAAGATCATCTCCTGCAAGTACTTGAAGGAGGTGACAAACTAGGTTTTGAATCCTTTTTCCCTAATTACATTACTTATGCATCAGGACCTGATGCGCTTTATGCCCTAGAAGGTGGAAATGAATTTAATAGTAATGTAAAAGTTACTATTACTCCAGACAGAAGAATAAATAGTGAGTGAAAAGTTAATGAAGTATTAGACCTATTTAAGAATTACAGTATTAAGAATTTCACATTAAGAACAACTAATAGCAACAAAGATCAGTGACCTTCATTAACTTTTACTAATTCTCCTGATAAGGATTACCCAATTATCAGGGAAGAATACTTTGTGAAAAATAAAGTAATTTAAGGCAAATATGGAGGGTTCAATCCCTTGCTTCATATTTGTCTTATTATTACTTTTTGTCACATGAACTAAATATAGGTTACCTGGGCTGGTAACCTCAGCCTTTCTATCAGTTTCAGCATTTTCCATATTTAATCTATTTATGCTGGCTGGCCTTCCCTTTAGTAGGGAGACAGTTTTTGGGGCAGTAGCTCTATCTCTCTTTGGGCACTTAAAAGTAATTCACTTCTTTAAGTTTGCGCAAAAATATCTCCTAAAGAAAATCTATACAGTCAAGCTAGCAATTTTGCTAGCTAGAAAAAAACATAACTTATATCTTTATGAATTAACACTTCTGCTGTTAATTCCGGGATCACTTTTTGTGTTTTTATTTCCTTCAACTCTTAAAGAATTAGGACTTTTAGTAGTTTTAGGAATACTATGTATTACTGCTCTTTGATGATTGTTTTCTAACTTTTATCTTCCAAAACTAATTCTTTCTTTGGAGGATCAAAGAAACTCTATTCTCCCTGCAAGACAATGATCTAATCCTAAATATTCTCTTTTATTGGGTAATGAAGATGAAGCAATAGATAAGCCTGTTAGAAAAATTAGAAAGAATTTTTCTCCTCTTCTTATCTGTTTAGGTATTCTTGGAATACTTTTGTGTATTGGAGGAGCAAATCTTCATTATCCTGAGTTTTTCAAAAATAATCAATTGCTGTCAATTGATTCCAAAGCTAATGGGACTATCACCGAAGCTTTAAAAACTTTTGAAGGAAAATATAAGACACTGTCTGAAGCTCCTAAAGACATTAAAGCTAATGGGAATTCAATTTCCCTTCTATACTATCTATTTCCTGAAGGATTATCACTAGATCAAATAATTGAAAAATTAAAAGGTACCACAAATGGTAATGGCGTGCAAAATGGCCAACAAACTCAAGAAATTAAGAATTATGAAATTCAAACTACTGAAGCTTTTTCTAAGATGCCTTCACTGCAAACAGCAGTGAAGCTATCTCTTTGATCTCTAATTCCTTTGTTCTTTTACTCTATTTTCAGATTTGGCTCTCTCAATGCTTTAGCTTTCTTAATTTCATCAATTTGTCTATTTGGAGTTAAATTCTTTTTCCTTATGCTATTTCCATTTAAGATTTCTGAGCTAATGCCAGAAATATCTTTCATTAGCTTTATGATGCTAATTATTCTTTGAATGAGTTCGCTGTCTTTTTCAAATGAATTGACAGGAAATAACAATAAGATAGAAGATCAAAAACTATTTTTGAAAATTCAATCCAATAGATTGAAGTGAATTATTAGACAAGGTAATTCTTACTATGTTGGAATGCTAGCTGTAGCTTTAGTATTGTTGCTAGCATTCAGGCTAAATGAAATTATTTATGCTGTATTCCTTTTAATATTGCTTGCAGCAATATCTTCTTGCTGCTTCTCAACTATGTTCTCTTTCTGTCTAGCTAAATTGAGTTGAAGACTTGGAAGACTTTATGGAAAACTATATGGTGTATTTATTAGATCCAGAAAGAGACATTATGAAACAGTTGTTGAAGAAGAAAAAGTTCTTGGAATTAATTATTAATTAGTTTTCCTTTATTTCCCCGTTAAGGGGAAGGAGTGAAAGCCTAAAGGAAAGTTATTCTATTTTCTTGTAAATCTTCTGGATTTCGCTGAAATCCCATTTTAGGAAGATAGCATTCAGGATTATTGAAACAATTTTCATGCACACTTGTTTCAACAATTGTTGGCTTTCTTTTTCAATATCTATTAATTAAGTCCATTATTAGATTTGCCAAACTTGAAAAAGTTAGTATTCCTGTAGCTATTCCCATTAGAGAGGCTGCGCCCCCTCTAATTATTTTCTTTTCATTAATACTTAACTTTTTCACTTTTATTAGACTGCTCAAGGTACTCCAAAGGATATTCCGCTCTTGTAGTAATAAGGCGAGAATCTAATTGTTGGTCTCAGGGCTTCTGATGCATAAGAGAAGAAATCTCTTCTATTGGAGGCATTACTGCCTCCTCCCGAATAATTTCCATAATATCCACTCCCTACTGGACTGAAATGTGAAGAAACTTGTTTTGCATTTCCTTTGTCACCGAAGAAGAAAGAATAAATTTCCTCACCTAAAGTAATTAGTCCTGGAATACTAGACAAAGCTAGTAAGGAAATATTATGGAATCTAGTATTACAGTTAACTATTCCACTCTTAGGTTTAGAGGAAAGAGGAGAATATCTTCTCCTCCCTGCTCCCCCTACAATTAGTTTCTTTTCAGATTCTGATATCTTTCTCATTTCTTTAAATATCCATAAAGTCTTTTCACTCTATTAATGGAAAGATCTAGTTAAAAAAGCATAAAAAGCTTTTTTAACTTCTAAAGACCTAAACTACTAGCTCCAGATTATTTTGCTTTCAAAGATGTAATTTAAATGCTTAAACAAGTCATATCTAAGTATTATGTCTCTATTATCGGCAGTAGATTCAGTCAAACTACCTACATTCTTTGAAGTTCTCTCTTTATCTTTTTCTAATTCCTCTATTTTGTCTTGATGCAAGACAAAAGGAATTCCCTCTTTGTAAATAATTACTACAGGAATGCCTGTTACTTTGTTTCCAAAGTAATAGATAAGTAGGGAGTGAATCTTTCTAAAATTAACTGCTGACTTATCGTATCTGATATAGTCATCCTTTATTCTTCCCTGACTTAATAAGGTTGTACTTCACTTATGTCAGGGAATTCCAGCTAAATCGTCATTATTTCTGTGATCCATAGAAGGTATCTCATCACTGAAGAAAATAAATTTCAAATCTCTCAACTTACTCTTTGTTTTTGATAAAGAGTAAGTTTCATAAAAGATACCATCTCTATAAACATTTTTGTTGGCTCCTAATCAAGTCTTAGGAGACTCTATAGAGTTATATAAGAAGTTTGTACAGTTGGGGCAGGAATCTGCCCCAAAATACAAAACATAATTTCCATTGTTATATTTCTTTGTTCCCCTAATTAATTCAGAATTAGATACCTTAACTTCAGGGAAACTAGAAAATTTTCTAGTTTCTGTTGTGTAACTTACTCCATTACTATCTGAGTCACTATTCTCTACCCCTTGCATAGCATATTTTTCTGGAGCTGGATTAAATTCTCTAAATAAAAATTCTTCAAAACTATCTCCTACAAGAATTGGAGGAATACTAATAGCTCCGGCACTAGCGGAGCTAAAACCTAAAATTAAAAGAGCTTTAAGTTTACTTAGTCCTAATAGCAAATTAGTACAAAGAAACTACCAAAATAATGCTTTTTAAAAGATCTTATTAAACAAAAGTCCTAATATATTATTTATTATTAAACATTTAAATTTAAGTTAGTAAAAACTTAAATTAGTATGTCAAAAAATAATATAGTGGAGTGCTTTATAGAAATTGCAAAGCACTCCAATCTTAAATATGAGTGTGTTGATGGCAAATTGAAACTAGATAGAGTACTATTTGGTTCAATGGTATATCCGCACAACTATGGATATATTTCTGATACTCTAGCAGAGGATGGAGATCCTCTAGATGTAGTAGTGCTATCTAATTTCTCTGTAACTCCAGGAACTTATTTGGATTGCAAAATTCTTGGTTCTCTAGAAATGGTAGATTCTGGAGAACAAGATTGAAAAGTTATTGCAATTATGGATGCGGATCCAAGACTAAAACATATAAATTCTCTAGATGATGTTCCTCAACACTGAATTGCTGAATTAAGAAACTTTTTTGAAAGTTACAAGCAACTAGAGAATAAGAAAGTTTCCCTTGGAAACTTTATCTCTCTAGAATTTACTCTTTCTTTAATTGAAGAATCAAAAACTAGATGAAGAACTCAAAGGGGAGAATAACAATCAAATTATTAAATGGCACACCTAATAGGACTCGAACCTATACTCTTTTGATCCGAAGTCAAATGCTTTATCCAATTAAGCTATAGGTGCACTCAAAACTTACTAGAAACTAACTAAAGATTCCAGCAAAAAAACTACTTCCTGACACTCTTTCCTTCGTACAGGAAAGTGTCGATCTCTTCTTCGAAAAGATCCATAATGAATTTAATATTTCTCTAAGAGAAGCTCTTAGAGAATTCACAGAGTATCACGTATACTCTTGTAACTATTTAGGATTATCAGCTGATCCTAAAAATCTTTCTCTCTACTACCACTTCAATTACAACCCAGAAAAAAATCTAGCTAAACTAGAAAAAATTTATTTTGTCTCACCTGAGGCGAGACACATATTAACTTACAATTTCTTGCTTGAAATTGAATCCTATACAAAATCCAAAATCAAGAAATGTACCTCTAAATTGAAACAACAAGTTCCTTCACACCAAAATGTATTTAAGTTTGAAGGAACTTTTAGAGGTCTAACTTTCTTTGCTGACTTCAATAAGCTAGATAGTTACAGAGCTAAAAAGATACTATTAGATTATTCATGATTAAGGGAACAAAATAAACAACTACTAGTACTTAAGAAAATGAATGAAAACTGTGAAAGTGAGTATCTTAAAGAAGTAGTTATTAAGTTTGACTTATCATTCTTAAAAGATTCTCACTTCTTCGAGAATGATAAGTATGCTAGTTTTAAGAGAGTATTACCTCCTAACTTAATGATTGAATTACCTCTTACAGTAGAATATGAAATAGAAAAAATTCCAGAATCTTTGAAGAAAGAACAACTAATTGACCTTAGTTCTTTAAAAATGAATATTTCCTAATATATTCATGATTACTATTAATTCTCAAGAAGAACTAAATACACTTCTTGAGAAAGGAAATGTTGTTATAGATTTTTATGCTGATTGGTGTCCTCCTTGCAGACAATTGATGCCTGTACTAGAAAAACTATCTATTAGTGATAAATTTAGAGATACTATCCAATTTGTAAAAGTTAATGTAACTCAATTTGCAGAATTAGCTAGAAAATATGAAGTATCTTCTATTCCTACTCTTGTTTTCTCTTCTTTAAATAAAGATCAAGTAGAAAAGCACCTAGGCTTTAAGGATGAAGATCAACTTACAAGCCTACTAGAGCAATACTTCACTTAGATCTAAATTTTCAGGCGGCCAGCAATGGCCTCCTAAGTGGGAGTGATATACTTTTTTGAGCCTGCCTAGTTTTAGCAGTCTTTACATTACTTTTATGTCTTAAAAAGTTATTTTTTAGACTTTGATGTCAAAAAAATTATTTGATATTCCCAAGTCTAAATATCAATACTATTTCCAGCATTGCAATGATTATTGCTGCAAATACAGCAATAATATTTGCAATTATTTTCTTGACTCACAACCTTTTAGGTGTTGTGTTTCAAATCTATCCGGGAAGTCGTCTATTAATTGAAACAATACTTATAAAGATTGGTGGAAGTCTCTATGGACCAGTTATAGGTATGTTAATAGGTCTTTTGACAGACCTATTAACAGTAATTCTTACTTCTTCAGTATTTAACTATGGATATTTATTAGCAGCCATTTTTAATGGCTTCCTAGGAGGATTTATATTCATGTTGCGAGATGAACATAAAAAATCTAGAACAATGGTTAAATACTGACAAAACACAATGTTTGTAATTGGA
Organism: Mycoplasma suis str. Illinois; assembly: GCF_000179035.2. Classification (NCBI taxonomy): domain Bacteria; kingdom Bacillati; phylum Mycoplasmatota; class Mollicutes; order Mycoplasmatales; family Mycoplasmataceae; genus Mycoplasma; species Mycoplasma suis. The sequence goes on from NC_015155.1 coordinate 643,468, forward strand.
CTACTAACAATTACTAGTGTTACTTTCTACTTTTTCTTCTATAAGTCAGTATTGAAACACAATAGTGGCTCTGACACAATAGCACTAAATATATTCTCTAAATCTATAGATTTCCCATCATGATTCTTCCCAGCATTCCTATCAACTATTCTGGGAACAATAGTTATAGGACTAATAACTACTCTATTAATGTCTGATAAAAAATTCTTTATCAGACATTCAGATTCAGCTAAAAAATGAAATATCATTTTTAGAATTACAGCTCTAAACTTTATAGCTTATATATTGGTAGATTTGATAACTCTACCACTATTCGATATAAAGATTTCTACTCTACCTTATGAACAATTCTTTGTTATGAGAAATATAGCTTTAATTCCAGCTATAACTTTCTCATCCTTTATAGTTTGAAAGATTTTCAAACTAAATCAAAAACTTCACTTTACTTCCTTTAAAGAAAAGCTACTTCTTCCAAGTAGATCAGCTAAGACTGCTCTTACTGGAATGCAATATCAAACAAATTTAAACTACTAAGTTAAATTTGTCTACTATAGAAAAATACCTAATAGAAAAGGGATTTATATATCCCAGCAGCTCTATTTATGATAAGTTAGAAAACTCCTGAGACTATGGTCACATAGGAGTTTTACTGAAAAACAATATAAAAAATCAATGAGTTGATTTTTTTGTAACTAAGGGAAAAGATGTTTTCCTTTATGAAGGAAATCTTCTAACTTCTAGAGAGGTATGGGAAGCTTCTGGACATATAAAAAACTTTGAAAAAACATTAGTGGAGTGTAAGTCCTGTAATGTTCGATATGAATTAGAAGGTAAATTAGAAAAATGTCAGAAGTGTAACTCTTCTGACTTTTCTGAACCTAAAAAATTTCAAATGATTTTTAAATCTGACAAATATTATTTGAGACCTGAAACGGCTCAAACAATATTCGCAAATATCAAGTTAATTGCACTTAACTCTAAAGTCAATTTACCTTTTAGTGTTGCTCAATCTGGAAAAGCCTTCAGAAATGAAGTCTCTCCAGAAAAAACTATTTTTAGAACTAAAGAGTTTGAACAACTAGAGTTTGAGGAATTTGTGCATCCAGAAGATGCACAATCAACTTTGGAAAGACAAGTAGAAAGTATTAGAAAATTCCTAACAGAAGTTTTTGAATTTTCTCCTTCTTCTTTTTCTTTTGAATCTGTTCCGAAAGAAGAATTACCTCACTATTCACTTCAAAATTGTGATCTTCACTACAATTTTGAATTCGGTAAAGAAGAATTATGAGGTATAGCTAATAGGGGAGACTTTGACTTAAAGTCTCACCAAGAATATTCTGGAGAAAAACTTCACTTCCAAGTAGAAGAAAATTCCAAAACTTTAGTCCCATTTGTAGTGGAACACTCAGTGGGACTAAATAGATTAATGCTAGCTGTTATCAAGGAAAAACTAATAGATATAGATGGAAAGAAGTGAAAAACTCTTTCCCTCCCGGTTTCTCTTTCTCCTTATAAGTTTGCTGTACTACCACTTACAAAGGAGCAATTAAATTGCTCCTATAAACTAGTTGAATATCTAAAGAGTTTTGGTCTCTCAGTTATTCTCTCCCATAAGGGTTCTATAGGTAAGAGATATAGAAAACAAGATGAGATAGGAACTTTTTATTGTTTAACCTTAGATTTTGAAGGGGGAAGCTGGGATAGTTCTGCTTTTTCTGTAACTTTAAGAATTAGAGATAATGGGAAACAAGTAAGAGTTAATAAAAATGAATTGAAAGAATATATACTTTCCTGTCTAAGTGTCTCAAAAGAGCTACTTAGACAGGAAGAAATATAAGGTAAAAGAAGTAATTCAGAATTATCTATCCCTCGAAAAGAGGGGTAGAAATTTCTGAGCAATTTGCCCATTCCATGATGACACAAGAGCATCTCTTTCTGTTTCTGAAGAAAAAAATATATTTAAGTGTTTCTCCTGTGGAGTCACTGGAGATGCTATTTCCTTCGTTATGAAGAAGGAAAATATTCCTTTTAATGAAGCTGTTTTTAAAGCTCACACTTTACTAAAGTTTCCGATTGAGCAACTTAGCTCAATCAAATTCAATTCCAAAGACTATTTATTTAAGCAACAATTAATCAAATTCAATAATTTTGTTTCTGAATTTTTCATTAACTCTCTAAATTCAGAAGAAGGGGGGGAGGCTCTTCAATATCTAAAAGAAGAAAGAAAACTAAGTGATTTCTTAATTCAGAAATTTAAGATAGGGTTTTCTCCCGCGGGGGAGAAATTAATGAATTCAATAGAACAAATTAGAAAAATTTCTGAGGAATTCAAATTCATAAGTGATGAATTCCTCTTAAAAACAGGAATTTTTAGTAAAAGTTCAGGAACTTCTGAAAAAATATTTCCTATTTTTCAAAATAGGATAGTATTTCCAATTTTTTCTCAAAATCAGGAAATAATTGGATTTACTTCCAGAAGATTAGGGAACTCTAATCTTTCTGAAGCAAAATATATTCACTCAAGGGAAACTCTCTTATTTAAAAAAGCTAATTTACTCTACAATCTCCCTGAAATCAATAGGGTTTCAGAAGATTCTTTCATATACCTCTTTGAAGGTATATTTGATCTTTTGTCATTTCAACTAATTTCTCCAGAATCTATCTGCTTTGCACTTCTAGGGAGTGAAATGTCAGACAATGGGTTTCGTTTATTGACCAAGTTACCCTCAAAAAAATTAGTAATTATTATGGACAATGACCAAGCTGGTAGGAATGCAGCTCTAAAGCTATTTCAGAAAATGCTGAAATATGAATTAAATTCCCATATTCTACCAATAGATTATGGGAATAATAAAGACTTATCAGAGCTTTATTGTTCTGGCTCTTTAATTCAATTACCAAAACCTGTAGATTACATTGAGTGAATTCAAGGTAATTGAAGAGATTTGTGAAAAAAAGAAGAAAAATATATTACTGACATTATTTCAGTGAACCAAATAGTTCACTTTCTTCTGGATGGTCTATTCCAAAGAGATCAGAGAACTCAGAAAATATTTTTATTTTCTGATATCAAATATGACTTCGCTTTTCTTCAGTTATCAAGAATATTTAGTCTGTATGACTCAATAGAGAAGACTCAATTTGAGTCTGAAATTATTGAGAGAGCTAAGCAAAAATATATAGAAGCTATAAATGTCAAGGCTATTCTTCCGCAGGAGGATAGTATTGAAATCGAAATAGCTTCTCTTAGGCGAGAACTCTCGACTCCAAAAGACTTAACTGGGGAATTCTCAAAAATAGTTGAAATAATTCAAAAACTTAGAGAGTCTAATAGAGATTTGCAATTAATTTCTCAGAAATTATCTGATTGGGAAACTCCCTTTTTATTTCAATATTTCGAGAATTATCAATTAGGTTTTTCCGAAAAAGAAATTCCTTTCTTTTTGGAACTTAAGGAAGTTATTGCAAATTTCAGAAGTGATTTAATTGTTCAGAAAACAAAATATTTATCACTTCAAGAGGGGGAGGAAATAGAAGTAAGTTCAATGAAAGACTTCTTTGAACTTTACTATTCCCTAACAGAGAAAACAATAAGAAAAGCTCTTGCTTTTATTAAGACTTGATCTACTCCAGAGTTTCCGGAGAAAAAGCAAATAATAGAACAAATAGATCAAGACTTAAAAGATGTGAAGCAAAAATATGCTTCACTAATTTGCAGAGAGTTAGAAGAATTAAAGTATCTAACCTAGCTATCTAGTTCTTAGCGGGAAAGTCTTTTCAGCCAATTATTGGCTGAAAATTCTTACTTTTTCGAAAAACTAAGACATTAAGAGAGTGAAAAGAAAAAAATATGTACTACTTAAAGTGTCAAATTATCTCAGTGCACAAAAATTATTTAATTGCTGAAAGTAATGGAAAGGGTTACAAAATAAACTTTGCTGATACTTATTCCATTAAGGAGCAAGAAGAGCATTTAATTTATGTGTTCCGAGAATTTAAGCTAGACACTAAAAATCAAATAACTTCCCAATTATTTGGTTTTCTTTCTGAAAAAGAATTTGAATTATTTAACAGTCTATTGGCGATAAAAGGAATAGGTTGTAAAACAGCTCAAGCCATATTAACTAATGACTGAAATATGATGTACTTCTTGGCAGAACGTGAAGAAAGACTAAAACTAGCTGAACTAAGGGGATTCAATCTGAAAATAGCTAATTTATTTATCTACTCAATAAAAAATATGAAGTCACTAAAAAATTCTTTTAATAAACATTCTTCATCCAGTTATTCTGATTCCAAAGAATGTAAAGAGAAGGAAGTTATTTCTTCTCTAATAAAAATTGGATACAAATTTGATGACATAAAAAGAGCTCTAGACATTATTAGAGAAAGCGATACTGAATTGAAGAATGACTTCAATTCGCTAATTAATGAATGTTTAAAAACAATATCTCAAATCAAATATCACTAGTAGTAAATCATGAATTTAGATTTACTACACACAAGACCTACTAACCTTAGCGAGTTCATTGGAAAACCTGAAATAGTAAAGAGTCTTCGGATTGGAATAGAAGTGGCTAAAAAATTAAATAAACCTCTAGAACACACTTTACTTTACGGACCCCCTGGGGTCGGTAAAACTTCATTAGCACAAATAATAGCTAATGAAATGGAAGTAAATATAAAAATTGTTCCATCAACAAATATTCAAACTCTTCCAGATTTAATAGGTATTCTCAATTCACTCAATGACTTTGATGTTTTATTCATTGATGAAATTCACAGTCTTAAATTGGAATACTCTGAAATGTTGTATTCAGCTCTCGAGGACAATGTCCTCGATTTACTAATTGGAAAAAATTACAACTCTAAAACAATTAGAGTTAATTTACCTAAATTCACTCTAATTGCTGCTACCACAAATTTAGGAGCTTTACCAAAAGCTCTAGAAGAAAGATTTGGATATGTCTTCTTCATTGATTGCTATACAGAAGAAGAATTAATAGTTCTAATTAAGAGAGTTACTAAGATGTGAAATTTAGAACTCAGCGAAAAAGAAATACTAACTATTGTTTACAACTCTAGGGGAATCCCTAGAAATGCAAATAGAATATTGAGAAGGGTTTTGGACTACAAAACTATTAATAATGAATGTGAAATTCAAGAAATCATAAAAGAATGTGGATTTATCTATATGGGATTAACTGAAACAGATATAAAGTATCTAAATTTTTTGAAGGAAAGTTTGAACTTTACTTCTGGAATTAAATCTATAGTTCAGGGAACTAATATAGATGAATCTACATTAATTAAGAAAATAGAACCTTACCTAGTAAGTAAGGGTTATATTTCCAAAACTAATAAGGGGAGAATACTCACAGATAGTGGGGAGAAAATACTTGGAAAATATAAAAAATGAAAAAATAAGGTCAGTAGGTAAGTTTCTTAAAATAAAAAAGTAACTTGCCTAGTCTGGTAGGACACCTTAGTGTGACCTTACCGGAATAGTGCTGTTTTTTACGATTTTTGACAATTAATTAGAAATTAATAACTTAATAACAAAGATTCTCAATTAAATTATTAAGGGCTAGTAAAGGATTTCTTGGAAATGATAGGCGATGAAGGACGTGCAAATCTGCGAAAAGTATCGGGTAGTCGATTAGAGACCATAATCCGGTAATCTCCGAATGTAGAAATACAGTAGAAACTAATCTTTCTACTATTATTACGTGAATTAAATAATGTAATAAGGCGAACTCGGCGAAGTGAAACATCTCAGTAGCCGAAGGAAAAGAAAACGAAGTGATTCCCTCAGTAGTGGTGAGCGGAAGGGGAAGAGGCTAAACCAGTAAGTCTAGACGATTAACTGGGGTTGTAGGACCTTACTAAAGCTATTTTGGACTGTAGTAGAAGATCATTGGAATGTGACGCTATAAAGGGTGATAGCCCCGTATATTAAACACGAAGAAAGCTTAAGGAATCCTGAGTAGGGCGGGACATGTGAACCCTGTTTGAATCTGCCCCGACCATGGGGTAAGCCTAAATACTAATCATTTACCGATAGTGAACAAGTACTGTGAAGGAAAGATGAAAAGAACCCAGATATGGGAGTGAAATAGAACATGAAATTACTAGCCTACAAAGAGTCGAAGCACATTAATGTGTGACGGCGTGCGTTTTGAAGTATGAGCCGGAGAGTTATTGCAAGTTGCAAAGTTAAGCCTAAGAGGGTGGAGCTGGAGCGAAAGCGAGTCTTAATAGGGCGTTAAGTAGGTTGCAATAGACCCGAAAGGGGACGAGCTATCCATGAGCAGGTTGAAATTTGGATAAAACCAGATGAAGGACTGAACCGACTGTCGTTGAAATGATAGCGGAGGACTTGTGGATAGAGGTGAAATTCCAATCGAGTTCCCTGATAGCTGGTTTTTGTCGATATAGTTTTAGGACTAGCGTCAAATAAATTGATGATTGGAGGTAAAGCACTAAATCTATAAGGGCACTTCGCTGTGTACTAAATAGAATTAAACTCTGAATTCCAGTCATTTTACTTTGGCAGTGAGACTATTTGGGATAAGCTTTATAGTCGTGAGGGAAAGAGCCCAGACCAACAAATAAGGTCCCTAAATTAAGCTAAGTGGAAAAGGAAGTCAAAATTCATAAACAACTAGGATGTTGGCTTAGAAGCAGCCATCATTTAAAGAGTGCGTAATAGCTCACTAGTCTAGTTTTTTGGCGCCGCAAGTATAACGGGGCTAAGCTTAATACCGAATTTTTGGATTCAAAATTTTTTAAAGATTATGAGTGGTAGACAAATGTTGTATAAGGGTTGAAGTTTGAGCGAGAGCACAGATGGACTTTATACAAGTAAGAATTCCGGCGTAAGTAACGAATGAAAGTGAGAATCTTTCTAGCCGATTGATCAAGGTTTCCGGGGCTAGGTTCGTCCTCCTCGGGTTAGTCGATCCTAAGGTGAGGTCGAAAGACGTAACTGATGGACAACGGGTTAATATTCCCGTACTACCTTGAGTTGTTAATGGGTGGACAAAAGAGGTTGAGGTAAGAGGATTATTGGATTTCCTTTTAAGTTTCAAAGCAAGCTAGGGATGAAAATCACCTTAGCATACATTGTGAGGAACGAATACGATCTCTGGTGGCGACACTAGAGAAAGTTACTGACAATCGCTTTTCGAGAAAAGACTCTAAACATAAACTCAGGGTATTCGTACCGAAAACGAACACACGTGATCAAGGAGAATATCCTAAGGCTAGCGAGCCAACTACAGTTAAGGAACTCTGCAAATTAACTCTGTAACTTAGGGAGAAAGAGTGCCCTATCAGGAAGATAGGGTCACAGTAAAGAACGAGGGCGGACTGTTTAACAAAAACACAGCTATATGCAAAATTCGAATATGAAGTATATGTGGCGACACCTGCCCGGTGCCAGAAGGTCAAAGAAGGTTGTTAGGCTAGTTTACTAGCTGAAGCTTCTAACTTAAGCCCTGGTGAACGGCGGCCGTAACTATAACGGTCCTAAGGTAGCGAAATTCCTTGTCAGGTAAATTCTGTCCCGCTTGAATGGTGTAACCAGCTCTTGACTGTCTCGACTGTAGGCTCGGTGAAATCCTGGCGAGAGTGAAGACACTCTCTTGCCGCTACGGGACGAAAAGACCCTATGAAGCTTTACTGCAGCTTGATATTGTGAAGAGTTTTTGATATTAGAGAATATGTGGGAGACTAGGAAGACGATGCGCCAGTGTTGTTGGAGTCGACAGTGGAATACCACAATTTCAATGACTTTTTGCTTACATATAACCATATATCTGGTGTATGGACAGTGTTAGGTGGGCAGTTTGACTGGGGCGGTTGCCTCCCAAAATGTAACGGAGGCGTTCAAAGGTACACTTAGCGCGAATGGAAATCGCGCAGAAAGGGTAATACTATATGTGTGCTTGATTGTGAGACAAACAAGTCGACCAAGTAAGAAATTAGGATATAGTGATCCGGTGGTTCCAAATGGAAGGGCCATCGCTCAACGGATAAAAGCTACTCTAGGGATAACAGGGTAATAATCTCCAAGAGTTCATATCGACGAGATTGTTTGCTACCTCGATGTCGACTCATCTTATCCTGGGGGTGAAGCAGCTCCCAAGGGTTCGGCTGTTCGCCGATTAAAAAGATACGTGAGTTGGGTTCAAACCGTCGTGAGACAGGTTGGTCTCTATCTATAGCGGCTGCAGGAAATTTGAGAGGATTCGTTCCTAGTACGAGAGGACCGGAATGAACATACCGCTGTTGTACCAGTTGTTTTGCCAGAAGCATTGCTGGATAGATAAGTATGGATTAGATAAACGCTGAAAGCATCTAAGTGTGAAACTAACCTCAAAAAAATTTCCCCCTTTAAGTAGAACTTAAAGATAAGCATGGTGGCAGACTACCACCTTGATAGGCCACAAGTGTAAGTACAGCAATGTATTAAGCTAAGTGGTACTAATTATGCGAAAGATTTAATGAGAATCTTTTTATTAAATAGTTATTAGTTTTTAATTAATTACCTTTGTGCAGTCAGGATACTATGGTGGAAATACCTATACCCATTCCGAACATAGCCGTCAAGCACCATAGGCTCAATTTGGCCTCAAGAAGAGAGCTTCCTTGAGTTGACTGCACTATTTATTTTTCAAACATTTTTTTAACCCAAAACCAAATCAAATCAATAAATAAATTAGTAGTAAAAAAAGGGGCAATAACCACTTTTTACTTCTTTATTGATTAATTATTAAGTTGAGATTAAAGAAGACCAATAAGTGTTTAGTTTTTTACACAATAATTAAGTAAAAAATATTGTTGTTTTTTGTTTTTTCCTTATCTCCATATTTTCTAGGGGGAGAAAGAAAGGAAAAATAAATTCTTATTCACCAAAACTAAAAGGACAAAAAGATTTAAGTTTTAGGGTGATAAGAATCCTAGGTCAAAAAGAAAATTCTGATACTTTTTTTCTTCAAAAAATTTATTCTTGAGGGGAAGTAAAATAAATTTTTAACTCCTTATAAAAATTAGTTAATTGTTGGAATATAAAAAAGATTAAATTTTTAAGTTAAATAGTTAGATAAATAAATGTTTATTGTAAAAGTATTAATTTCTTTATAAATTAATTATTTTGAAAAAGAAAATAATCTTTTTATATATTTTCAATAAAAAATAAATTTCAAAGTTTAGCAATTTAGTATGGAGGGAGGGAATTCCCCTCCCCTCTTAACTTAAAGGTAATTAATAAATTTCATTGTTTTTAGTGATTTAATTTCTAACTTTTCTATAAAAGGTTGGGCTTTCTAGCCCAACTATCTAGAAAAAACTAATTAGATTTTCAGTTAGAGTTTTGGCTTAGATAAGTTTTAATTCCTTTTCCATATTTTTCTAGTTGAGTTCTATAGGAAGAGATTTTTCCACCTTTACCAGAAATTAAGTCAAAACTTGGGAAAATTACTCTTCCTCTAGCATCCTTAATTTGACTTCCTCTTACAGATTCAACAACACCATAATTTACTGGATTAGCAAATCTAGTATAAAGACCTAATAGTCCTCCATTTTCATCTAGAACCATACTTCCTGAAGCTCCTCCCCCTAGGAAAGAATTATCTATTAGGTAGTTATATCCTCAAGTATTCATAGATTTACCATTTCAAAATATTTTGATGTTATCGTAATAACTATTTTGTTCTGAACCCATATGTCCTCTAATAACATCTCCATATTTATTTGTTACGTTATATCCTGGAAGACGTCTTAGTCTGTCATATTCCTTGAAGTGAGTTAATTTACTGTGAGTAGAGATTATCTTACTATCATATCTTCCTTCTTTAAGCTCTGTCTTTCATCTATATTTTTGATTCATGGAGAAAGATATTTCTCCTCCCTTATTATCTCCAGCAGGATATCCACCAACAAAGAAATTTTCTTCATTGTTATTTAATTCTTCTGCAGTATATTTACTCATTAATTCAGGAGCAAAGAAATTAATAGATTTTTCTGGTGATTGAGCCCCACTATCTTTAAATACTTTGCTCTTGTAGTACTTATCGAATAATTTGTTAGTAATCTTTTTAGCTACTTCTTCATCTTGAAAATCAACTTGAACTATTCCAAAATCCTTAAAGTAGTCCATTGTTTTTCTCTCATCCTTAACATCCTTTTTATCTCCAGCAAAATTAATTGCTGCATATACTAACTTAGGATTTTCAATTCGAGCTTCATAAATTTTTGGAGCTCTAACTGAAGTTCCCTTTCCTGCATTCTTTTGCATTTCTATATATAGAGGATGATTTTGATAGTATCCTCCACCTCTTGACTTAAATCTTGAAGCTTCATAAGAACTAGGATCTTCAGTCACATCTTCTTCAGTTAGAAGATCTAACTTAGGAGTATCTCCTTTTAGGAATGCAACACATCCTCCATAATTTTTATTTCTTTCTAGATAGAAATGTAGTGATTCCTCAGTTACTGGAAGCACTACATTTTCATATTCACTCTTCAAGAACTTAATTTCACTAATTACGTGTAGATTTGTAGCTACAAATCACTTTGTAGGATATTTACTTGGATCTTCTGGGAGTTCAAAATCCAAGAATCATCCTGTTCCCTGTGAACAAGGAGTAGATAACTTAACTGTGTGATCTTTAATCATTTTGTAGATTTTTGCATCTTTCTTTAATTGTTCGGAATCTTTCATTTGATTTATATTTCCTGAACTTACTAAGTTATCTTTAAAGTCTCAACACCATCCTCAATCTTTACAATCTTCAATCTTTCTTTTTTCTTCTGCGGACATTCATTGTCTGTTTTCTATAGGTTTTGAAGCTCTAACTTCATAAACTTGGTTTTTACCATTCTTTTCACTTCAGTCACCAACATCATTTTCGATAATTGGACCTTTATTTACTACAGGCTCAACTTTCGGTTGTGGATGACTAACTTGAGATACTATTTTTATTTCTGGACTACTACTTGGTAGAGAATTATCAACAGATACCTTTGGAGAGGCCTTTGAAGCCTCTTCTTCAGTAACTACAGGTTGTGCTTGATTATGTTTTTGTGAAGGATCATCTAAGTGGGAACTTGTTGAAGAATCGCCTAAGGTAGTTGTAGAACCTCCACTTGGGGGGGGCAATTTAGTATCTCTATTTTCATCTGTTTCAGGAGAAATTTCTCCTGAAACACCATTTTTTAAACCAAATAATTCGGAATTATTATTAACAAACTTATAGAATTCTCGACCAGCATAACCAACTCCACCAGTTCCCCCAACAGAAACAAGAATTATTTTTAAAAGACTTGGAAAACTAATTGGCAAAGCTATTTGTTAATTATTTATCAAAATAAGACAAAAAATCTTAGCTAATTATAAAAGAAGAGATCAAAAACATTTATAAATTTCAAAAATTTTTTGAAACTTAAGTAACACTAAGAAATATTTTTTAAATATTTAAAAATCTTTTTTATTATGTATTTTTTGCTTTTTAAATATGTTTATTAATGTAAAAAATATTTTTCATTAATAAAAATATATCTATATTTTTGAGTTAATAAAAATAATCTTTTTAAATTAAAAGATAAAAAAATTACTTAACTTAATTAATTGGGCTACTGCCCAATTAATTAAAAAGATTACTAACTATATTTTCAGTTGGCTTTTGAACTCAAATAAGTTTTCATATCTTTCTTGTGTGTTTCCAATTGAGTTCTGTAAGAATATAGTCCCCCTCCTTTACCAGCAATTAAGTCAAAACTTGGAACAAGTACTCTTCCATTTTTATCTTTAATTTGATTTCCTCTTACAGCTTCAATTTCCGCATAGTTAAATCCTTTACCATCATATCTAGTGTAAAGTCCTAGAAGTCCTCCATCTTTATCCAATACCATACTTCCTGAAGCTCCTCCTCCTAGGAAAGTATTGTCTATCAAGTAACTATAACCTCATGTGTGCAGGGATTTATTATTTCAAAGCAACTTAGTTGTTTTGAAATGATTCTTATTCTTTTCTGTATTCATGTGGCCCTTAACAACTTGGTCATGTTCATTGGTAAAGTTATATCCTGTCCAGTTCTCTTTATCATTAATCTCTTTAAAGTAAGTTAACTTACTGTGAGTAGGATTAATACTTGCTCTATAGTTACTGTCATATCTCTTTCTATATTTTTGATTCATAGAGAAAGAGATTTCTCCACTTCTATTATCTCCTGTAGGGTATCCCCCTACAAAGAAGTGTTCTTCACTGTCATTAATTTGATCAACATCATATCTACTCATTAACTCAGAAGCAAAGAAGTTAACTGACTTTTCAGATGTTTGAGTATTTGAACCTTCAAATACTTTATTTTTGTAATACTTATCAAATAATTTGTTTGTAACTTTTTTAGCTACTTCTTCATTGTCAAAATTAACTTCAACTATTCCAAAGTCTTTAAAGTAATCCATAGTTTTTCTTTCATCATCAAAATCTTTTTTAACTCCAGCAAAGTTAATTGAAGCATACACTAACTTTGGATTTTTAATGTTTGTTTCATAAATCTTTGGAGCTCTTACATTAACTCCTTTACCTGCATTTTCATTCATTTGTATATATACAGGATGGTTCTTGTAATATTCTTGTTCTCTAGATCTATATCTAACTGATTGAGTATCAGATCTATTAAGTTCTTCAGTTACATCTTCTTCAACTAATAGATCTATTGATGGGGAATCCTTTTTAAGGAATTCCATACATCACTTGTATTTCTCATTTTTATTTACATAGAAATCCAAAGTATCCTTAGTTACTGGTAAGGATACTTTGTAATCATTGTCACTTTCTGAGAACTTAATTTCATTAATTACGTGCAGGTTTGTAGCAATAAATCATTTTGTAGGATATTTGTCTTGACTTGTTGGAAGTTCAAAATCTAAGAATCAGCCGGTACCGGCTGAACAAGGAGTAGACAACTTAACTGTATGGTCTTTAATCATTTTGTAAACCTTTGCATCATCTTTCAGTTGTTGTGAATTCTTTATTAGATTTACATCCCCAGAACTAACAAAGTTATTTCTGTAATTTCAGTAATATCATTCATCTCTACCTTCTTCAATATGTTTTCTTTCTTGTTCGGACATTTTTTGCTTATTGGCAATAATTTTTGTAGCTTTTTGCCCATAAGCTTTATTAGTTAAACCACTATCTTTATTTCAATCTCCCGTTTCATTTTCAATAATTGGTTTAGGTTGTTCTGGTTTAGCTGCTGCGGAAGCAGCTTCAGAACTCCCTACAGAAGTTGCTTGGATTTCAGATGTGGATTGAGAAGTTGGGTTTTGTTGCCCTTCAACACTAAAGCTTTCGGTTGTTGGAAGTGAAGTTGAATCTTCACTAGAGCTACTATCTCTAGAAGAAGTTGAACTTGAATATGTTTCTGATGTTTGAGAACTTAAAGATGACTCATCTGAAGAAATTCCTGAGATACCTCTCGAAATTTCTGTGTCATCTTGCGGGGGGGGCGAAAATCTAGAAGATTGCTCACTACCTAGGAAACTTTCTTCGAAAAAACTCTTTGTTTTCTTCAGTAATTCTGAATTATTAGCAAATTTATAGAACTCTCTTCCTGCATAACCAATTCCTCCAGCTCCACTAACTGAAAGAAGAACAACTTTTAAAATGCTTGGGAAAGGCAAGACTACTTTTTAACTATTTACTTTCTAAAAGACAAAAAATCTTAGCTAATTATAAAAGAATAGTCCTAAAAATTTATTTAATTTAGGAAAATTTTTAAAAGGGTTTTTAAAAGATCACCATTAAATAAATATTTAGGAACAACCCAAAACTTATAGAAAAATTCATGATTCTTGTAGCTCAAGAATCTTTTTGCAGATTTTTGTCTTATAAAGGAAATATATTAGGAAGTTTTTAAGTTTTTCTCTTATATATAAATAATTACTAGATAATGAATGTTCTAGAAAAACTTAAAAACCTTTCTATTTCAGAAAATAATCGAGAAATAAAAACTAAGGAAGAAGGGATGCAAATGCCCCCCCCTAGGTGGGAATGAGTTACTTTAGATAAGTTAGGAAGTTTTGAAACTGGAAATCCATGAAATTCAAAATTTGATATTTCTCACTCTCTTAATAAAAATAAAGGTATTCCTTTTGTTGATGGCGGAACAATTAGTCAAAGTAAATTACATATTTTGGGAGATAAATTCTATGATCCCAAATATCTTCCATCCAAAATAAAAATCTTTCCCAAAGATACTGTTTGCTTTGTGTGTGTCGGATCTTATCCGGGAGAATCATCAATCCTAAAAACAAATGGTTGCATATCCAACAATATTTATGCTTTCAATTCTTGCGAAAATATTTCTTTCCCCAAATTTTTTAAATACTCCTTAGATTTCTCAGATATAAAGAAAAAAATATTTATTTCTTCCTCCACCACAACTCCCAGAAAAGCTTTATCTAGACATAAATTACTCTCAATTAAATTCCCTTGCCCTCCCTTAAATGAGCAATATCTAATTGGAAATACTCTTTCAGCCTATGATGAGCTAATTGAAAATAATGAGAGACAAATAGAGGTGCTTCAGGGAATAAGAACTTCTATTTTTAAAGAGTGGTTTGTGAATCTAAGGTTTCCTGAAAATAAAGGATTAAGTCTTAATGACTTAATCTCTGCGGGGGGGGATGAGCTATTAAGAAATTAAGTGGTATTACTTCAATAAAAAGAGGAGATATCTCAGCTAAAAAAGCTGTAAGGGAAGGAAAATATCCATTTTTTACCGCTTCAAAAAATAGTCCAGAAAAAATTAATGAATTTTCTTATGATATGTTTGCAATTTTGGTCACAAGAACGGGTAAATTTATTGCTAGAGTTTGTAGGGGAAAGTTTGAAGTCAGTGATTGTTGTTTTCTTGTTGTACCTAAAATACAAAATCAAACTTATTTTTTATTAGAAGCTATAAATTTAATAATTTTTGAACTTCACAAAAATTGTCCCGGAGTAAAAGTATTAAAAGAATTTGAATTTAAGCCAACTGTAATTTCAATTCCTGACAACAAAACATTAGAAAGATTCAATGAAATTTGTGAATTTATTCAACTCAAAATTGAGAATTTACAAAAGAATATCGAGAGACTAGAAATAATGAAAAAAGATTTGCACAAAATGATCTTTAACCAAAAAATATCAGTTATTTAGGAATTTTTGAAATTATCAAAAATTAAATTTTCTAAATGAAAAAATAAAAACTTAGAAAATTTCATTATTTTTGAAAATTTTGCACATTAATGGAATGGGAAATAACTCTATTTGTTCAATAAGTAAATAGTCTTGAGTAGTTTAGTTAAGGTTGTTTTATCTTTGTGTGGGGTAGGTGGCTGCTACCCCTTAACTAAATATTTCTTATTAAAAAACAATGATATAAGTGAGTTTTTAAAAGAAAGTGAATATATAAAAACTTCAGAAACATTTGAAGGTGGGACTGAAACCAGAAGTAATCAAAATTTTTTACAACAACAAGTATTTTCGGTGGGGGGGGGGATATTAATGAAGAACAACAAATAACCACTGAAAGTTATCACCCACTAGTTCAGGTTCAAAGAGAAAGAGGGGTTAGACCTTCTTACACTTATCAAAATGATTATTCTTCAGGTAGAAGATTTTCTACAGGAGAAGTAGATAAGGAAAAAGCTTATAGGGAATTTTGACAATCACATAACTTTAAAGGTAAAAATTGAGATCCTGTCAAGAGCGAACAAATTGAACAAAAGATAAGGGACTATACAGTAGCTCTTAAACATAGATGTTCCTGTGCCAAAGGAACTGGTTGAATATTAGATTATGAATGGCCGGAAGATGGAACATATCCAACTAAGTGGTTTATTGCAACTAATGCTCATACATTCGAAAGATTTAACTTCTCTGATGATGCGCACAGCAATTTTGGTCAAGATCTTCCGCAAAGCTGTACATCAGTAAAAGCTTCTCCAAGCTCTTTCCAATTAGGAGTATTTAAGGAAACAGTTGATGAACATCAAAATAAAAAACTTGAAGGAATAAGTGTTAAATCAACAAAATTGTTTTATTCAGCAAGAAATCACTTAGGAAATTCAGTTATTAAGAGTGCGGTTAGCACTGATGATTATTTCCATGACTTTATAGTTTTGGAAGTTATTTTTAGTGACCAACATGATGCAAAAATGGCTACAGATGACTTCCACGGAAAATATGGAGCAGGAAATAAAAGTCCTATAAATATCTTCCATAATGGAATTACAGAAAAAGAAGATAACTTTTACGATGAAAAAACTTACAACACTGCTTACTATGTTGGAGGATTTCCAAAACTTAGAGGAGACTTTATGACTTTCAATCATAAAGTAGATGAATTTAAACATCAAGCCGCTACTCTAAGTCAAAAAACACTTCATTTCGATATTCAAAGACGAGAAGAAGGGAAAAGAGCTCTTAGAGGTATAGAAGATTCTCCATTTAGTATGTCTTGAGGAAAGACAAGCAAACAAGATAAAAATGGTTTTTATTACTGAATAGATCGAATAAATATTGGTGCTGGAGGATCAGGAGCTATGGTAGTAGATGAAAACGAAAACTTATTAGGTCTTTATTCTCTTGCTTGAACTTGGGAAGAAGATTTGGGAGGAGTTCAACCTATTAGGTCTTATAGCTTAGATTTGTCCAATAACAGAAAAACTTCTAAATTTGATCTAATTAGAGGAATTAAAGAAACTGGAGGACAAACTTCCTCATATAAGAGTCAATTAGAGAAATACTACAAAGATATGAAAACATTCTTGAGAACAAAACAATCCGAACAATTTAATAAAGTTTTTTAATTTTTTAAGCAAAAAACTACATTTTTTAGTCAGTTTCGTTAAGTTTTAAAGGGGGAGACAAAAACTAAAAAACCAGAGAGGGAGAAGGGGAGAGCTTCTAATTGCTGACTCTAGAGCATAGGTTATGGAAAGCCTGTGACAACCTAAGAGCTAATTCCAGCTTAAAAGAAAGTGAATTTTGTATGCCCGTTTTGGGCATCATATTCCTTAAATATATGGATGCAAGATATAAGAAAGCTAAGAAAAAAATCAATGAAGAATATTATCAAAGGGAAGGAATAATCCTTCCCGAAGAAGAGGATGACTATAAAAGATTAGGGGTAATTATGCTCCCTGAGGGAGCACAATACAATTGAATTCTTTCTTTACCAGAAGATATTTCTTCTAAAGAATTAAAAGATGTTAATGGTCAACCTTTAAATAGCTTAGGGGAAGTTTTGGATAATGCTATGACTCTCATAGCAACCAAAACAGAAAAACTGAGAGGCATTCTATTTGGAGAATACAACAGAATTCCAGACAAGATACTTAAGGGATTACTAGAAATCTTTGACCACGAAGACATTACTTGGGAAGATGACAAATTGGGAAGTATTTATGAATACTTCCTAGAACAATTTGCCTCATATGTAAAAGGTGAGGAAGGTATCTTCTTCACTCCCCCCTCATTAGTAAATATTATTGTTAATATTTTGGAGCCAACACAAGGAACTGTTTTAGATCCAGCTTGTGGTAGCGGTGGTATGTTCATTGCAATTAAGCAATATATGGATAAACATAACTTGAATTGCAATGAACACATAACATTCTGAGGTCATGAAAAAGTAGAACACAATGCTAGATTGTGTTTGATGAACATTTTTATTCACCACTTAGGTAGTGGGAAAATAGCAGGAGGAGATGATGCTAACTCTTACTACAATGACCACTGAGGTCTGAATGGTAAATGTGATTATGTTCTAGCTAATCCCCCCTTCAACATAGTTGGAGTTAATGCTGAGGCAGCAGAAGCTGCTGGAAGATTACCTTTCGGACTTCCACAAGTAAGTAAGTTAGAAATTAAAAATGCTAACTTTTTGTGAATTTCTTACTTCTATTCCTACTTAAATTCCACTGGTAAGGCTGGATTTGTAATGCCATCCATTACTATGAGTGGAACAGTAGATAAAGAAATAAGAAGTAAAGTAGTAGAAACAAAACATATAGATTTACTAATTAATGTTGCTCCTAAATTCTTTAAGAGCAAATTTAAAGGTGACTGTTGTTTGTGATTCTTCAACAAACAAAAGCCACAAGAATATGAAAATAAAGTTCTTTTCATAGATGCTTCAAACTATTATGTCCCTGTAGATGCGGGACATAATACTTGAAATGAATGACAATCTAAGAATTTAATTTCTACTGTCCAACTATATAGAGGACAAGTAGAAAAATATAGAGAACTAATTAGTGAGTATAAAGAAAAACTGAGAAATTATGCAGATAAATTCTCAGTATTAGTTGAGGGGGATGATTACTTGAAAGCTTTTAAAGATAAAAAAGAACAACTAATAAAAGATAGTGAATTTGAGCTTTCAAGTATCACTAATAGAAAAGAAAAAATGAAATTGAAACAAGAATGAGAAGAAAAACACAATAGTTTTGATAATGCAATTACTGTTGCAAAAGAATTTCACTGAATTTATTCAAAATTCGGTGAAGGAGAATATAAAGATATTCCTGGTTTCTGTAAAGTAGCTGAAATTGAAGAAATTAAAGAAAATGATTACTCACTAGTTCCTGGTGTTTATGTAGGTCTTGAAGAGGAAGAACTAGAAGATCAAGAAACTTTCTTCAAAAGAATGGAAGTTATGCACCAGGAACTAGATGATTTAGAAAAAGAAGCTATAGAGTTAATGAGTCGAATTAGAAAAAATAAATCTTTATGAATGAAAAGTAGTTAATAGTATAGGGAGAGACTAACCAGTCTTTTTCAAAATTAGTTAGTTTTCTTTCTCTCCCCTAGAGGGAGGAAAAAAATAAGAATTTTTAAGGGGAGAGAAGTCTAGTAATGTCTTCTCCTAAAAAATGAGAATGAGTTACTTTGGATAAGTTAGGAACTTTCCATAGAGGAAAGCAAACTCATTATCCGAAAAATGATCGAACTCTTTTTGAAGGAGGAACTATACCTTTTATAGAAACACAAGATTGTAAATCTTCAAGACTTTTTATAAAAGATGTCAGAAAATTCTATAACCAAAAAGGATTACAGCAAGGAAGATTATTTCCGAAAAATACGGTGTGTATATCTAATAACGGAAATGTTGCAGATTCAGCTATATTAGACTCTCAATCCTGCTTGTCTTGTGATGTTCATGGTTTTAATTCCTTTTCAGGAATTTCAGATCCTTTTTTCATAAAGTACTGTTTTGATTTTTCGAAAGTCAAAAATACTTGCATCTCTCTGGCTAAAAGTGCCACAACCAGACTTTCTTTAACTACAGAAAGATTAAAGATTGTTGAATTTCCATACCCTATTTATGAAATTCAACAAAAAATTGGTAGCATATTATCTTCTCGCGATTTGTTAATCGAAAACAACGAAATGCAAAATAGAGGTGCTTCAAGCCATAAGAACGGCTATTTTTAAAGAGTGGTTTGTGAATTTAAGGTTCCCTAACTATTTAGCTTATGAGCCTGAGAGAGAGAGAGAATAGTTTACCTGATTCTTGACAATATCAACAACTTCAAGAAGTTGCTGAAGTTACTAGAGGTGAGGAATTATCTAAATTTGCTACTCCATTCGGAATTTACCCTTTTTTCACCTCATCTGTAAAAAATCCGGAAAGAATTAATAAATATTCTTATGACGCGGATGCTATATTAATTACAATAACTGGAAACTTTCTAGCTTTTCTCTGTAGAGGAAAATTTGAAGCTAGCGATCATGTCTTTATATTGAAGACCAAAAATAGAAATTTGTTCTATTTTTTGTTCGAACAATTGAAAATAAAACTTCAAATTTTGCACAAAGAAGATTCAGGAATATTAAAAACCTTAAGGTTACAAAGATTGCTCAATTTACAAATTTTCATTCCTAACAACAAAACATTAGAGAAATTCAATGAAATTTGTGAATTTATTCAACTCAAAATTGAGAATTTACAAAAGAATATCGAGAGACTAGAAATAATGAAAAAGGATTTACACAAAATGATCTTTAACCAAAAAATATCAGTTATTTAATGTCTGACATTTTTCATACTTTATGGAAAGAAATTGCCATTAAAGATCTTGGAACAACTTCCACAGGGAAAGCTGTTCCAAAAATAGGACAAAAAACATTATCTCTTTTTGAGGGAGGAAATATTCCTTTAGTTGATTGTGAAGCAGTTAGTGAATCTAGACTATATGTCTCCAAATGCAAAAGATACTATAACTTGAGTGGTGTTAGAAAAGGAAAATTATTCCCTAAAGATACTGTTTGCATAAATCAATATGGATCTGGTTGTGGTGACTCAGCCCTTTTAAGTCAAAAATCATGTTTAACAAATGCAGTTCATGGATTCAACTCTTTCAAAGAAATTTCCAATCCTCGCTTTATAAAGTACTCATTGGATTGCCCGAAATTTAAAAAATATCAAATGATCTTTCAAGCGCAGTGACTGCGCAACTAGGACTTTATCTAAATAAATTCTTATCCATTAAGCTTTTAATTCCTACCTTACAAATGCAAGAGAAAATTGGAAATACTCTCTCAGCTTATGATGAACTAATTGAAAATAACGAAAAACAAATAAAAGCTCTTCAAAGAATAAGAACTACTATTTTTAAAGAGTGGTTTGTGAATCTAAGGTTTCCTGAAAATAAAGGATTAAGTCTTGACGACTTAATCTCTGCGGGGGGGGGGATGATCTATTAAGAGGTTAGGTGATATTACTTCAATAAAAAGAGGACATGTTTCGGCTACAAGGGCTGTAAAAATAGGAAAATATCCTTTTTTCACTTCTTCTGAAAGAAGTCCGGAAAAAATTAATGAATTTTCCTATGATATGTTCGCAATTTTGGTCACAAGAATGGGTAAATTTATTGCTAGAGTTTGTAAAGGAAAATTTGAAGTTAGTGATGGTTGTTTTCTTGTTGTACCTAAAGTGAAAAATCAAATTTATTTTTTATTAGAAGCTATAAATTTAATAATTTTTGAACTTCATAAAAATTGTCCCGGAGTAAAAGTATTGAAAGAATTTGAATTTAAACCAACTGTAATTGCAATTCCTGAAGAAAAATTATTAGAAAAATTCAACAATATTTGCGAAAATATTCAACTCAAAATTGAAAACTTACAAAAAAATATTGAAAGACTTGAAAAGATCAAAAATGATCTTTTCAAAATGATTTTTAGTAGAAAAATAGCAATAAACTAAGGTTTTCAATTTAAGAGGAAGAAATACTCCCTCCTTAACAATCTTTAAAGTTTTTTGAAAAAAAGAATGAACATTAAAGTTAAAAGAATTTATTTATAAAAAATAAAAGGTGAACTTTAATTCTTAAATTTAAAAAAGGAAAATGAGCGATTGAACTAGTTTTTTTAGATGACCTCAATTAACAGAGGGAACAATAATAACTCTATATGCATGTTCTGCTTTTTTCCTTTTGTGATTTTTATTTGAGTGATGAAGATATTCTAGAAGAATGACTTACAGAGATTCTTTAGAACATATTTTTGAGATTCCTAAAAATTTAATTTCAAAATTGAAGGACATTCGGGGGGGGCAGTAAAGCCCCTTTTTTTAATTAACTTTTAAAAGTAAATTGCAACTTTTTTAGAAAAACTCTAAGTAAAAAAACTTAACTTAATTTATATAGTCTTAACCCCTTAGGTTAAAGACTTTTAACTTAAAAGAAAATTACTTTCCAGGATTTGATGATGTAATAGTCACTAAAGCTCTTACTGCTCCTTCACTAAGAGACAAAGAATCTGCCGGAGGACTTTTAAGCAACGAAGAATCTGGCTTAAGAAAATATCTACCTTCAGAATAAGGGAATTTAATTTGTTGTGTTTTAGAAGCTGAAGAGAGTGGGGTGTGAGACAACACAGCAGGTATAATAGTTGAAAAGAAACAGAAAGATGCGAATGCTAAAGGGTAAGTCAAGATAGCTTAATAGTATTTTAAAAGGATGAGATGAAAGTTACTTATAACATTACTTGGAATTCCGCTAGGAATTAATCTTGGGGCTTTCTTGCCCCAAGTTGATGGAATCTATATTGGAAAAGATAATAGAAAAGTTACATCAGAAGATATTAACAATAGCGAAGAGAAACTAAATGAAGTTATAGATTCAGAAAAGCAAGGAACTGATATTGAACTCTTAGTTCCTTGCATGGATGGTGATTTAGTAAATAATTGAATGAAGAATATTGAAAATTGAGCTTCTGATGGGGCTCTTCAAAGTTCAGTAAAAGATATTGAAGGAATTATGAAAGAAATTACAAATACTCTTTATGGATGTAAAGGTTGATTTGAACAATTAAAAGATAAAGGTCAAAAAGAAGAGGCAATCAGAAACCGTATTAAAAGATTTAGAGAATATTCCGAAGAATCATCTAATA
Source organism: Mycoplasma suis str. Illinois (assembly GCF_000179035.2). Classification (NCBI taxonomy): domain Bacteria; kingdom Bacillati; phylum Mycoplasmatota; class Mollicutes; order Mycoplasmatales; family Mycoplasmataceae; genus Mycoplasma; species Mycoplasma suis. Next base: position 665,927 of record NC_015155.1, read on the forward strand.
AAAAATTCAAATTTGGTTTTGGTACCAAATTTGAAAAAACACTAAATGTTGTTGATAAAGCTTCTGGAAAGTTCTTTAACGGAATTCAAATTAATTTCCAAAAGGTTCAAGATACTAATTCAGAAGAAGCCAGAAGAATATCGGAAATTATTTATCAAATTCTGCTTAAAAGTATTAAGCAAATCTTGAGAGAAGGTAAATGGATTAAAAATATTTCGGTAAATCCGCAAACATCTGAACGCTATCAAGCTGAAGAAAAACCAGAAGATCAATGAGTTAGAAATCTAATGGAAAATTGTTCATCTAAGTGTTGATTTAATTCATCAATTGGAATTGGATGAAACCCTTCAAGTAAAAAAGATGGAGTAGCAAAATGATTTGAGGAAAAAATGAAAAGTCAAGAAGACAATAACAAGAAGATGGGAATTAGAGACTTCTTGTTAAGTGCTAATTTCAATTGAAATGGAATTAAACCTGTATTGAAACAAGTTATATGGAATAATGTTTATGAGTGAAAAGAAGAAGGAGAACAAATAAAAGGGACGACAAAGTGTTGAATGGGAGGATGAGGTCTAGCTTGTCCTAAAGGAGGAGTTATTTGAGAAAACAAGAAGTTTTCTTAAATAACTATTTAAGGTAGATGATCTGAAAGTGAGCTATTACATTACTAGGAGTTCCTCTAGGAATTAATCTTGGATCTTTTTTACCTCAAATTGATGGAGTGCGAATCGGAAAAGAAGGTATAAAAGTTAAGACAGAAGATATTGATTTAGACAATAAGGAAAGGTTAAGTGAAGTTTTAGGTTCAAATGTAGATTTAGGATTAGATAGCTCAAATATTGAGCTATCAATTCCCTGTATGGATGGAGATTTTGTGGGAGAATGAATAAAGAATATTAGAAAATGAGCTCCAGATGAAGCTATAAAAACAAAAGTAAATGATATTGAGGAAATAATGAAAGAAGTTGCAAATACTCTTTATGGTTGCAAATCATGATTTGAAAAATTTGGCAATAAAAATCAAAAAGAAAAAGCAATTAATAGACGTATTAAGAGATTTTCCGAAGATTCCTCGGAATCTTCAGGAAAAGAAAAGAATTTCAAATTTGGTCTTAACACTAAATTTGTGAAAACAGAAAGTTCTATTGAAAAATCTGAAAAACTTTTTAATGGAATTCAAGTTGAATTCAAAAAAATGAAAAGAGCTGATGAAAATGAATCTAAAAGATTATCAGATGCTATTTATCAAATTCTTTTGAAAAGTATTGAACAAGTTTTAAGGGAAGGGAAATGGAGTAAAAATGTTTTGCTACAAAACACAGCTGAAAGTCAATATAAAACATCATCTGACTATTATCCAACTGAAAAAACTCCAGAAAATCAATGAATCCGAGACTTAATTGAAAAGTGTGCACATAGATGTTTATTTAGTCCAAATGGGATTCAATGAAATCCACAAAATAAAAACAAAGGGGTTGCAGCTTGATTTGCGGAAAAAATGAAAAGTGATAAAGATGATGACAAAAAAATGGGAATCAAGGATGTTTTAATGAGTCTCAACTTTAGTTGAACAGGAATTAAACCTATTTTGGAACAAGTGATCTGAAATAATGTTTATAAATGAGAATCAGAAGGTAAACAATTTAATGAACAATCAAAATGTTGGGTTGGGGGATGAGGATTAGTTTGTCCCAAAGGAGGAGTTATTTGAGGAAAGTAAAAACTTTCTTTGAGTAAAAATTTAGGGTTATGTGGAAGTGAGTAATAACATTACTGGGAATTCCAGTAGGAACTAATCTCAGCATATTTTTACCAAGAGTGGAAGGTATTTATATTGGATCTGAAAGAAAAAAGATTGATGTAGAGCAAATTAAAGAAAAGGAATTATTTGAAGAAAAAGGTTTAACTACAGTTGCTGGAGTAAAAATTGACAACAAAGAAGGAAAGCCTAATGTTAAAATTTGGCTTCCCTGTATTAAAGGTGATTTTGTAGGGGATTGGATGCAAAAATGAGGAGCTGATTCTTCAAGATCAGCTATAAAACAAGCAACTACTGAGTTAAATGACATTATGAAAGATACAGCCAACACTATATTTGGCTGTGGAAATTGATTTAGTTCCTTAACTAATAGCAAAAAATTAAAAGTTCTTAAAAACAAATTAACTTCAATGGATTTATCGGAACAACAATCAAGTTCTGGCCTAAAAGAAGTAAAAATGGGCTTGGACATTAAAGCTGAAGTAAATGATCTTACAGAAGAATCCTCCAACAATGTTGTTGGAGGTGTAAGAATTAGGTTTAAAGAGAGAAAAATAGCATCAACTGAAAACTATTCCAAATTTCAAGAAGACATGAAGAAGAAATTATTAGAAAGTATTAAGTCAGTTCTAAGAGAAGGTAAGTGAAGTAAGCAAGGTTTAATTAGTAACAATTTAGAAAGTGAATTTACAAGTTCATCTCGTTATACCTCTGAAACTAACTCTGAAAATTCTGAGTTAAGGGCTGAATTAGACAACTGTGGTAAAAAATGTCTTTTGAATGGAGGAAGTGGAATAGGAATTTCTTGACATCCTTCTATCAGAACAAAAGGAGGATCTGGTTGATTCGAAGATAAATTAAAAAGTCAAGACACTAAAGATTTCGATATGGCCTTACATGATGCTTTAAAAAGTATGTGATTCAATTGAGCGAATCTAAGGGTTGTAATTGAAAATGAATTAATGAGAAGACTAGTTGGTAAGCAAACACAAGAACTAGACAATAAAGTTTCCAAATTGTGTCGTATGGGAGAATGAGGATTTGTTTGTCCTGAAGGTGGACTAGTTTGAGGAAAATAAGAATAAAAGTTATTTTTTAGTAGGACAAGAAAAAGAAAACAAATAAAAGAAATATTTATTAATTTCTCTTATTTGTTATTAAAAAATTAGAGTGGCTTTAGAATTGTTTTAGGAAAATGATCTGAAAGCTAATAATATCCTTACTTGGAATTCCGGTAGGAACTAATATTGGTATATTTTTGCCAAAGATTGATGGAATTTATATTGGCAAAAATAGAGTGAAAGTTAATGAAGAAGAAATTGATGAAGAGAAATCTAAATCAAAAGATTTAGAAAAAACAGTTGTAAATAAATTTGATTCCGAGAAAGGGGATCAACAAAATCTAAGAATCTTAATTCCATGTATTAAAGAAGATCTTGCGGGAGAATGAATTCATAATGAAATTGAAAAAATGGTAGATCAAGTTTCATCACAAAGCATAAAAGAACTTAAGGAAATGATTAAAGAAGTTACTTATTCTTTGTATGGCTGTGAAGATATATTCACACAAGTTAATGGAGAAGCTAAAAGATGAAATACTTTAAATCGAAGATTGCAACAAGTTAGCATCCTGAATAAAGAAAGTGAGGAAAAAGAAATTCAATTTGGTTTAGGGACAAAAGTAAAAGAAACGGAATTAGAGCAAAACAAAAGAGATTGAGGAAATCTAAGAGGAGTGAAAGTTGAATTTAGTGAACTAAAAAATATTGGAGAAGAACACAAAACAGAAATAAAAAATAAGTTAAAAGAAATTTTGATTAAAGCTCTCTCAAAAGTTTTGAGAGAAGGGAAGTGAAGTCCAGGAATCATAACTAGAGAATTAAAACAACAACAATATAACAGTCAATCAAGAAGATATTCAAAGGAAGAAAGTTATAGTGATGAACAAATTAGACAATTAATTGATAAGTGTGGGGCTAATTGCATGTTCAGTACTGGGCAAGGAATTGTTTGGAATCCAAACGTAAGACAAGATGGAGCTGCAAAATGATTTGAAGACAAAATGAGAAATACTGATACAAATCAACAAAAAATGGGACTTAAAGATGCTATGTTAAGTATGAACTTTAATTGACGATGATTAAGAGAAATTATTGAAGTAGCAATCTGAAAAGAAGTTCATTCTTTAATTGGGGAGAATAAACAAAATATTGGTCAGGAAATGTGTAGATTTGGGGATTGAGGAGTTGCTTGTCCAAAAGGAGGAGTAGTTTGAGGAAGAAATTAATTTGTTATACCCAAATTAGTTAGTCTTCTATTCTCCCTCTTAAGGGAGAACAAGAAAGTCTAATAAAAAAATAACTTAATTATGTCCACAAAAAACAAATGAGAACTAACTACTTTAGATAAGTTAGGAAAAATATCATCCGGAAAGCCTTATGACAGAAAATATGAATTTAATCCTAAATTACATGAAAAATCTATTCCATTTGTTGGAGTCAAAGAAGTTGGTCAAAGTAGATTGCACATCTTAGAATCCGATAGACATTGTTTCCTCAATAATCTTTCTAAGAAGGGGAACAAATTATTTTCAAAAAATACAGTTTGTATTTCTATTTATGGAAGTTATCCTGGAGAATCAGCATTATTAAAAAGTGATGCTTTTTTATCTACAAGTGTTTTTGCTTTTTCTCATTATGAAAATATTTCTAATCCTAAATTCATTAAGTATTGTTTGGATTCTCAAAGAAAAACATTTTCATCTATTTCTGCAACAACTACTATCAGAAAAGCTTTGCCAACTTATCAATTATTTTCAATTAAATTCCCATGCCCCCCCCAGGGAGAGCAAGAGAGAATTGGAGACACTCTCTCAGCCTATGATGAACTAATTGAAAATAATGAAAGACAAATAGAAGTACTTCAAGGAGTAAGGACTGCTATTTTTAAGGAATGATTCATTAACTTAAGATTTCCTAACTATCTAACTTATGAAGCTGAGAGAGAGAGAGAGAGAGAGAGAGTAGTCTACCTGATTCTTGACAATATCAAAAAATTGAAGAGATTGCAACAATCACTAAAGGAGAAAAATCTGCAAAACTTGCTGTAAAAGATGGAAAGTATCCTTTCTTTACTTCTTCGGAAAAGAGTCCTGAAAGAATAAATGAATATTCTTGAGATGCTGAATCAATTTTTATCAACTACACTGGAAATTTTGTAGCACAACTATATAGAGGTAAATTTGATGCTAGCGATAACTGTTGAGTTATTATTCCGAAAAATAAAAAATTTCTCTATTTACTTTTGGAAACAATAATTTATTCTCTTCCGCTCTTTAGCTCAAATTGTTTTGGTATGAAAGTTTTGAGATCAAATTTATTGTTTGGTTTAAATGTTTTGATTCCTAACGACAAAACATTAGAGAAATTCAACAATATTTATGAAAATATTCAACTCAAAATTGAAAACTTAATCAAAAGGATTGAAAAACTAGAAGTAATGAAAGATGATTTACACAAAATGATCTTTAGTCAAAAAATATCAGTTATTTAGGAATTTTTTCCTAAATACAAAATAACTATGTTTTCTAAGTGAAATCTAACAACTTTATATAAGTTAGGAAAAATTTCTAAAGGAATTCAAAAACATAAACCTAACTTTGATCCTTCTTTATTTGAAGATGGAAAAATCCCTTTAGTCGGTTGTAAAGAAGTTAGTAATAGTAATTTAAGGATTTTGAGTTGTGATAGACACTACAACTCAAAGGGATTAAGTCAAAGTAAATTATTTCCCAAAAATACTGTCTGTATAGTTGAGGGAGGAAACTCCTCAACTGATACAGCTATTCTTAAATATTCATCTTGTCTATCTGCGGATTTACATGGATTCAATTCTTTCGAAGGGATCTCTGATCCCCGTTTCATTAAATATTGTTTTGATTATCCAAAGATGAAAGAAAAACTAATGAAGTTAGCTAAATCAACTACTGCTCAACCTCACTTAACTCTTTCTAGATTACTTTCTGTCAAGTTCCCATGCCCCCCCCAGGAAGAGCAAGAGAGAATTGGAGACACTCTCTCAGCCTATGATGAACTAATCGAAAATAATGAGAAACAAATAGGAGTTTTACAAGCTATAAGAACTGCTATTTTTAAGGAATGATTCATTAACTTGAGATTTCCTGACTACTTAACTTATGAAGCTGAGAGAGAGAGAGAGAGAGAGAGCTACCTGATTCTTGACAATATCAACAACTTCAAGAAGTTGCTGAAGTTACTAGAGGTGAGGAATTATCTAAATTTGCTACTCCATTCGGGATTTACCCCTTTTTCACTTCATCTATAAAAAATCCGGAAAGAATTAATAAATATTCTTATGACGCGAATGCTATATTAGTGACAATAACTGGACACTTTTTAGCTTTTATTCATAGAGGAAAATTTGAAGCTAGCGATCATGTCTTTATATTGAAGGCCAAAAATAGAAATTTATTCTATTTTTTGTTCGAACAGTTGAAAATAAAACTTCAAATTTTGCACAAAGAAGATTCAGGAATATTAAAAACCTTAAGGTTACAAAGATTGCTCAATTTACAAATTTTCATTCCTGACAACAAAACATTAGAAAAATTCAATAATATTTGTGAAAACATTCAACTCAAAATTGAAAACTTACAGAAGAATATTGAAAAAAATCAAATGATTAGAAAAGATTTACTAATCAAATTATTTAGTTAATTTTTTGACTAAAAAACACAAAAACTTCTAAATTTATCAAAAAATATTTATTATGCCCCTAAAAAGGGCATAATAAATCTGGGGGAGAAATTTACACTAAATGACTCGAGCAGAACAAATAAGAAATATAGGAAGATCTCAGTTTTCTGAGGGAGAATTAATTGAAAATGATTCTCTCCAATTACTTGAAAAGGAATTAGGTTGAACTGTCATTAAATGCAGTAAAGAAAATAAAGTTCACAGATGGAATGAAAAAACACCAATTCTTACTGAAATTTTTTGTAATTCACTAAGAAAACTAAATCCTTGAATTAATGATGAACACGCAAGAGAAGTTATTGCAATTCTCGAAAAAAATATTTTCGAGAATTTTGATATCAAGACTAATAGAGATAAATACTACTTAATTAGAGATGGAGTAGATGTAAGTAATAAAGAATCTGGAGGAGTCAATAAGAAAAAGAAAGTAACTCTTATTGACTTCAATAATCCAGAGAACAATACATTCATAGCTGTTTCACAGCTAAGACTTAAAGGTTACTATTCTGAATTTTTAGGAATCCCTGACTTAGTTGGATTTGTAAATGGAATTCCGCTATTATTCGCGGAATTCAAAAGATATGACATTCAACCAAAAGAAGGTTATGACAACAACTATAAGAATTATTTAGAAGAAATACCGCAATTATTTGCTTTTAATGCTTTTTGTGTATTTTCTAACGGAAATGAAACTAAGGTTGGTGCTGTCGGAAGTCCGTGAGAATATTACAGTAACTGAAATAGATTGGAAGAAGATGAAGAAGGAAATACTGATATTTCAGTTCTTCTGAGAGGAATGTGTAACAAGAATAATTTCTTAGATTTATTCCAAAATTTCATAATCTTTCAAAAAACTAAAGAAAGATTAGTAAAAATTGTTGCTCGAAATCACCAATTTTTAGGAGTTAATTTAGCTTTTAAAAGTTACGAACAAAGAAAAGAAAAAGAAGGTAAGTTAGGTACTTTTTGACACACTCAAGGAAGTGGAAAAAGCTTATCTATGTTATTTTTTGCAGAAAAAATAAAGAGAAAGTGTGGGGGTAATCCCATTTTCATAATTCTCTGTGACAGAAAAGAATTAGAGACTCAAATTTATGAAACATTCTCAGAAGTTGGAGTCTTGGACTCCAACCGTAATTGCAAAGTTGAAAGTAAAGAAGACTTAAAAGAAAAATTAAAGGCAAAACATAGTTATGTTTTCTCTTTAATTCATAAATTTCACAATGCTTCTTTAACTCCTATTGATGAAGATAGAGAGATCATCATCATTGTTGATGAAGCTCACAGAACACAATATGGAAGCATGTCAGTTTCTTTGTATAAATTTCTTCCAAAAGCTTCAAGAATAGGATTTACTGGAACTCCTCTCTTATCTAGAGAGGAAATAACTTCTAGATATTTTGGGGACTATGTATCTACTTATGACTTTCAAAAAGCTATAGAAGATAAAGTAACAGTTCCCCTACTATACGAAAATAGAGCTTGCAAGATTAAAAACATTATTAATCCAGAAATTAATCGAGAAATGTATAGAGAATTCAACGAAGGTTCAAGGCTACCTTCAGATTGAAAGTCCAAAAAACAAATATGAATGAGAGAAGATAGGTTAAAGAAGAATGCTGAAGATTTTGTTGCCTACTATTCTGGAACAGAAAGAATGTTTATGGGAAAAGTTATGTATGTTTGTCTAAATAAAGTTGCTTGTGTTCTTATGAAAAACTATGTTCAAGAATACTGAAATAAAGAAATAGAAAGATTAGAACGATCTCTTTCTTCTTACTCGCCAGAGGAAGAAGAAACAATACAAGAGATTAAAAGAAAGATTTTTGAAATGAAAAGAACTGATATGGAAATAGTCTATAGTAGTGGAGGAGTGGATGAAGATCAAATATATGAATACGACACTGACATAGAAATTCCTAAAAGTATTAATGAAAAAGAGGCAGAAAAAAGATTTAAGAGAAGAGATGGAGATGACACCGGAGAAAGAAGAAATCTAAAAATAGTTTTTGTGTGTGCTATGTGAATGACAGGTTTTGATGTTAAGTGCTTATCCTTCTTGGTATTGGATAAGCTACTTAAAGCACACACATTAATGCAAGCAATTGCTCGACCAAATAGAGTTGATGAGGGGAAAGACAGAGGATTTATTCTAGATTATTTAAACTGCAGTGAGGCACTCAAAGATGCTCTTAAAGATTGAGGAGCATTTCGCAAAAAAGGAGAAGGAGATGATAAAGAGGTTGTAATTCAAGAAACTTCAAAAATTATTGACAATATTATAGAAATCGTTTTCAGGATAGAGTCTTTTCTAGCCAGAAATGGAGTTTCTTTAGTTACTTTCCTTAATAAAACTCCAGAAGAGAAGCGAAAAATGTTTCCAATCATTAAGGAAAAAGTAATCAAAAAATGGTATAAAGATCAAATAAACGAAAAATGTGAAAAACTATTTTTGGAACTCAAATATGTAGTTCATACAGATTTGCCATCAGATACTTACGAAAAAATTGATGGCATTAAAGCCATCTACAGAATAATAAAAGCTGATGTTGAAAATAAAGACAAATGACAAGTCAAATTAACAAGAATACTTAAGAAATATATAAAGGCTGATGTAAATCAAGAAAACTTTTTGAGAGAAATAAGTGAAGAAGAAATAAAAAACTTAAGTGAATTAATAGTAAGTAATCCTAGAAGTAGTAAGCAATCTATCTTTGAAGACTTAAAAAAAGATTTAAGAAAAATAATTGAAAAAAACTTAGATGATAATCCGACAACTATAAATTTCTTCCAAGAATATAACGAAATTATTGATAAGTGAAATGAAGAAATAGATCCTAAAGAACAAGAAAGAATCTTTGAAGAATTAATTAATTTTGCGAAACGAGCAGAAGAGGAAACTGTTCGATTCGCAAAAGAAGGATTTGCTAGTGTTCAAGAATTAGTTATTTATGACATTTGCAGAAAAATTAATTACAACGGAGATATTCAAGAACTAAAAGACTTTTGTGTTGATTTCATAAAAATAATGAAGGGTTACTTAAAAAGTACATATCAACCTTTCGCAAAAGAAACAACAAGATCAGAAATTAATGTGAGAATTAAAAAAATTATTGTTCAAAGATTCCCTATTCCCCTGAAATGGGAAGAAATTCTCCAAATAAGACAAGAACTTTTCAATTATTTGGAAAAAATATTCCGAGAAAAATGATTATTGGAGGATTAACTAATTAACTTAATTAATTCTTCTTTTTCTCCCTTTTCGGGAGAAAAATTCTTAAATTAATTTAGTTATGACTGGAATATCTAATGAGTGAAAACTAGTTACTATAGATCAATTAGGTAGGGTAGAGAGTGGTAAGCCTCTTCCTTGCAGGGTTGAGGATTCACACCTACTTTTTGAAGATGGTTTCATTCCTCTGGTTGATGGTGAGGCTGTTAGTAACAGTAATTTATATATAAGGAAATGTAAGAGACATTTCAATTACAGAGGTTTAAAAAGTAATAAATTATTTCCTAAAAATACTGTTTGCATTGTTAGAGTTGGCGGTTCGGTGGGAAAAACCGCCCTACTAAAAAGAGAATCTTGTTTGACTGAACACGTATATTTTTTCAGCAGTTATCCAAAAATTTCTGATAACAAATTCATTAAATATTGTCTCAATTTTTCAAACATAAGTGAAAAAATAATTTGCCTTTCTAAATCTTCTACTGCTCAACCCGTTTTATCTCTCCAAAAATTAAAAATTATTAAATTCCCATGCCCCCCCCAGGAAGAGCAAGAGAGAATTGGAGACACTCTCTCAGCTTATGATGAACTAATTGAAAATAATGAAAGACAAATAGAAGTGCTTCAAGGAATAAGAACTGCTATTTTTAAGGAGTGATTTGTAAATTTCGGATTTCCTAACTATCTAACTTATGAAGCTGAGAGAGAGAGAGAGAGAGAGAGTAGTTTACCTGATTCTTGACAATATCAAAAAATTGAAGAGATTGCGACAATCACTAAGGGAGAAAAATCCGCAAAACTTTCTGTAAAAGATGGGAAATATCCTTTTTTTACTTCTTCGGAAAAGAGTCCCGAAAGAATAAATGAATATTCTTGAGATGCTGAATCAATTTTCATCAATTACACAGGAAATTTTGTGGCACAACTATATAGAGGTAAATTTGATGCTAGCGATAATTGTTGAGTTATTATTCCAAAAAATAAAAAATTTCTCTATTTACTTTTGGAAACAATAATTTATTCTCTCCCATTCTTTAGTTCAAATTGTTTTGGTATGAAAGTTTTGAGATCAAATTTATTGTTTGGTTTAAATGTTTTGATTCCTGACATCAAAACATTAGAAAAATTCAACAATATTTGTGAATTTATTCAACTCAAAATTGAAAACTTACAAAAGAATATTGAGAGACTTGAAAAGATCAAAAATGATCTTTTCAAAATGATTTTTAGTCGAAAAATATCAATAAACTAAAGTATTTTTTTAGAATAAAGGGAGGTGAATACTGTCAATAATCAAGTAAAATACATCAGTTTTTTCATTAAATGTATCCCATCAGAGGGACACATTTTCAAATGTGAAATAGATGGTAAAGAAGAAAATTATTTACTTTTGGTTAGTGATTTTGAAGAGGGAGAAAAAGGTAAAAAAATTGAAAGATTAATAGTTCATTTTGAAAAATTTGATGGTGAGAATTACAGAAAAAGCGATCTATATGATTATTGCGATCACCCTCTTTTCGCAGAAGATGATGAAATTATTACTAAATTTGAAGATTTAAAAATACAAAAATTGGATGAAGAAAATAAACTTATTTTGGTTTTCGATCTTTATCAAGAACACCTAAATAAGTCTCTTTTCTTTTCTAATGAAGATTCCAAAATGTTGTTCAATAAATTTATTGAAAAATGACAAAAAGAGCGTAATCTAGGAAAAACCGCTGACAAAATAGACAAACTTTATCCGGATCACTTTTAAACAATAATAGGGGGTTAGTTGCCCCCCCCCAGCGGGGGAAAATATTTATTAAGTTTTTGGGAATCTAATTTATATCTCTATAAATAGGAAATAAAAATGTCTAAAACTAAAAAAATTTCTCTAGTTAATTCTGCCAAGAAAAGAGAAACCAGAAATAAAGCTCTCAAATTTTTAGTAGATGTATTGGGGTGAGAACTTAAACATTTTGGAGGAGTTAAAGAAGAGATTAAGGTAAGTCCGATTTTAAGGAAAGAGCTTGCTCTTGCCTTAGAGAAAATAAATGGGCCTTTAGGCCATCAAATTAATGAAATAATTTATGAAATTGAAAAAGGGATTTGACTAAAAAACATCAATATAGAAAAAAATCGAGAAAAGTGAGGAATGATGGTTAGGGAATGAGAAGGATGATTGGGATATGGTGATTCTGAAAAAATTATCAAAATTATTGATTTTGAAAAACCAGAAAATAACTCATTCACAGTTATTCCTAATTTCAAATTGAAATCTTCGAGAGAAGAATTTAAAGATGAAGAATTTGAACCAGATCTTGTTTGTTTCGTTAATGGACTTCCACTAATATTTTTCTCTTTTGGAGATCCTAGAGAACAACTTATAGATATATATAGATAAAACTATAGAGATATATTTGTGGAGAAAACTCCACAATTATTCCTTTATAACGCTTTTTGCGTCATTGCAAACGAAAAGGAAGCAAAAATGGGAGCCGTCGGAAATCCATTTAGACTGTTTTATCACTGACACAGAATAAAAGAAGAAGATTCTGGGGATGAAAAAACAATTGAAATACTCTTGAAAGGTACTTGCGAAAAAAATAATTTCTTAGATTTACTCAAAAATTTCACAATTTTCCAAGAAAGTTTTGTAGAGGGAGAGGAAGAAACTAATCAAAATAAGGGAAGGATCAAAAAGTTAATAAAAATTATTGCGCGAAATCACCAATTTTTAGGAGTAAATCTAGCTTTTGAAAGTTGAAAGAGAAGAAAAGAGAAGGATGGCAAGATAGGAACTTTTTGGCATACTCAAGGGAGCGGTAAAAGCTTTTCTATATTATTTTTCACCGAAAAGGCTAGAAAAGAGGCTATCAAAAGAGGAGAAGATATTGCTTTTGTAATCATTGTGGACAGACAAGATTTGGAAAGACAAATGTTCAATAACTTCAGATCATGTAATATTCTCGGAAGATTTCCTGAAGAATGCTTAATCAAGAATAAAACAGAACTAAAGTGAAAAATTTCTGATAAATCAAAATCATATATTTTCTCAATAATTAATAAATTTGACAAATTTGAAGACAAGATTGAAAGAGAAGTAGTTATTGTTGCTGACGAAGCTCACAGAACTCAATATGGAGATATGGCTCACTCCATGTATAAATCATTTGAAAATTCTTCCAGAATTGGATTTACTGGAACTCCAATTCTTAAAGATGATGAAATAACTGCTAGATATTTTGGAGGTTATGTCTCTAAATATGACTTCAGTAAAGCTATCGCAGACAAAGTAACTGTTCCGTTAGTTTATATAAATAAAGTTTCAAGAGCCAAAAGAAAATTTCTTCCTGAAAAAAATGAAAAATTACCAATTAAAACAGGAGAGCACAGAGAAAAAAGTGCCGATCAAGAAATAAGAGAGAATGAATTTAGAATGCGAAACAATGCCAAAGATTTTGTTTCTTACTATTCAGAACGATTTTTTGATCTTGAGAAAGAAAAAATAAAGAGAAAAGCTATGTTTGTCTGCTCAAAACGAAAAGGATGTATTTTAATGTGAAATTTTGCTCAAGAATATTGAAAAGAAGAAATTAATAGATTAAAAGATTCACTTCAAAAACCAAATCTCGGAGAAAGAGAAGCTCATAAGTTAAGAAAGAAAATGGAGTTAATGGAAGAAACTGAAATGAAAGTAGTAATTGATAAATGGAGTGATATAGATTTAGAAGAATTAAAAATACTTTATGGACAGCAAATCGAAATGCCTGAAAAAGAAAGTGAAGCTGAAAAAGAAGACAGATTTAAAAATAAATCTGATGTATTTAGAATTGTGTTCGTTAACAGTATGTGACTTACAGGTTTTGACGTTAAATCCTTAACTTATCTATTTATAGATAGGGGACTTAAAGAACATAGCTTAATGCAAACTATTGCAAGACCAAACAGAATTGATGAAGGAAAAACTAGAGGTTTCATAATAGACTACTTTGGTTTGGCAACTCAAATAGATAAATGTTTAGGTAAGTGAGGAAAATCTCATGAACACAAAATATTCATTAATTCCCAAGATGATGTAAAAAATACAGTCTCTTCAATTATTTTTGATCTTGAAAGTTTATTGAAGGATAGAGGGGTTTCTCTCAAAAAAATTATTGAACAGAAACTAAATAAAGAGAAGAAGAAAAAAGTTAGAGAAGAAATCAAAAAAATAATGAATGATCCGAAACTTAAAACGAAATTCAATAAAAATTGTGAACTTCTTTTTGAAGATACAAAATATTTAACTCCTGAAGATTTCTCTAAAGAAAATTACAAAAAATTCAAGTGAATTAAAGATTTTTACAAAAAAATAAATGAAAAAGAAAAACCAAAAAAGATTGATATAGAAACTAAAACAAAAAATCAAGATTTCTATAACAGTAACATCGAATTCTTACAAAATAAAGAGAATTATTCAAAAGAAATTAATGAAAACATAAATAAATCAATGAATTTTTACTTCAACAGAAAAAGACAAAACCTAGTAGAGATAGGAGATCATCAAATGAACTCGGAAGAAGAGGATGAGGTAAAAAAGAAAAATATAGACATAAGTGAAAAAGAGGAAGAGAAATATGACAAAAAAATTAATCAAGTTTGCGAAAAAATTATTAAATCTTCTTCTCCTGAAGAATTACATGATAGCTTAGGAAATTTATCTGATGTCAAAAATGAATATGAAGGAAAAGAAGTTAATGCAGAAGATGAGGATTATGAAGAAGTTATGGAAGAAAGAGAGGAGGTTTTTGAGAGTAGTAATGAGGAGGGAGAAGGAAATAAAACAATAAAAGAAGAAGAGATTAAAGAAGAAACTATAGAAAAGTGGGAAGAAAAAGTTAAAGTAGAAAGACTAAAAGAAGAAAAAACAACAAGACCCACAGAAATAAGTGAATTAATTGATGACATAGAATTTTTACTTTCAAAAATAGGTGTTTATCTGAAGAGAACAAAAGAAAAAAATAAATTTTCAGACATTTTCTTTTCAATAGAAAGTAAGCAAAAAATAATTAGTGAAAATATGAAAGACACATTCATTGAAAAAAGAGATTTTATTGCTGAAGTTATTAAAGAAAAAGAAAAATCACTATTGGAAAAAATTTCTGATCATTTTTAACTGATGAACAAGTTTATAAATTAGTTCAAATTGAAAAAATTTATAAGCAACTAAATGACAGCAAAGATACTACCGCTTACGAAAATTTAAGCCTACAGGCGAAAGGCTTATTCAAAAAAATGTTGGAAAAATATTATTCTATCGGAGATAGAACTTCAAAGGGCATAATGCAAACAGAAGAATTCATTTCTTCTTTAATTCGTTCAAATAAGAAAGAAATGGCAACAAAAATAATGTTGATTTGCAAAGAAGCAATAAAAATAAATAAATTAGGTTGAGAGTGGGGGCAGCACGTAAAAATTGCTAATAAATTAAAACAATCATCTAATTCTTCAGAAGAGATGGGGAAAATTCTAGAGGAGGTTATTGAGCATTCCTACGATGTTTTCTACAAAAACAATAGGTTAACAAGAAAAGATCTAAATCCGAGAATAATAAGAATTGAGGATACAAAAAAAGAGGATGAAAAATTGATGACAGAAAAGTTTATTAATTATCCCGAAGAAGAAGAAGAGGGGGAGAAAGAGGAGAAGATAGAAGAGGGAAAAGTAGAAAGTAATGAGGAAGTCAGAGAGGAAGATTTAATTTCTGAGAAGGAACTTGATTATTCTCCTGAATCATCTCCCGAAAAGAAAGAAGAAAAAGTAACCAAAACAGAAGATTTAATTTACGAAAAAACTACTAAAGAAAGTTCTTCTATAGATAAAAAATTGAAGAAATTGAAGTATGATGTTTCTCAATTTAATGATCAAAAAGAAAAAGCAATATTTCTTTTCGAAGAATCTCTAAAAGAATTAAAAATTCTTTTATATGAATTAGAAATTCCTTATAAAGAGATTAAGAAGAAAACTTTATTGGGGAAGGAAAAATGAAATGAAAAACTTCTCGAAAAATTGTTTTTTTACAAAATAAAAATAAATTTAATTATCATTTCGAAAATTTAAAAGAATCAGAATTATTGGCTTTTAAGGAAATTTCTAAAGAAAAATATCAAATGTATGAAATTTTGAAAGAAATTTATGAAAAAATAAATTAATAAAAAAATATAAATGTTTTTGAATGCGATAAAAATAAAACTGCTTTGAAACAATAAATTAATTTTTCTTAGAAAAACTTCTTTATCTAAAGCTGCTTAACTTCTTTTTTAGTTAACTAAAAAATTAAAATGTCTGAATCTTTCTTCAATAAAGAAGAAATTAAAGAGCAATCTATCGAGAAATTAAAAGAGCTTGGGTGAGAAATAAAAAACTTTAGTGAATTAAGGTGGGAAGATTCTAGAAATCCTATTTTGATTAGCGAGCTAAAGCTCGCTCTCAAAAAAATCAATTCAGGGATTCGCGAAGAGCAAATACAAGAAGTTCAAAAGAAACTGCAAGAATCAATCAAAATAAAGCATTTCAGTTTAAAGAATCACGAAAAGAAATACAAATTAATAAAAAATGGATTTAGCTATGATGGAGAAAGCCAAGAAAATATAAAAATTATTGACTTTGAAAATCCTGAAAATAATTTATTTACAGTAGTTCCTGATTTTGAAATTTCTTCATCAAATGAAGAATATTTCTGAGAAAAATATAAACCAGATCTTGTTTGTTTTGTAAATGGTTTGCCTTTAATTTTTTTCTCTATAGGGGAGTCAAATCATACTCCCCTAAAAGAGATTTATCTAGAAAATTACAAAAAAATATTTTTTGAAAAGACACCTCAATTATTCCTATTCAATGCTTTTTCTGTCATTACAAACGGAAAAGAATCCAAGATAGGGGCTGTAGGAAATAGATTTGAATTTTTTCATGATTGGCACAGATTGGATGAAAACTGTGAAGGTAAGAGAAACATATTGACTCTATTAAAGGGAATTTGCAATAAGAAAAATCTTCTAGACTTTTTTGAAAATTTCACTATTTTTCAAAAAGAAGAAGATGATGAGGGGGAAAGAGCTGAAGAAAAAATAGTAAAAATAATAGCTCGAAATCATCAATTTTTAGGAGTTAATAAAGCTTTTGAGAGTTTTCTCAAAAGAGAGGAAAATGAAGGAAAAATAGGAACTTTTTGGCATACACAAGGTAGTGGGAAAAGTTTCTCTATATTATTTTTTGCCGAAAAAATAATAAGAAAAAGTGAGAAGGGAAAAATTCCTCTTTTCCTAATTATTACTGACAGAAAAGATTTAGAAAGACAAATTTTTAGAACTTTCAAATCTTGTGGCGTTTTAGATGGAGGGGTAGATGGGCATGTTATTTCCAATGACATGAAATTGAATTCCTATGAAATTAAAAGAGCTAAAAAATATTTATTTTGTCTAGTTCATAAATTCAATAGAAATAAAGCTACTTCAGAAATAGATACTGGAGGGAAAGAAGTTGTAATTATTGCTGATGAAGCTCACAGAACTCAATATGGAGATATGGCTTCACTAATGTATAAATCTTTCCCTAAATCTTCAAGAATAGGATTTACTGGAACTCCCCTATTAGTTGAAAATGAGAAAACTGCAAGATATTTTGGAAATTACGTTTCCAAATATGATTTTGGAAAAGCTATGGATGATGGAGTAACTATTCCTATCGTTTTCGAATCAAGAGGTTGTCAAATTGAAGAAAATAAAAATTTTCAAAATGTTTCAGATATTTCTGGAGCTTCTGAAGAAAAAATTCCTAAAGAATGAATAAATAATGAAAGTAATTTAAGAATTCTTAAAAAGAGATTAAAGAATAATGCTAGGGATTTTGTTGATTATTTTTCAAAACGATTTATTTATAAAGATCCAACAATTAAGGATCCAATAATAAGAAAAGGTATGTACATTTGCTCGTATAAAGAAACTTGCATACTAATGCATAATTTTGTAAGTCATTACTGACAAGAAAAAATCAAAACATTGGAAGAAAAGAAATCTACATTAACAAAGAAAAGGGAAATTGATCGAATTGAAAAAATAATTTTCGAAATGAAAAGAACTGAAATGAAAGTAGTGATTAGTAATTGAGGTGATATAGATTTAGACGAATTGAAGAATCTTTATGGCCAACAAATTGAGATTCCTTGAAATAGAGAAGGTGAGAGAGGAGTTGAAGAAAGATTTAAGGATAGAGATGATCCTTTTAGGGTGGTTTTTGTGGTTGCAATGTGACTTACAGGCTTTGACGTTAAACCTTTAACTTTCTTATTTATAGATAAGGTATTAAGGGATCATACATTAATGCAAGCTATTGCAAGAGTAAATAGGGTTGACAAGGGAAAGCCAAAAGGATTTATTGTTGATTATGTTGGTTGCATTCAACATCTCAAGGATTCCTTAAAAAAATATGGAGGTGACTTTAGTGGAGAAAGAATAATTAAAGAAAAGAAAGAAATATTTGAAAAAATCAAATTAAAAATTGAGGAACTTGAAAAATCTCTGAGAAGAATCTCAATTTCTATTCAAGAACATTTAGAAAAAGTAAAAAGAGAAGGAGAAGTCAAAACAAGAGAATTTTTAAAAGAATTTAAGGAAAAGATATGCGAATCTATCGGTAAAAAACGTTTTAATTTGGAATATTCAAAAATTGAAGAAGAAATTTCCGGAATTTGCGAATACGAATTACCTTTGGATGTTTTTGATAAATGGTTAGTAATTAAAAAAATTTATAAAAAAATTAATGAGGGCTCATTTTTAGAAGGAGAAGATAGTAGTTTACCCAAAATATTTGGAGCTCAAAAACACTTGGATGGGAAAATTGATTTCAAAGATAATGAAAGGCATTTCCAATTAGAAGTGCATGATTTTGCAGAACATATAAAGAAAGATTCCATAGAAGAAAATGACGAAGACAATACTAAATTAGAAAGAAGGGAGTTCAATAACTCTAATTATTCTTCTCCAAAATCAACAAATGCTTTTCCAAATGAGCAACAAAATAATGTTGATGTTTTCGAAAAATTTAGTAATTTAATTACAAAACTGAATGAAGGATTTGAAAAGCCAGAAGGTTTTGAGGTGAGAAGGCAAGATGATGATTTAGAAGAAGAGAATCAATGAGTTGAATGAAATGAAGAGCAATTAGAAAAGGATGAGGATGAAGAAACAAAAATAGTTTTTGATGAAAAAAATAAAGAGATAAGTAAATCATTAGAAGGAGGAAGAAAGGTAAATAAAGAGATAGAAGTAAATTACGTAGAAAAAAGTTCTAGGAAAAAAATAATTTTTCAGAAAAAAAGGAAATTAGTGAAGAAATAATAAAAAGTTGTGAAAAATTAATATTGTTTTTATATGGAATAAAAGTGTTTTTGGATGAATTTTTTGTTAAAAAAGGAGGTATCTTTAGAAAGGAAAGAGAAGAATTAAATGAAGTAGTTAAGAGAAAGTTAATTGATAATAGAGTTGAATTTAATAAACATTGTGAAAAAATATTCAAAACTTATAAAGAGATAGAACGTTCAGGAGAAAATGTTTCTGAAGAAATAATGGATATATATCTAACTATCAAGAAAGCTTACGAAATAATAAATATATAAAAAATTTCAAAAGACTTTTAAAAAAGAAGATAAATATTTAATTTTTTCTAATTTAAAGAAAATTAGATAAAAAATCTAATTTTCAAAAATTTCTATTTTTAATTAAAGAAATAATTAAAGATAACAGAGAAGAGAGAGAGAGAGAGAGAGAGAGAGAGAAAGGAAAACCTGTAAAAGAGGAAATAACATTACTGGCTCAAGATATTGTCAGAAGAATTACTATTTATCTCAATTAAATAAATAGTTTTGTTGAATTGATTACTCATAAATTTATCTATGACTTGACTTCTCAGAAAAACTTACTAGAACTTTATAGAGAGGAAGAGATAGATAATATTGCAAAAATTATTTCTTCCGATAATTTATTTAGAGTTGAATTCATCACTTATTGCGAGAAATTAATTGAAAATATTGAAAAAATAAAGTTCAATTGAATTACAGAAGAAATGCATGATCAAATTTCTTTTGTAAAAGAAATTTATAAAAAAATAAATAAAAAGCTTCACTAAAGATTAATTAGTTAAGTTTTTTCCCTTTCGGGAAAAAACCTAAACTAAAACTTTTTACTTATTTAGTCTTCCGTCTATGTAGAAATAAATAGTTTTAAATAGAGGGGCTAGTCCAAAATTACTTCTTCCTTCTGTATTTGATACATTAGCGATGTCAAAGTGAATGAAACTTTCTTTATTTTTAAAAGCTGCTAAGAAAGCTGCAGCTCGTGAAGCGCCTCCGGCACCTGTGGTGGCGGAATTCTTAAGATCAGATATACCACTTTTTAGCTCTTCTAGATAGTATTCATCTAGAGGAAGTCTTCAAATATTGTCTCCTGAATAGTCAGAAGCTACTTTTAATTGATCTCAAGAATCTTCTTTACTTGTTCATACTCCAGCATATTTACTTCCAAGAGCATATCTGACTGCCCCAGTTAAAGTAGCTACAGTAATAATTTCTGAAGCTTCCAATTTTTTGGAAGCATAAGAAATTGAGTCAGCAAGAATAAGTCTTCCTTCTGCATCTGTATTGGAAATTTCTACGCTTTTACCTCCATAAGCCGTTAAAACGCTATCCACTTTCGTGGAGTCAGATCCTATTAAGTTTTCAGAAATAGGAATTAGTGCAATTACTTCATTATCTTTTGAGAAACCATTTTTAGCCATAGTTAGGAAAATAGAAGCTACTAAAGCTGCTCCAGTCATATCAAATTTCATAGTTCTCATATAATTTCCAACTTTGATACTTAATCCTCCTGTATCGAAGCAAATACCTTTTCCGATTAACACAATTCTTCTTCTATCTTTAACTTCAGTAAATTTAGAAGTTTGTGAACTTTCTCTAAGTATTATTAGAGAAGAATTTTTCTTATTTTCCCCTACGGAGCAAATTAAGTTAAATCCTTGATTTTTAAGTTCTTCTCAGCCTATAACTTGGTATTCTAGACCAAGTTCTTGAGCTTTCTCAACAATTTCATCTCTAAACTTGAAGGAATTTAACATGTTTGGAGGCATTTCTCCTCATCTCTTAACTTTTTCTTCTCCTTGAATAATATTTGTTACTTCTTCATTAAGTTTTTCTAAACCAATGAATCTTATAACTTTTACATTCCCATCCGGCTTCTTTGTTTTGAAAGAAACAGGATTTCTAGTTATTGCACTAACTATGCTTCTTAGATACAGTTCTATATCATAAGGTGTGAATGCAGGTTCACACGCATCAAAAAATGTTTTTAGATCAATGTCTCAAGAATTGATTTTTTGCAGACATTTTGTAATCGCTACAGCAAAAGCTGTAGGATTTAACTTACTAGGATTTACCCAGAATATTGCTGTAGCTTCAGCATAATCTAGTTGAAAATCAAGGTGATTTTCTCCCCGCTGCGCAATTAACTTAAATACTCGATCATCCATATTTCCTAAAGCTTTAAAGAATTATTTTATAAATCTAAAAATATCCTATTTATATTTTCTCAAAAACCCTCTTTAAATATTATTGTTTTTGGGCTCGACAGATATTACTTATTTGGTCGGGCCACAAAAACAAAAAGATAGAAGACTTCTCTAAAGCATCATCACGCTTAATAACTCATCTTCTTTCTACACCCTCTAAAGGTTTTGGACTTAAAAGACCACTCTTTAAGTTCAATTCAAAGAAGTGATTATTTTTTCACTCATAATTTAGTGATTTAATCACTTCTTCATCTATATTTCTTATTTTTTTCTCTATTCAACCTAACTTCATTAAGTCATGTCTTCACATATAGTCATTCTCTCTTCACCATTCAATCCAATTTATATTTCCCCTAGGCATATAAATTGGATCAATATCAGCAACTTTTTCAGTTATTCAATCAGCTTGTTTTAAATCTGAAAATCAAAAACAAGTTTTGATTGCGAATTCAAAATCAGGAAAATTCATAGAAAAATAAATTAAATTATTTTCTATTTCTTCTCTTGTATTTTCGGAAACAACTTTTTGAATTGTTTCTATTTTTGAATTTTCTTTAGAGAAGAAATAAATTGTAGATTTAGTTTCAAAAGTATTAAATTCACACTCTAGACTTTTTAAATACTGTAAGATGGCAACCATCTTACATTCTTTAAATCAATCTATTTTTTCCTCAAACAATACCTCAATACTATATATTGGGTATTTATGCAATACTTCATAAATACTTTTTCAGTTTTTCAATATCTTGTACTGAAAAACTAAAAAGTGATATTTAAAAGATAAGCCTCTAAAGCTAGATATATTTAATAAATTAATTCCAAATGTGAAAGATATATTTTCAGATGTGTGAATAATAAAGCTTAGGTTATGGAAAAAACAAAATCTAGCTATTAGTATTGCTGAATCTCTATCTAAAAAATTTTCAAATTGTTTTTTAGATTCAGCAAGACTATAAACACAAGAACCTGAATTAAAAACTATATATCCCACTGGTAAGTTTCAATTTTCAGTGAACTTAGTCACAAAACTATAAGACTCGTTAGTAAATAGAAATAAATTGTTATAAATGCTGAGTTCCCTCAGCATTTTTACAAATTTCTCTAATTCATCTTCGGAATAAGTCTGACTTATTTCAAAGAAGTCAAGTTCCAAAGAAATGATTTTTTCATAAATCAAGTTTTTAAAAAACTTGGTTGGAGACTTCCTCTTGACTTAAATAATTAATAAAGTCAGAAAAACTTAATTGTTTTTCTCCTTCTTTACCTAGCTCTCTGAAATTAATTAGATCTAAATTTTGTAATTCCTTTTCACCTATGATGATTTGAAAAGGAATTCTCTCATTAACTGCATTAACAATTTTTTTAGAGATTCTTTCATCTCGCAAATCTAATTTAGCTCTAAATCCATAGGAAGAGAATTTCTTAATAAGTTCATTTAATTCATGTCTAGAAGAATCTATTCTTACAGTAAGAATAGATATTTGAGTTGGTAGGAGTCAGAAAGGTAATTTTCCTCCCCAATCTTCTAGTAAGTAAGCTATAAATCTCTCTAGAGTTCCTATTAATCCTAGGTGAATAATCCAAGGATTAATAGAGTTTTGGTTGGCATACAAAATGCTAAATTCTAGTTTTTTTGGCATTTGACTATCTAACTGAACTGTAGAGATAGTGAACTCTTGATTAGAAGAATCAACAGCATTAAAGTCTATTTTTGGTCCATAAAAAGCAGCTTCACCTTCTTTTCTAACTAAACTAACTGAAATATTTTTAGATGCAATTCACTCTTTAGTTGCGCTAAAGAGTATTTCTTCTGTTTGATTTCATTCATCTCCTGAAATCAAATACTTTTGCTTAGAAGATCTTGTAGCTAAAACTATTTCTTTAATTCTTATTCTGAACTTATTTAGTAAAGTTCAGACTCACTCTAAAGAAGACTTAATCATATCTTTGCAATGCTCTGGAAGCACAAAGATATGAGTATCTATTAATTCCATAGCCCTAACTCTCTTAAGACCTAATAGTCCTCCAGAATACTCATATCTATGGAGACAAGAATTTTCTCCCATTAGATATGGGAGTTGCTTGTAACTCATTATTACTTCTTTAGCAAGTAATATGTGGTGAGGGCAGGTCATTGGCCTCAATATTCATTCTTCTCCTTCTTTTTTCATGGCTGGAAAAATATTTTCATCATAAAGAGGTAAATGACCTGTCTTTTGATATATTTCAGTTTTCCCCAATATTGGGGTCTGAACTAAATTTATTCCACAAATATCTCTTTGGAAATCATTAATATATCTCTTAATGATTTCCCTAAGCTTATAACCTTCTGAAGCTCAAAAAGAAAAACCAGATCCAATTTCTTTGGAAAAATAAAAGAAACCTTTATTTTTTCCAACTGTTCTGTGATCACAAGAACAACAGCACAATTCTTTTTCTTGTTTTTGGTTACTCATTTATTTATCTAAAAATTTAATAACTAAATAAGAAAGGAGTCCCTTTTTTAGGAACTTCTCTCTTAAGTTTTTATGTAAAACTACTTAAAAACTTTATTAAGTAATTCCATAAAGCTCTTTAGCTAATTTAGAATACTCTCTTAATCACTCTGAGAATGTATTCTTAATTATTGTTCAACTTTCTTTCTGTTCTAATGAGACAGAAAGAAGTTCAAGACATTTTAGATTTGGTAATGAATTACCAGCACCTAAGAAGTTGTAGTAATCTTCTCTAGCTTTTTCTATAGAAGGTCCCTCACCTTCTATTAGTCTTCTAGAGAAGATTAGGGAAGTGAAGAATCCTACTGCATATTTATATACATAGAATTCACCACTATAAAAGTGTGGAATCATAAATATTTTTGACAAAGATTGTCAACTAGATTCTTCATGATTTTTTTCTACTTTTTTTCCTGTATATTGATTTAGTAATTGAGCATATAACTCCATTTCTTCTTCTGCATCAATTGGTTGATTATTAGCTACCTTTTCATTTACAGTGAACTCTCATTCACTGTAAATTAATTGAACTACTGAAGTACTTACAAAACTATTTAGTAAGTGATCATAAATTTGAAGCATCTTAAATTTTTTTCCCTCTTTCTTAAATACATTTAGAAAGTGATAGTTTAAGAGCATTTCATTTAAGATTGAGGGAACTTCAGCTGTAAATATTGTTGGGGAATAGTAATAAGTTTCCTTAGTATCTATTTCCATATCATGAATTGAGTGTCCCAATTCATGAGCTAAAGTAGATACATCATCAAAATACTCGTTGTAATTTAGAAGAATATATTTACCCGGTAATCTATAAGATCCTCCGGAAAAATAAGCTCCACTATTTTTCCCATTTCTTGGATATCAATCTATTCAATCATTATTAAACATTTCTTTTAGATATCCAAGATATTTATCTCCCAAAATAGAAAGAGATTCCATTACTATCTCTTTAGCCTCTTGAATAGAATACTTCTTAGCTTCCTTATCATCTTTTAGCTCAAGATAAGCATCTCACTCTCGATAATCAGGAAGGTTATAAACCTTCATGATTATCTTTTTCCTTAACTCTCTGAACTTAAGAACTTCAGTTTGAAGTCTTTTAGTGTTTTTATAAAGAGTTAGTAGAAACTTTCTACTAATCTCATCACCATATATTGAGCTTTCAACAAATCCTTTTTTGAAAGCTATATTTTTTGACTCAATATTTGCTGATAAGAAGTGATAATAAAGTATTCTTGAGAAGCTTTCTCTTCTAGAGTAAGCAAATTCTGTATATTTCTTATAGAGATTCTTTCTGAATACTCTATCTTCTTCTCTCATGTGCTTGATATATTCGGGATAGACAAGAATTTCTCTTTCTTGTCCCTTACCATCTAATACTCCTGAAAGTTTGAATTCTTTTTCGGAGAGAATATCAAATATTTCATAGTATGAAGAATTAAGTGGGGCAAAAGTTAATTCAAACTTTGCTAATCTAGGTGGAAGTTTATGTCTTTGATATCTAAATATGCTGTCATAATATCTCTTAAAAACAGCAAATTTAGGATTCTCTAAATAAGAATTAATTAATTTCTTATTTTTGATTGCTTGCTCCATAAAGTCAGTTAATTGTTGCGCAAAAGGAATACTTTTGTGCAACAATTCTTGTTCTAATGCAAATCACTTGTTATTAAATTGATCAGTATTCTGATGATTACTGATATAGGTTTTTATTCTGCTACTTAATATGTCATATTCTCTTTCCAAGTTATGGAATTCCAAAAGTTTTTCCATATCTTGGAATATTCCATTTTTATAAAGTGTCAATATTTTGCCCTGTAAGGCAAAATACTCATTTAATCAGTAATCTAGAGGTTTAGATTCTAGAAGAATTTCTAGATCTCATTGATTCTTTTCTCTGGGAGTGCTCATTACTTTATCCCTTATTTATTTCCACAATTTTATTAATAATAAATTGAACTTTTTCTTCTAGAGAAAATGTTGAAGGAATATTAATAACATTTTCTCCTAATTCAATTAATTTCTCAGAGGCTCATTTATAAGCCTCTGATAATTCTCTATAAGATGATGAAAGACAATCCAACTTATTTAATTGTTTTTTTATCCTTTTGTTATTTGTGAATGTTTTTCAGTCTTCTTCTGAAACATTCACAATAAACACTAAATTAGGGGAAAAACCTTCAGAAATAAATTTCATATTTGAGCTCAATCACTCACAACTAACTCCTTTTAAGTATGATTGATAGGCTAATGTAGATAAAAAATATCTATCACATATTAGAAGAGAATTCTCTTCTAATTTGGGCTTTATAAATGTTTTTAAATGTTCAGCTCTGATGGCTAAAAACAGAAGCGATTCTGTCACTGGTGACAGAGAATAACTATTAGAAAATATTGGACTAGATAATTCTGAGAATTTTTCCTTAAATTCTTCAGGACCATAAGGCTCTGAAGTGAAGTGAATTTTTGAAAATTTTTCAAAAATTAATGGATTGTTGAGTAAAGACTTCTTTAAGTAATTAATTAAAGTAGTCTTTCCGGAATTATCCATTCCCTCAATAACTATGAACACTTTAGATAAAAATTATTCCTTTTTTATTTCAGAAACATATTAAAGGAATAGAAAAGGTTAAGGGAAATTAATAAAGGGATAAGAAAAAATGTCATCAAACAAAACTAAAGAAATACTAGAAAGATTTAATAAGTTGGGAATTCACATTTGGTCTAATTCCCCGCAAAAGAACGGGAAAGTAATTGTGGATTCCAAAGATTCCATACCTTCTGGCTCTTATCAATTAGATAAAGCTCTTGGAGCTAACGGTTGACCTAAAGGAAAGATTATTGAAATCTTTGGATCTGATTCCTCAGGAAAATCAACTTTAGCTCTTCATGCTGTAGCTGAAGCGCAAAAACAAGGAAAAACTTGTGTCTATATAGATCTAGAAAATACTTTAAATGTTTCCTGAGCTGAAAAAATAGGAGTACAAACTAACAATTTATATATTTGCACTCCTTCTAGTGGAGAAGAAACTTTTGAGGTGATAGGAACTTTAATTCAAGATCAAGGAGCTGACTTAATAATTGTTGATTCTGTAGCTGCAATGGTTCCGGAAGCAGAATTAGATGCTTCTCTAAGTGATCAATCAATGGGACTTCAAGCTAGATTAATGAGTAAGGGATTGAGAATAATTCAATCTCACCTTTTGAAGTCCCATACAACAATAATATTTATAAACCAAATTCGGGAACAAATAAAGCAAACTTTCTTCCCCTCTACTACAACTACTGGAGGGAGAGCTTTGAAATATGCTGCAAGTATTAGAGTGGAAGTTAGAAAGCAAGAAGCAATAAAGCAGGGAGAAAAAATTATTGGTTACCTAACCAAGATAACTATCGTTAAAAATAAGTTCAATAACCCTATGATTCAAATACCTCTAGGTCTTTATTTTGATGCTGGATTTAACAAATTTTTTGAATTGATAAATTTAGCTATAGAAAAGAAAATAATAGAAAAAAGAGGAGCTTGATTCTATTACAAAGATAAAAATTTAGGTCAGGGAATATTTTCTCTTAAAGAGAAATTCCAAAGTGAAGAAATGCAAAAAGAACTAGAAGAAATTAAAACAGCTGTTCTAGGGGCTGAATAAATAATCTTTCTTGAAGAAGGATGTTTTAATAACTACCCCGCTATTTTATTCCTCTGGCGATCCACATATTGGTCATGCATACACCCTTATTATTGGGGACTTAATTAAAAAATATCATGAATTAGTAAATATAAAAGCCAATCTACTCGCAGGAGTAGATGAGCATGGAGAAAAGATATTAACTAAAGCTACTGAAGTTGGACTAACAGTTGAAGAATTTGTTGAACAAAATAGTTCCAAATTTAAAAATCTTTCTTCAACCTTAGAAATTAGTCCTGACTATTTTGTTAGAACAACTAACGATTTTCACAAGGAATATGCCAAAAAAGTATTTAAAGAACTTCTAGAACTGGGAAAAATATATAAATCTAGTTGGTCTGGATACAAATGTATTAATTGCGAAACAAATTATTCCAATAAATACTACTCACAAAAAAATAAGTGTGAACTAGGTCACGAATTAATCAAAAAAGAAGAAGACACTTATTTTTTCAAAATAACTGAGTTTGTTTCTTGACTTAAAGAACATTACAAAAACAAAGATATTATTTTTCCTGCTAGATACTTAAAAGATCTTCATGAGGGATTTTTTCCCTCACTAGAAGATCTTTCAATTACTAGAAGTAAATTAGATTGAGGAATCAAGCTTGATGATTCTCCTGAATTTACACTATATGTTTGATTTGAAGCTCTTTTGGGATATATTAGTACAGATTCTGTTAGAGAAAAACACTGATTAACTTCATCTGATACCAAAATAATTCAAATAATTGGAAAAGAAATTTTTAGATTTCACTCTATTTATTGCCCAGCTATTCTTTCTTTGAAAAAATTAAAAACTCCAGATAAGCTACTGGTTCACGGTTGACTCCTAAATGACAATAGAAAAATTTCAAAATCAGATCCAAACAGTAAAGCTATACCTCCTCTAAATTCACTAATCAAACAATACAACTTAGAAAGTATTAAGTGATATTTTCTTTCTCTAAATTGAGAAGAAGATCATCCCTTCTCAGAAGATCTTTTGAAACAGTCTTATAACAAGTATTTAGTTAATTTACTTGGAAATCTAATTAATAGATTCAAGGGAATTATTTCTAAACAAGAATACATAACTAGTTCAATTAACTCTGAATTCAAAAATGAACAGATAAAAAAAGAAGTTGAGTTAAGTAATGAATTTTTAACTAAATTTACTGATTTAGTAATCAACATAAAGATTCCTGAAATAATTTCCCGAGCAAAGCAATTACTTAATTCAGCTAATTTTTTTCTAAATCACTTGGAGCCCTGAAAACTACCTAAAGATAGTCAAGACTATAAAGAAATAAATGTCTTTCTTTATAGACAATTAATTCTCATTTCTTTCCTATTATCTCCAATCTTTACTGAAAAGAAATGAGAAGAAATTAAAAATTCTCTTTCGATAAATTGGGAAAGAAAACCTGAAAATTTAAATTTCTTTAGCGAAATTAAAAATTTTGAATCAGTTAAGTTAAATAACTCAACTAATATCTTCCAAAAATATAACTAAATAATCTATGAGATTATTTGGTAATTTAATTGACAAAATTAAATCTTCTAATTTTGTAAATTATTTCTCTCAACAATGAATGAAACCATCAAAATTACAAGACGAAGAAAAAATTAAATCTTCTATTTTGGAAATGCTAATTAAATTGGACTTCCAATTGGAATTAGCTAAAGAAGTTACAAATGAAACTATTGAAAAGTTAAAAAAACTTAATTCAATAGATATTTCTGTAATTAAAGAAAACTTAATTTCCTCTCTAATTGAGTGCTATAACTCAAAAAATGAATCAAGCAAAAATGTTGAAGATAATTTCAACTTAAATATTGTTTCAGACAAAACTAATGTGTTTTTTATAGTTGGCTCCAATGGAGTTGGAAAAACTAGCTCAATAGCTAAGCTAGTTTATTTCCTTAAAAAAGAAAACTATAACAAAAAAATACTTTTAGTTGCCGGAGATACTTTTAGAGCTGGAGCAGTTGAACAACTTTCAATACTTGCTGAAAGGCTGAATGTAGAGATAGTAACTCCAAGAGAAAAAGAAACTGTAAATTCACTAATTTACAGAGTTCTTAAAGAAATGTCAAGATATGACTTAATTATTTTTGATAGTTCTGGAAGACAATATAACAATCAAAAATTAATTTCAGAAATTCAAAAAAACTTTAAATTGGTTCACAAAATGCTCAATAGAGATCCAGAAGAAACTCTATTAGTTTTGGATTCAACACTAGGTAAATTCTCTTTTGAAGAAGTTAAAAAGATTTTTAATATTCTCCCAATAACTGGAATAATTCTTACAAAAATGGATCACACAGTTAGAGGTGGTGTAATTTATAACTTAAAAACTGAATTTCCAACTCCAATCAAATTTATTTGCTATGGAGAGAAAGAACAAGATATTCAACCTTTTGACATTACTGAAACTACAACTCAATTAGTTAACGCAACACTACAAATTTAGTTAATAAAAGTAATTATCAGCCCGTCGGGCTGAATTTTCCTTTAATTAAATCTCTACTTCTTGGACTTTATTAAGTGTGCTTTTGTGATTTTGTCAAAAGCTGCAGCAGAATTGTAACCAGATTTTTTTAATTTATGGTCATTAACGCAAGCTTGAATTAATTCACTAATATTTCTTCCGGCCTGTACCGGAAGAACATAATGAGGGATCTTTACATTTAGTAATTCCTTATATTTAATTTCTTCTCCTCAATTTTCAAGAGGCATTGTCTCTGAAAATTTCTTGTGACTTTTTAATTCAATAATTACATTAATTTTTGATTCATCAATAATTTTTGATCTTCCTATAGCTTCTTTGATATTTATTAGACCAATACCTCTAATTTGAATGAACTCACTAGAATTAGGGTTAGCTCTAGCTATAACAGCATTTCCTAACCTAGTTACTCTTATTGCATCATCTCCTAAAAATAAGTGATTTAGACTTAATAAGTCTAAAATTACCTCTGTTTTACCTATTCCTGGTTCTCCAGTTAGTAGGACTCCCTCTCCAAAAACACTAACTACTGAACCATGAATAGTGCTCCAAGTAGCCAATGATTTTGAAAGTCAAGTTCCAACTGAAGTAAATATATCTTTAGTTGAATAATCTAGTTTTATAATCGCTGAGCGATTTTCATTTCACTTTTCATTTGCTTTCTTTATTAGTTCAACTTCAGAAAAATTAGAACTCAATAAGAAAAGAGGAGGATTCTTTAGCAAAATACTCTTTAAAGTTTCTAACTTTCTTTCTTCTTGCAAGCTTGAAAGAAATTCACATTCCATTTTTCCCCAAACAACTACTGTCTTAATTTCTTTATTTGCAAAAGCAAAAGCTCCATTAAGTTCCATTCCGAGACGGCTTAATGCCGGCTCAAAAATAACTCTCTGACTACTTACACTATTTTTATTGACAAAGCTTCCTCCAAATCTCTTAAAAATAGAAGAAACTAAAACTGATGGTTGCATTAATTATTCTTTTTTAAATTTACTTAGTGGAGTTTT
This sequence comes from Mycoplasma suis str. Illinois, assembly GCF_000179035.2. Lineage (NCBI taxonomy): Bacteria > Bacillati > Mycoplasmatota > Mollicutes > Mycoplasmatales > Mycoplasmataceae > Mycoplasma > Mycoplasma suis. Next base: position 696,950 of record NC_015155.1, read on the forward strand.
CACTCCACTAAGTATTTAAGTTAATTTAGTTTGTCTTTTATAACTTCTATTCCCGGAAGTGCTCCTCTTTCCAAGAATGTCAAAGTAGCTCCACCTCCTGTAGACACAAAACTTAATTTTTCAGCAACACCTCTTTTTTCTACAGCTGAAACAGAATCTCCTCCCCCTACTAGTGTGTAAACACCTTTCTTTTCACTTAATTCAACTAATTTTTCTAGTATTGCGAATGTACCTTTAGAATAATTGGACATTTCAAATACTCCTACAGGTCCATTTCAAATAACTATTTTCGCTTCATCAAGAGCTCTTGAGAATAGTTCGATAGTTTTTGGACCAATATCAAGAGCCATTCCAGTACCCCATTCTTCTGGATCATTTTCAACTATTTTTCCTGGTTTATCTTCAAACTTTTCAGCAACTACGTGGTCAATGGGAAGAAGAATCTTGTCTGAATAATTCTTTAGAATTTCAGCACAAGAAGCTATTTGATCTTGTTCAAGTAGTGAAAGACCTATATTTTTTCCTTGTGCTTTTAAGAATGTATAAGACATTCCTCCACCAATTATTAATGTGTCAACATTGTTAATAATTTCTTTTATAAGTTTTAGCTTGTCAGAAGCTTTGCTTCCTCCAAGAATCATAACTTTCTTACCTTCTTTGGATTCACTAACGTAATCCAAAGCATTTAATTCTTTTTCTACTAGAAAACCAATAGCTGTTTCTTTCATTCTTTCGGCAATTCCCACATTTGAAGAGTGAGCTCTGTGAGAAGTTCCGAAAGCGTCATTTACATAAACATCTCCTAGACTTGCATAAAACTCAGAAAGAACAGGAGATTTGCCACTTTCTCACTTAACAACTTCTTTTGTGTTGCGGTCAACATCATAATATCTAGTATTTTCTAATACATAGATATCTGATCCTTCTTTTTCAATTATTGTTCTAACTTTTTCAAATTCAATTTCAGGAACAAAAGTTACTTTTTTGCTTGAAAATATCTTTTGGAATTCATCAGCTATTACCTTTAGGCTCTTCTTTCCTGAAATAATATCTTCAAAACTTTTTACTCTATCAAAGTGACTTAATATAACAACACTACACTTGTTTTCTAGTAGGTATTGAATAGTTTCAATAGTACCTAATAGTCTTGTATTATTTAGAATTTTCCCGTCTTTAACGGGAACGTTTAAGTCTAATCTAAGTACAACTCTTTTATTTGAGAGATTGAGATCACGTAGCTTTAGCTTATTAAATCTCAATCTAAATTATTGAGAAATTAAAGAGAAATGTAGTATTTCAGAGTTCTTGCAAGTTGATTTACATAAGAAGACTCGTTGTCATATCATGCATACAACTTAACTTCTCCAGTTGGCAATACTTTAGTTAGAGATGAGTCAAAAATAGAACCATGTGTATCTCCAATAATGTCAGCAGATACGATTGGATCTTCTACATAAGCAAGGGTTTCATTTTCTCCATCCTTAATTGCTTCATTAATTTCTTCTACAGAAACAGACTTATTTATTTTTAGGCATAGGTCAACTAGAGAACCAGTCAATACAGGTACTCTGTGTGCAATTCCATCAAGTTTTCCATTTAATTCTGGAATTACTCTTCCAATTGCAGCAGCTGCTCCGGTAGTTGTAGGAATAATTGATCCAGCAGCTGCTCTAGCTCTTCTTAGGTCAGCGTGAGGAGAGTCTTGAAGTCTTTGGTCAGAAGTGAAAGCATGAACTGTTGTCATGAATCCAGAATTAATTCCAAATTTTCTGTGAATAATTTTTACGATAGGAGCTAATGCATTAGTTGTACATGAAGCTCCTGAAATAACATTGTCTGAACTAGTAATTTGAGTGTGGTTTACGTTGTAAACAACTGTCTTAGTGTCATCCTTTGCTGGGGCTGAAATAAGAACTTTTTGAGCTCCTGCATCAAGGTGACACTTAACCGCTTCCTTAGTCAAGAATCTTCCTGAACATTCAACAACACAATCAATTTCTAGTTCACCTCAGTGATAAATCTTTTCAGTATTGAAGTTGAAAACTCTAACTTCTCTAACTTCTCCGGTGTTTACATTCTTTAGTCTTATGTATTCTGAATCACAACTTACTTCTCAATCTTTTAGTTTTCCTTGAGCACTGTCATAAACCAAAAGATGAGTAAGAACTTTAATGTCAACTACGTCATTAACAGCTACAACTTGAACTCCTTGAGAAGAAAGAAGATTTCTGAATAGTAATCTACCGATTCTTCCGAATCCATTGATTGCTACTTTGTGAATTGTCATACTACTTTAAAATTTTAACTTACTTGTAACATAAAAAATTTTACAAGTTCGCAAAATTTTTTGATCTCATCTACTGTATTCAATATTGATAGAGAGAATCTGGCTGAAAAGCCCAGCTCTCTATCATCATATGTGCTGCATAAATCTCCAGCTCTGAAAATGACTTTATTTTCTTCCAATCAAAAAATAAAGTCATGAAAGAATTCGGATTTATATCTAACTAAGAATATGAGGGAATTATCGTAACTTCGATAACTTAAATTAGGTGTTTTTGGGAAATTCTCTATTCATGTTTTTCTTAATTCACAAAACTTCTCTCTATTCTTATTTATTTCTTCCTGAATTTTCCAAAATACTTTATCTCAGACAAAAATAGACCTTCAATCTAGGGAATAATTAGATTCTTCTGCAAATCTAAGTTTTGAAGGTCTATTAAAACCTATTACTGCAAGCCCAAAAGGACCAAATCATTTATGGGCTGAAAAATATATACAGTCAAATAGACTGAATATTTTTTCAGCTTCTGAAGAATTAGACATATATTGGTTAAAGTCACCAATAATGAATGAGGAAGGATTATCCTCCCTAATTCTTCTAATTATTTCTTCTTTTATGTGAAAGACACCTAAGTTGTCTTTCACAGTCAGAAGAATAATTGAATTAGGCAATAACACATAATTTTCTTTATTGTGTTCTAAAAAATGAATTCTGATGGCTTCAGAATTCAGTTGATACTTATAAATAACACTCGCAATATTTGAAATATGATCCCTACTGAAAAGATAGATGCTCAAAACATCTTTCTTTTCTTGAAATAGGTATTCTCATATCTCATTTATTGCATAAGTAGAAGAAGGAGTTAAGAAAATATTTTGGGATTTGAATCCCAAATATTTAGATAACTTATCTAATAAAGATTGTTTGTGTAAATGTTTTTTATGTATTCAAGAGGAATCAATATAGCTTTTGAGTCATTCTTCTCAAAAAAATGGAAATTTTTGAGAAGTGGCGGCATTATCAAAATAAATCAAAAGAAATTAATATTCGTCATCTGAATATTTATTTCTTTTATTTCTCTTATATTTCTTTGAGGTCTCTTTCTCATAATTTCTGTTGTATTTGCAAAGATTTAATTCAACTTTTATCTTTCTATTCTGGAGAAAAAGACCTCCAGGAATAATAACGTATTTCTCTCTTTTAACTAAATCTGAAATTTGATTTATTTCTCTTCTAGTTAAAAGAAGTCTTCATTTTGAAGCCGCAAAATTAACTAGAAATAATTCTGAACCTATAACTTTTCCGTAACTACCTAATAAATTGAGAGATCCTTTGAGGATCTCTCCAACTACTTTAGAAGTTAGGGAGATCCCAGCAGTATAACTTCTAAAAATGTTGTACTTATAAAGTTGTTTTTTATTACTTTGTAAATAAATTATTAACTAACTTAATTTATTGGAGTGAACTCATCTCATGAGTATTCCACTGGCTTAACAAGAATATTAGCTCCTAGCTTTATATTCTTGTCAATTCTCATAAAACCATCATATAAGTTTTCTAGTTTTATGAGATATCCTCAAGGATTTTTAGAAAACACAACAGCTTTAAATTCTTTTTTTGTGTTTTGTGAACACAAAAATCTAAATAATTTTCTAGATATAAATCTTTTTTCAGCTGTAACTCCTATTTTTTCGCAAAGATTTACTTGATAAGAAATCTTTTCTAGTTCTCATTCATGTTGAGTTCTTTCTCTCTTTGAATATCTTTTTTTGTCAAAAAAATACATTCAAAGAGTTTTATGAATCATTAAGTCTGCAAATCTTCTAATAGGAGAAGTAAAGTGTAAATAATTTTTTAGATTTAGTCCAAAGTGACCAATATTTTCTAAGTTGTATTCAGCCTTTGGTAAGGCTTGCAATACATGATATTGAATAATCTGTAAATACTGATTATTCTTACTCTTCTGAAGTAAATCATTAAATGTTTGAATAGTATTTTCTGAAGTTTCTATTACTTCAGAAGAAGGATTTAATTCCCTAAAAATATTTAGGAAGTTTTGAACTCTTGCTGGATCAGGAGTCTTATGAACTCTATAAATTGTTTTTATATTCTTACTATCCAAGAAGTTAGCAATCAATTGATTTGCTAACACCATAAATATTTCTATTAATTTTTCTGATATTCTTGGAATATCACTTCTATCTACTTCTACATTGACAATGTCTTCATTGTCATTAGTTTTGTAATCCAATTGTTGGTGAACAATCATTAGGGAAGATTTTCCCTGCCCTTTCATTCTGTCTTCCATTAACTTAAAAACTTCATAACACTGATCGACAGTGTTTTTAAGTTCTTCCCCAATATTTTCTAGAGAACTTTTCTTTAGAAAATATTGATTCAAGATCTTATAGGTAAATCTTTTTTTAGAAATTATTGTTGCAGGAAATACCCTAAAAGTGTTAGGAATTATTTTTCCCTCTTTATTTACTTCCACATAAACGCATACGGTATATTTTTTTTCATTCTCTCTGAGAGAGCATAGCTCCTCAGAAAGTATTGTAGGTAACATAGGTATTACTCTATTCAAAAGGTAAATAGAATTACCTCTCAATCTAGCCTCTTCAAATATAGCTGGACAATTACTCAAATATCCTCATACATCAGCTATTGATACGAAAACCCCAAAGTTATCTTTAACTTTTTCTACATAGATGGCGTCATCAAAATCTTTTGCTGTATCGCCATCTATAGTAAAAAAATTCTTATCCGTTAAATCCTCATAACATTCAATGCTTTGAAGAATTGATTCTTTTTTAGAAGTCAATTCTTCAATTTCTTTTTGAATTTCTGGATTAGAGAAGCTGTGTTTTAATTTCAAGTCATGAAGTAGAGAATGATACTCTACTTCACCACTAGAAGACTCTCCTAATATCTTTAGTATTTCTCCATTAATTCTTTTCGGAGGAAAAGAATGTAATCTCAATAACACTTTTTGACCTTCTTTTAAGTTTCTCTTAAAAGAACCTAATATTTCTTGCAATCCAGAAAGTTGAGGATCATCAAAGAAGACTCAGATTTTTCCTGAGTCTTCTATTTTGATAATTTCTACTACAAAGTCAATTTTGAATCTCTCAACTATTCTGGCTACATAACCTTCTTTTTGCAATAATTGACCTTCAGCTCTTTTAGAGAATGGAAATTCTCTAAAAGCTACAAGGTCATTATTGAGAGCTCCCATTAAGTTTTCTTTAGAAATTGTTACACCGAATCTGGGTATAAACCCAGCTTCGCTAAATCTATTTATTTTGATTCTCTTGTAAGAGACATTATCTCTAGAGTTTGGTCTACCTCGCAAACTCTAGACTAACTAAAGATTATGAAGAAGAAGGATTATTACTTCTTATATATGTGATACATAAGACAAAAAGTAATAATATTCCCAAGAACATAAATAGCTTCAACATCTTAATGACTCCATAATCTTTAGTTTTTTTAAATAGTTCAATATCATAACCTGATAGGACTGAGAATCCTCCGGCTGAACCGGAGGAAGAAAGAAGAAGTCCTAAAAGGAGTAAGACGAAAGAAACAACGTAGATAGCAATTTCTAGTGAAATATCAGTCTACTAATAACTATTGAATAGTTGTTCTTCTTAGTTTTCCTAGATATTCTTCTTGAGCTTCTAATTGTTCTCTTCTAATAGCTATATGTCTATCTATTTGTTCTTGTTCTTTACTATATTTGGAAGCTGAGTAATAAAAAGCTCCAGTTGTCATAGCACCTAGAGAAGTGAAAGAAGAAGCGAAGATCTTTATAAATAGAGGACCATCTATGAATAGTCGAATCATTTTCGACTAATCGGCTTTTTCTTCTATATGTAATTGATGTCTTCTGCACTTTTTGCAGAACTTCTTAAGTTCTAACTTTTTCTTGCTAGCAGTTTTATCTATTTTCTTTTGGCTCAGATAGTATAAGAACTTACATACAGAGCACTTGAAAAGTATAGGAATTCTTGCCACTATATATTAAAGATTAAATACTAATAATAAATGTTAAAAAACAAAAATTTCATACCTGGTGGCTTCGGGCAGAATCGAACTGCCGACACACGGTGCTTCAGACCGTTGCTCTACCGACTGAGCTACAAAGCCCCAAATTTTAAATGGCGGGCCTTACGGGATTCAAACCCGCGATCTCCACAGTGACAGTGTGGTATGTTAGATCACTACACCAAAAGCCCAATATGGTAGCGGGGGTAGGATTCGAACCTACGACCTTCAGATTATGAGCCTGACGAGCTAACCAAACTGCTCTACCCCGCGATAAAAAAGAATAAGTCATTAAAGACATTATTCCATATTAAATTTAATCAAATTAATTTCAGTATAGCCTAAAGGCTAGTGTGAAATAAATGGCGGAAGCTGAGGGATTCGAACCCCCGCGCACTTTTGATGCCTCTCAGTTTTCAAGACTGATCCCTTCGACCACTTGGGTAAGCTTCCTAAACTGGTAGCAGGAGCGGGGCTCGAACCCGCGACCTATCGGATATGAACCGATCCCTCTAACCAACTGAGATATCCTGCCAAATACTGGTCGGGACAACAGGATTCAAACCTGCGACCTCTTGGTCCCAAACCAAGCACTCTAATCAAACTGAGCTATGTCCCGATCTTCTGGCCTCCTAAATAAGATTCGAACTTATAGCCTCTAGCACCGCAAGCTAGTGCTCTATCCAATTGAGCTATTAGGAGGTTTTGGAGGTGTCTATCAGATTCGAACTGATGATCTGGAGGTTGCAGCTCCATGCCTTACCAACTTGGCTAAGACACCAAACCTCTAAATCTTATTAAAACAAATTAAATGTTTTTGTTACTTTCGAAAAACAAATAGATATTCATGAGCTATTAGAAGGAAGTTATGTTTAACACTATTTGTTTTTCAAAAACCAGTAGCCTTACAGTTATGTTGGGCTTTAATTATTAATTCTTTCAATTTAAAACCCACATCTTCAAATAATTTCATTACATCAAATGACAGTGGAATCATATGTCCATTTTTTCTTGTGTCACCCATTAGGATGACACAATACTTATTCTTTTTAAGTACTCTGTAGCACTCCTGTGCTACTTTCTTCATTTCTTCTAAAAATTCTGATACTTTCAAGTTGGACAAGTCTTCTTCAATGACTTGTCCTTCGCTATAGTGAATGATATTTGCGTAAGGGGGATGCGTACATATTAAGTCAATACTTTCTGACTTAATAAAGTTCAAATCTCTTGCATCTCCCTTAACTATTTCAACTTGTCCTTGAGGACCATTAAATTCAAAAGATGTTTTTTCTTTACATCTTTTGAGTGATTCTTCATTGACATCTACTCCAATAATGTTTCTATTTAGAAGTTTGGCTTCTACTAGAGTAGTTCCTCCTCCAGCGAATTGATCTAATACTAGATCTCCTTCGCTGGAGTATCTAAGTAATATATTTCTTGGAATATAGGGGGATCAATTTCCCCTATATTTAGCGTCATGAGTTGCTCATTTTCCCCTGTTGGGAAAATTTCAAATAGTGCTGGTTTCTAATTCGAAATTATCTGGTCCTAATTTCAAAATCTATCTACGACGCTAAGAAAAAAGATTTGTTAGGGCTCCATTTTCTAATTCGTAAATATTGAAAATTGTCTCCATTAAGTCAAAAGTTTCTTCTAAAAATTTTTTAGAACTATTTCATCCTTTTCCGTCAGTAATTCAAACAAAAGTAAGATTTTCAATCTCCTTCGCTTCTAAAGATAGTGTTTTGTAATTTTTAGCTATTTCACTTAATTTAGAGCCTCCTAAGCTTCCAAAAAAATTTGTCTTAATTGCATATATCATGTTTGAAGTATTTACTATGAAATTAAATTCTTCTTCCAAAAGAGAATTTTGTTTCACGCTAATTTTTAATTTTTCAATCACATCCAAAAGTTTTTCTCTCTTGAAATAATCCTTATTTTTGATTAATCCAACTCGAATAATGTGATCTTCCACTATTTTTTCCATCAACATTCCTACCCTGTTTTTTCTTCCATGCGAATCTAAACCAACTTCTATTTCTAAAACATAATCCAATAAATTTTTTGTTAAACCTTTTTGAAAAATATCAAATAAACCTGTTTTTCTCATAAATTCAACATATTTTTCTGAAGAATGATTCGTTTTATTGAAGGAATATAAAAGTGTTTTATTTTCTTCAGTAATATATATTTCATCATTTCTTACTGCCAACAATATAGGTATGCACTTAAGAACTTCTGGATATTTTGAAATAATTCTTCTAAACTCACTTTCAATATTTTCTGAACCAATTAAAGAATTCAAAATATTTAGTTCAATTTTTATTTCGTCTATATTTCTCAATATTTTTTCGAAATCAACATAATATTGATAATTTTCGATGCTGACCTTTAATTGTGAAAGTCAATGTTCAAAATCTCTTTTCATTTCCATTTATTTATTAATTGGTAGTTTTTAAATTTTTGTCATAAATTGGCAAACAATCTTTATTAGGAATAGGTTCCCATTTCTTATTCCTTAATAAAGATATTTCATGTTTATAGGGAGATACTAGTATCTCCCTAGTTTCTTTACTTCTTTTGGATTTAACTTGTTTCTTCCAATAAGGTGTTTCGACTATTATTGGAAGACTAGAAAAGTAATCATCATAAGCTCACTTTAGGATGGTTTCCCATCCTATATGTCCTAATCCATAATTAGCATGTCTATCTTTTCTAGCTCCTATGGAATTCATTGAATCCCCTAGATGAATTACTTTAACTCTCTCTAGCCCTCCAAATAAATTAGATAGTTTTTTCTTAAACTCCTCTAGTTTAGAAAGGTCATATCCACTATCGTGGAGATGACAAGTATCTAAGCAAAGAGCTAATTTAGGATCTCAATTACATTTGGAAAAGATTAATTGAAGATCCTCTAAACAGGCTCCTATTTGATTTCTTTTACCAGCCATTGTCTCTAAGCAAAAGAAATAGTCTAAATGACTAGTTCTCCTAAAAACTTCCAAAATATTTTTGACTATATTGTCTATTCCTTCATCCTTAGATTCCCTAAAGGATCCAGGATGAACTACAAAATATTTAATACCTAAGCTTACTGTTCGCTCTATTTCACTTTGAAGGATATTTACTATATATCCATCAGTATCTAATCCTGCCAGATTAAATACATAAGGTGCATGAACAACACAATTTGAGAAATCAATATTGTGTTGTTTAGCTAACTCTAAAGCTTCCTCTTTGTAAAAAAGAGAGGTATCAACTCTCTTTACATTCTGTGGAGGTCCTGTAAATATCATGAAACAATTTGCACCATTACAAATTGTTTCCTCTACTACTCCCAGAAGATATTTACTCTTCTGGTTAAGAGATATATGAGAACCTAGAATAAGAGACATTAATTATTTAGAAAGTAAATAATTTAATATCTCTTGAGCTCCTGACTTTAAACATTCTTTTCTAGTTGTTGAGTATTGAAATTTTCAGAAGAGCTCAAGATATTTTTCACTTATCTCTTCAGCTCTTTCATATTTGCCATCCAGCATATCTAAAAATTTTTTAGTTATTTTTAGAGCTTCCTCTTTGGATTTTCCTTCTATTTCTAGGCAAATAGCATTAGAAGAAGCTCTAAAAAGAATACAACCTTTGCAAGAAAGTTTTATTTTTTCAATTAAAGGGTTTAATTCGCATTGAAAACTTATATAGTGTTGACAAGACTTAAAGTCAACTAAATTTAAGTCTTCTTTTTCTTCCAATAAGGAAGAAAATTTATCTAAAAAAGCTAATTTATAAATTAAGTCTTGATAGATCATTTAACTCAGCTTTAAAGCTGAGTTTAAAAAGACTTAATTAAAAGTAACGCTTACGTCTTTTTCTTCAGCAAAAATTATTTAATGGCGAATAGTAATGATTTCCTGTACAAGGATATGGGGTTGTATATGAATGTGGGTAATACGGAGTACAAGGATCGTATGGATTGCATGCAAAAGGATCTAAATGATAACTATTTATACATCCTCCAAAACCGCCATAACAATCGTTGTATGGATATAGTCCACCATAAGAATACGAAGAATAATTTGAAAAATTAGATGAATATGGGTTATGTGTATAAGGGTTACATGCACCAACCTTACATGCTTCAATTGCACAATTCCCACAAATACCCCCTCCACACTTTCAGCAATAGCAACCTATAGATCTATACATATAAAAACTACTTAGTTTTTTTGAGTAACCTAATTAATTCTAACTATTTTTAAAGAATTCAAATTCTTAAAAAAAATTTCTTAAATCTAGAGACATTAAATTAAATCTTCTGAAATACAAGAACTTTAAGTAAATAAATTTTCTTAAACAAATTATTAATAAAAAACCAGCCAAAAGGCTGGAAATACTTAATTAAACTAAGCTAGCTTGTTTTTGTCTGAACAGCAACTGGAAGAACAGTCTGAGCAGCAATTCTTTTCTTCGACAGAACAAGATGTTGAACAACAATCCTTTTTGCTTTCACAACCTTCGCAACAAGATGATGAACATGAGCAATCTGAACAACATTCTTTTTCGTAGCAACTATCACATTCACAACATTCGCGGCGTGAAGAGCAACAAGAAACTTTACAGCTTTGGCGACAACAACAAGAACTACAACAATGTGAAACCATACATCCACAACAGTGGTGGTGGCAAGAATGACAATTGTGGTGACAGTGACTCATTTTTCTTTTCTTTCTTTTCGTAATTAATTATATAAATACTAAAAATTATTTAATTTTTAGTTTTTAAGTTTTTTCCCTCTCGCAGAGGGTTTTAAATACTTTTTTAAGTGTTTAGAAAGTGTTATAAATTCACTAATTAATGTCATTAATCACTCTATTAATTAATGAATTAATAAATGTTTATGAAACATTTTTTAATTTTTTCCAAATTAATAGATTAGAGAATCTATTAGCTTATGAAGGTATATTACCAAGAAAGTGATAATGACTGTGGCATTTCAGTAACTAGATCATTAATAAATCATTTCTTCAAGAAAGAAATAACAAGAACAGAATTATTTAATCAGGTGAATATTTCACCTGATGGTCTTTCTATTTTTGAGCTAGAAGCAATTAATAGAAAGTATGGAATTCATCTAGAAACTTATGAAACAACAATAGAGGAACTATTGAAGTTCAATACTAAGAACTTCTTTATCTTAGTAACTTATAGAGATGGCAGAGAGCACTTTGTTATTTCCAAAAAAGTTCTCAAAAACTTTGTAATTTATGACTCTGCCATCGGAAAAGTAAAGCTAAATGCTAATCAATTAAATCAGATTTTTGCTGGAAAAATCCTACTTATTGAAAAAGTAGAAGACTGAAAGGAAGACAAAAACTTAAAAGCTAATTCACTCAAAGATAAAGAAATCTTTATTTTGAGTTTTCCAAAGCTTTTTGCAAGTATTTCTATGGAATTATTTACTTTCATATTTCTTCTCATAAGTTTTGGAATTAACAAATTCATTTTTGAAGATGTAATCCAGACCAGCTCCTGAAGTAACATAGGAGGAATTATTTTCTGGGCTGGATTACTAATTCTTGTTTGATCTTTAGCTGAATATCTCAAGGAAACCTTTTATCTTAAACACAAGCAATGATACTGCAAAAAGCTGTATCAATTGCTTTTTGAGAAATTAGAGAATAAAAAGAATTTTTTCTTCTCTAAGTTAAGTAAGAATCAATTTTTAATGACTCATCAATATGTAAAGAACTTATCTCTCTTTTATGGTGAAGTAATTAGTCAACTAATTTCTTCTCTATTTATCACTCTTTTCCTTGTTTTTTACCTACTTTCAGTAGGTTACTGAATATCTCTTCTAGTCATTTTGATGGCTCTAGTAAAGTTGGCTAACTTTTACTGAGCCCAAAAACTAGATGGGAAAAGATTACCAGAAGTCTGGAAAAATGATTTAAGTATTCAAAAACTGTTTTTTACCTTAAATCATTTTTTAAAGAATGAGTGAAACTACAACAAGTTTCTCTTTCTAAGTAAATCTCTAAAAGATGAGATTACTCAACATAATCTCATCGAAAGAGAAATAAGTTCTAGCAGAATTGTTATCTCTAAGTTGAATTTTTTTATTACTTATTGCCTCAACATAGCTATTTATGTTGTGGGATGTTATTTCTCTCTACTAGGCAATGGTGTTAGTGTAGCCAACATTATTTTGGCTGGAATAATATTCCATCAACTTAATGGTTCTTTAGATAAGTCAATTTCAGTTGGGCTCAACTGAAATAAATATATTTCTTCTCTAAAGAATTACAAGCAAATAATCTTTAGCGACAATATTCAAGAGGAAAATAAATTAAAAATTTCTCTTCCTAAATTCATTGAATTAAAAAACTTGAACTACCACAATGGTAGAAAAAATATTTTTACAAATCTCAATTTAATTATTTATCCCAATACCTTTCTGTTTGGAGCCTCAGGTATTGGAAAAAGCACACTTTATAAATTGATTTCAGCAAAATTGAATTTCCCAGAAAATTCAATTTTCTTTGACCAAGTTGAAATCTCAGATATTTCTGAGAAGTGTTTCAATAAATTAGTTGTTTATCAAAACAATCAATCTAAATCTGAAGAATTTCAGTGAGAAAAACTATATGACTGTGTGAACTCACAAAAATTAGATTCAATTCTTCAGATAGCTAAAAAACTAGATATACCTGTAGGTAAGAGCGTTAAAGCTCAAAAATTTAGTGATGGTCAGCGACAATTCATAAATCTTTTGAATTTACTGTCACTGACAGAAAAAATTATCTTACTTGACGAAGTAACCTCTCACATTAATAAAGAAATTAAAAAAGAACTTTACGAGCTAGTATTTCCAATACTTACTAGCAGAAACTTCTTAATATGTTGTGAGCATGACTTGAGTCTCAAACAATTCTTTGTAAATCAAGTCAATTTAGATCAATTACTAACTGAACAGTGTTTGTAAAAGAAATATTTTCAATATTTACTTTTTTATCTCTAACTTTTTTCTCTTCTGGATTTGCCATCAAAGTTAAAAAATATGAACATAATCAATTAATTGTTGATCCAGTAGACAAGAAGACAAAAGTCTTCTTGACTGAAAAAAGTTACTACAAATTAAATCCGAAAACTCTTTCGGACTTTAAGTATTTAGTGAAAGGAGATATTCCTATTTCTAAAAATATTTCAGAGATTACTCAAAAGGGTAATCTTTACGAACTTACATTAACTCCTAGTGAAAATCACTTAGGACAAAAAATAGAGTTAATTAAGTATTTTGTGGAATCAAAATCTTTTTGATCCAATTTATTTAGTTAAACTGGCGGAAACTAGGGGATTCGAACCCCTGCGCAGCGATTAGCCGCCTAACATCTTAGCAGGATGCCCCCTTAACCACTTGGGTAAGTCTCCATTCTAATTTTTAATAAAAAATTATTAAGTTTTCTTTAATAATTATTTATTTATTGACAATTACAGAGAAATTGTCATAAAACCAATTTTGAGAATCAAATAGTGTTGATTTAAATTTGACTATTACTCAAATCATGTTTTCATTTATTCACTTATAGAAAATATTTCCTACTAAATCTTTTTGCTCAAATTTAACTTCAGGCTTCAAAAGAGATAATCTTTTGAGAATTTTTGATCTAATAATTTCTTTAGTTTGAGATAAAAGATTATCTCTTTCTAAAGAAGAAGTTAATTTAGAAGTTGTCTTTACTATATTATTTTTCTCTCCTTTTTGGAGAGAAATACTAAATATTCCGTTAAATAACTTTAAAGGTAAAGATCCTTCTAAGAAATTTTTTGATAAGAAACTACTAGAAGTTTTGTTATCTTTAGGAGAAAATATATTCTCATGTGAAATTGTTCCTGATAAGTAACTTATAGATCCTAGAAAAAGAAAAGAGCACAGTATTAGTGCTGTTCTTTTTCTTCATCCAAATAGATACATAAGAAGTTCAAGTTGTATCTATTTAAGTTACTTATAGTTCTATAATTCTTCTTTTATTCATTGTTGACTAAAAGTAGAGTTATCTAACTTAAATCCTTCTGGGTCAAAAGTAATATTCTTTTCTGACTTTCCCTTATTACTTTTGAAAAAGTTAGAAGTTAGATTAACAGAATCTTTTCTGTTAAGTCTCTCTATTTCGAAGTTCAAATCTATTGAACCTCTAGTAAAATCCTTTACTTTTTCTTTCAGATTTTGAAATAAAGTTGGAGTAAATTTATATCTTCAATAATTATTAGAGAAGTTTTCGAGTTGAAAGTCTTCTGACTTCAACTCATGAATATAAATAGGTTTATTTATGTTATTTCCATTAAAGAAAGAAATCTTTCCTGAAAAACTTTCTTTAGGAAGAGACTTTATATCTCCTCTTTTAAGTACATCTTGAATGTAAAAAGAAGGGAGATTAAAAGTTAAATCTTCCGAATTAGTTGAATATACCTTAAGAGGGTAATAGGAATAGAAGGGTTTCTTTCCTGATTGGAAAGTAACCTCTTCTAATATATTTAGATCTTGTTTCTTTTCAGAATTGTTTCTTACATTAATTGAAGAAACATTTTTTCAGTTAAAGAAATTTTTCTTTAACTTATTTCTTATTAATTGTTTATTAAGAGAATTATTAAGTCACCAGAAACTTCTGGGACTTATTATTTTTCCATTTTTAAATAAAGGATTTATTTTTAAATTGATTTGAAAATTAGTAGAAAGAAAATTCTTTATTTTCTGGGAAAAGAAAGAATCTTTTTTGAAGTCAATAATTGCTGTATTTTCAAAAACAGTACATCTTAAATGTGGAGAAGAAGAGTGACAAATATCACTCTTACTTTCCTTAAGAAATAATCTATCTACTTTTTGATTTGGGAAGTTATAAGATACTTCTAAGAAATCATTTGGAAGTACAAAATTACTTTCAAATTTGTACTTTCCATACAAGCTCAGAGATTCATTTTTAGGTGTTAAATTCATAATATAATCTTTTAAGGAAATGAAAGGAGCCGAAGCAGAATTTAACATTATTTAGGTTTCTTAAAGGAAGAAAAAGAAGGGTCAGTTTCAGAGTTATATATTTCCTTTAACTTCTTATGAAAAAGTTCATGATCGAAGAAGGAAAGGAATTTAGCTGAGTAATTTCTCAGACATCTATAAAAAGCTGACTTAGAAAGATACATATCTTTATAACTCATTCTTTTTATAAAGCAATTCTCTAAGAAATCTTTTTCATGCTCTGAGATTTGACTCAGAGCAATTTGTATTTCATTTACATATAGTTCTCAGTATTTAATGAGCTGTTCTGAGAAGAAACTTTCATAATTTAATCTATTTGAGAAAATCCTAGACTTATAGAAGGCAAGGAATGTGTCTTCTATAATTCTTCTATTTTCTCTAATTCGTTCCAATCTAGCTAAATTCTTTTCTTTATCCAACTTTTTTCTTTTTCTCTTAACTTCTTTTTTCACTAAGCTTCTCTCTTTTCTTTAATTAGCTTGTAATCAAAAAATGACATAAATTTTTTGAGTACATGCTTAGACTAGTATCTAGGTAACTCACTAATAGAACTTGAATAGTCAGGAGTTTCAACTCAGTGACTTCAAAAGTAAACTAAAACTCCGACTTTCAGCTATATCGGGAGCATTTATGCTCCCCATAGCAACAATGGCTATTGTTCAGTTTTTCCTTTCTATGGGAGGAACAGTCAGTGGTTTTGGAGCGGATAATACGTGAGGAAAAATTGGTGCTGCTTTCAGATCTTTGGCTATGCCATTACTTCAAGCTTTTCCATTGCTATTGTGCATTTCATTCACAATAGCTTTCAACAAAAAAGAAATAGGAATCTCTATTTGATGCTCTCTTTTAGCTTTCCTAACTTTCACTTATTTTCAGTCAGCTTTTATAAGCCTTAACAGTAATTCTAATACTTGTACCCATGATAGTGGTCAATGTTGCTGTTCCAAAGGGGGATCAGGATGTTGCACGAACGGAAAATGTTGCTGCTTATTGTGTTGCTCTTCTAAAGCAGGATTCACTATATTGTTTGACGGAGCAGGAAGAGATCAATGTGTAAGTTCCCTAACAAGAATGTTTGGGGTACTTACCCTAAATACTTCTATATTTGGTCCAATGCTTATAGGGGGATTCATAATCCCCTATATCATGAAACATTATTCAGAAATAAAGCTACCAACTTACCTAGCTTATTTTGCAGGCAAGAGATTACTTCCTTTAATCTCTTGCCTTTCTGTTATTCCAGTAGCTTTAATTTCTCTAGTATTTTGACCTTGAATAAGTTATGGTATGTCCTGATTAGGAAATATTTTGACCAAAAGTGAAGGAGCTGACTCCTTCTTCTTTGGTCTTTTTGAAAAATTATTAATTCCTTCAGGATTTCACCATATATTTGCATCTCTATTCTGATATAGTCCCCTAGGAGGGGACATATCAATGGCTTTGAGAAATGGTGGAGGTGATAATGGTTGCTTAGTTAAAGATCTATGCTGCAAATCCGGAGAATCTGGTAAATGTTGTGTTTTAGCTAATGATTCAGTATTGGATGCTGGAAAAACATTACTTTATTCTTTATCTCCAGCTTTACATAACTCTTTACCTCTACAAGGTGATGCTCTTATAGGTCTAACTGCAATTTCATTGCCTGGACATAAAATTGAGGGAGCCTCAAAAGAAGTTCTTAAATTTTTGGAAGAAAAACATATCTATGCTGGAAAATTCACTCAAGGGAAGTTTCCGATAATGCAATTTGCTCTTCCGGCAGCAGCTTTAGCTATCTACCTTACACAAAGGAAGAAAGATAAAAATGCTAAGAAAAATCTAATACCAGGAGTTTGCAACTCCCTGATATTAGGTATTACTGAGCCTATAGAGTTTACCTTTATGCATAAATTCCCTAAATTGTTCTATTTATTCCACTCAGGAATGTGTGGAGTCTCATTCCTTTCAATGAGACTATTAAAAGCACACATTCCTACTTCTTTCTCCGGAGGAATAATAGAACTATGAGTTAATGGATTTATGCCTATGCAAAAGGGCACGCAATTCTATTGATGAGCTGTCGTAGGATCAGGACTAGCTTTAGCCTACTTTACAGTTTTCTATATAACTTTCTCCAAATTTGGAGAAAGTGATAGTAAAGTGGATGAAAGTGGTAATGTAGATAAAGAACAAGAAGCTAGTGGTCTACCCCCTAATATCTACTTCTTTAAGAAGGGATTAGGAGGTTGAGATAACGTAGCTAACTATAAGAACTGCGCTTCTAGACTACGTTATGACATAAAAGACAAATCTAAAGTAGATGAAGCCAGCTTAAAGAAAGCTGGCGTAATAGCTATTAAATGGATAGGTACAGGACATGTCCAACTGATAGTTGGACCTAAAGCAGAAGAAATAAATACAAACTTATTGAAATATTCTCAACAGGATTTAAGTGGAAGTAGTACTTCTACTACTCCACAATTAAATCCTTCTTAAGGGAAGACTAAAAATTAGGTAATGTACCTAATTTATATAGGAAATAACAATAAGTTCAGAACTGAAATTATTCCCCATATAGTTTCAAAAAACAATATCTTCAATATCTCTAAAGTTCTTCTGTTATCAGAAGAACAAAATAGAGAATTAGAAGTTAATCTTTGTGAATTAAACCTATATCTCGAGAATATAGGTATGTCAGTAGAATTTCAATCTCTAGATATACCAAAGACTAAAGATTTCTATCTAGATAATAGTTTTTGAGCTAGCATGAACAGAGTGGCAGATAATTTAACTTCTAAATCTGTTTTGCTATTAGAAGTAAACAAATTTAAAGAATTTCAATTGTTTTTGAATAGTGACAATGTAAACATAATAAGTCCTAATTTAAAAGGACTATTTTGCTTAATTCCTAAAAATAAAAATATCAAACTTTTTGATTTATCTAATAAAACTTGAAAAAACAATAAGGTATTATTGCTCAATTCCGAAGATAATTATCTAAGAGATATAAATAAATCTCTTAGAAAATCTTTTAAGGAACAAAACCTTAAAAGATTTAGACATACTATAAGAGTTATAGAAACAGCTAATTTAATAGCTTTTAAATCAAATATTGATTATTTAGAAAGGAACAAGCTACTATTAGCTTGTTCATATCATGATTTCGCTAAGAATTGATCACTTAAGAGACTTTTAAGTTATTCCAAAAAAATTTATCCAACCAAGAGTAAAGAAGAATTATTGAAAGATGCTTGGAACCTTCACGGTCCCGTAGCATCTTTCTACTTAAAAAAACATAAGCTTCTAGTTAATGAAGAAATACTAGAAGCTATTAGTCATCACTCAACCCCCAAAGAGGGGTTGAGTGAATTAGCAAAAATACTTATTATTGCCGATAAGATAGAGCCTTATAAAACCTATAACTTTAAAGGCTCTACTTATCAAAAATTATGAAGTCAATTAAGAATGGGTCAAGTTGAAGAAGTTTTTCAATTTTTCTTGAAAAACTTTAAACCTAAAACTGAGTGAAGACCTGAGATTGTTTCTGAAAAAGATAAGAAAAAATAATTTAATTTTTTATAAAAGTGAGAACCTCGTGAGGAGGTGTATTGTGTGGTGGTGTACCCCCCCTTAAAAATTAAAAAAGCCTACTCTAAATTAGAGAAGTATAAAAAATTTTTTAGTAAATTAATAGGCCGTTTGGCCTATAATTTACCTTACCTAATTAAAACTCTTCTACTTCTATTTGTTGGTCTGTTGGAACACTAGAAGCAAGTTGAAGACAGTATTCTTTCTCAGATAGACCAGCTTCTTCAGCTTTCTTTATATTGCTTTGTTTAATTTTGTAAACAAGATAGTTAGCTGTGAAGGAACAAAAGTTACCTACTAACATGGATCATTTAACCCCTTCTGAAACATCACCTCCACAAAAATCTAAGATGGTTCCGATAATAAATAAAGAAGCTGTTACACAAGAGAAAATTAAGAATTTATTTATTAATCCTGAAGTATCCTTAGAGTCATTAATTCCCTTTCAGTGAAGATAAGAAACTACAAAAAGACAAGTTGCTCCAAAAGCACAAAACACAGTTGCGCTGTGTTTCGTTGCGTCAAGAAAACTTAACATCATAAAGAAATTTTTATAAACTTTCTAAATCAGTGGAAGGATTCATGTTCAAGTAGTTGGTGCAATACTCTAATTCAGATATTCCTAATTCTTTGGCTTTCTTAGAATTTTGATATTTCAATCACACTATCTTTCCGCATGCATAAAGTACGAAGGAGTTTATGTAAATAAAAATTGAATTTGTCACGTGTCCGCTGGTGTTGCTGGTGTTGCATCAAAAAAGAATAGTTCCTATGAAAAAGAAGAAACCAATCATGAAGTGTAAGAGGAAAACTTTCAGAGAAATTGAAGATGTATTTTTACTCTTAACAATTTCTTGAAACTGGGGACCAAAAGAAGCAGTTATTGAAGCTGCGGCAAAGAAATAAAAAGCGCAAGCTACCCCTTTTACACTTTCATTAAGAAAAGGAAGTAAAAGAGACAAAATTTAAATAATTTTAAATAATCAATTTTCTTGATTATTTATTAAATTCAGCAAATTCTTAATAGAAATTTTAAAAAAATTTAAAAAATAATTTTTAAAAAATTAAAAAATTATTAAAAAAATAAATTTTACTTTATTTATTTTTTGAGTTGTTGGTCATTATTACCATTCACAAAAGTTGAAGATCAGTAATTTCCTCAATCCATAGCTTTTTCATATTTTTTCTTTAAACTATTCTCTCCTCCATTTGAATTTTGAGTAGAAGAGGATACGCTGTTTCCTTCTACATTTTGACATCCATTAGATCCTTGACTCTGTGGTGAAGGACTACTTACTTGAGTTCCTACACCATTTCCATTCTTATTTACATCAATTCCAAATTGTTCAACCAACAACTTCACTAAATTATCTAGTAATAAATTAAGGGCTATAGGGGACCTTAGCCCTTCATTTCACAAGTGATAACTACTGTAACTAAATCTTTTATCTTTTGAATTTAATTTTTGCCCATTAGATCCTCCTGAATCTCCATTAGTTACAGTAGTTCCATTTTCACTTAATAATTGTTTTAAGAATCCTATTTTTGGATTATCAGAAGATGAGAGGATATTCCAATCATCTTCTGTAGCTGCCAATATGATGGAATCTGCAGAAGATTTAAATTCTTTTAATCTTTCACCTGAAAGATCAAATTCTCCAAGATTCCATCACCACCCATTGTCATCAATTCCAAATATTTGGTCATTCAACTTAAAAGAATGATTATGAGAGATTTGTTTATTTCCATTCTTTAGAGAACTAGGCAATACTTCTTTTAAGCCTAGTTCTCTATAAATGAATGGATATTTAGATACTGTTTGTATTGTTGAATTTCCAGCTCCCAATTGAGCTGGAGGATAAGAAACAATAGCTAATGTTTTAGATTTATCTCTTTTGTAGCATTTTTTCTCCGGATTAAAAGCTGGATCTACTATTCCTGCAGCTTGCAGGAATTCTCTAATGTTCTTTAATCTATCTTTATATTGTTTAGCTATAGATATTGCATTAGTCAATACATTATCTATAGCTGTCTTTCTCGGATCTCCCGAGAAGTCTTTATTGAATTCTTCTTCTTTGCTTTTAGAAACGCCATGAAGGGAAGTAGCTATTTGAGCTAAATAAACCATCAAATCTTTTTGAGTTCCCTCCGATACAGGACTACTTCCCTTCATAGTTTGGTGTTCTAGTGCTGGATGGTGAACTTTTTGTAAAGCATCTTCTTTGACTGCTGAGGCAAATTTACAAATAGAGTTATTTGCTACTTGTTGAACTTGTGCTACTTGCTCAGCATTTCCTAAGTAATTAATTTTGTAATCACTTTGAGAGCTTTCCTGTTGATCATTAGTGATGAATTTCTTTAATGTTTCTTTTTCTTCATCACTAAATATTGAGTCACCAAACAATTCAGCTATAGCTTTATCAGCTTCTCCCAACTGTTGTTGACCATTAGTTGATTCAGAAAAAGGAATAAAAATTTTTTCTTTTCTGCTGGCAAAATAAAAAGATCACTTATTTTGCCATTAGTTCCATTAGTACTTCCTTCATTACTGTTCAAACTATTTAAGGTTGAACAGAATGAATTTCAGAAATTCATATATTTAGCTGTTCTATATAAGGTATCAGGTTTTAGTTTTGAATAACCCTGATAATACTTATATAGTTGTTCCCCTATCTTTTTGTTTTGATCTTGGGAACTATCTCCTCCATTATTTCCTTGATTAGTTCCAGAAGACTTATCAAGGAAATACTTAAATACTTGTTCATTGAACAATGTATAGGGATCTCTAGCAGCCCTAAAGTTTGTTACTATTAAGTTTTTATGTTTAGGTAATCCTCCAGTTAAGAACAATGTGTCAGCTGAATCATCTAGAACAAATTGTTCTAGAAATAAATAATTAGCTGACTTAGAGGATCACATTTGTTCATTCTTACTTACTAATCCCCCTTCATATAAGTCTTCATTTCAAAGACTTGGACCAAAGTCTTTGATTTGACCAATTAATTGATCCAGTCTTTGCTGGATCTTGTTAGCTAAAGATTTTTTTGTTTCTGATGTATTGCTATCAGAAACAATATATTTCTTTATATTGGTTAAGTAGTCATATAAAGATCTTTGTTTAAATTGATAGGGATAGTAATCAGGTGGTATCTGAAGACTTAAAAGTAGGTCAGCTTGACCATTATAATTAACCATAATTTTGTAGTTAGTATCTAGGTTAGAAAACTTAATCATTGTCAATGATGGAGAAGAAGATGCAGCTAAAGTTAGGAAGATCATCTTCTTCTGAAATAAAAACATTATTTAGTCACTAAATAACTGTTTTTTAATTAGTTAACCTTTCTTGAATTACCTATTTTTTTCTAAAAAATTAGGTTTATTTTCTGGTTATCTAAATTTCTTTAGCTCTATAGGTTGGATTCTCCTAATAATAGCTATGGGCTATTATCACTACTATATAGTGAATAATCCAGCCAATAGCTATTATTATTCTTCTTTACCTAGCAAAAGCTTTTTCTTAAATGCTTTTGAAAATTTGAGACAAAGAACTCCAGTAACATCAGTTCAACCTACACATCAATTTGCTTCCACATTCATTAACTCTAATGGATATGGACAATTTTTCTCTGCAGAAACTATTAAATTATTTAATTCAGAAGTTTACTTCTGAAGTCTAGTTCAACCAGTATTTATTCTTTCTATTATTACTTCTTCCTTAAATTTATTCCTATCTACTATTACTTCTTTCCTTTCCTTTAAAGCTAGATCCTTTAATCACTTAGTATGTAGTGTTGCTAATCTATTTATTCCTATATATGGATTCCTATTAACTCTAAAGATTTATAACAAGATCAATCTATTTAGGAATGAAAATCTTAATAACAGTAGAGTTGTTTCTCCTGGACAGTGAACTAAGTTTAGAACTAAACTCTTCTTATCAAAGATATTCTCAGAAGTAACAATTCCAGCTTAAAAAGTATACTACAGTTAATTCCTTCAGAATACTTTTTATTGGTGATGTTTTCGGTAAGCCCGGAAGAGAAGCTGTTAGGGAATTCTTACCGAAAATCAAGAAAAAGTATTCTATTGACCTAGTAATAGGTAATGTAGAGAATTCAGCTCACTGTAAGGGAGTAACAACAAGAATACTCAGACATATGTCTGAGTGTGGAATAGACTTCTTTACTTTAGGAAATCATTCCTGAAGTAAAACAGATGAATTAGAAGAAATATTTTCTTCTTGAAAAAATATTGTAAGACCACTTAACTTAAGTGATTCTTTTAAGTACTACAACCTAGGAGTGGGTAGTAGATCAATTAGTCATTCTGGTCTAAAGATCAGAATAACTAATTTGCTTGGAACTAGTGTAGCTTTCAAAAATAAGCAAACTAATTGCTTTACAGTATTTGATGATCTCTTAAATCATTTAAGAGAAAAATCTAATGAAAAAGAAATCCACATTGTGGATTTCCATTCAGAAACTACTAGTGAAAAAAATGCTTTTTTGTGAGCCTTTAATGGGCAAGTATCTGCCATTATAGGAACACATACACATATTCCTACCAATGATTGAGTTATTACGCAAGAAGGAACTGCTTATATTTCAGATGTAGGAATGACTGGGCCTTCTTGCGGAATCATTGGAGGAAAAAAAGAAGGTATTATTAGAAAATTTTTTCATCCAGAAGAAAGATTTCAACTAGAAGCTGAAGAAGGACCTATTCAGCTTTGTGCTGTTTTAATGACATTTGATAGAGAAAGTTATCTTCCTCTATCTATAGAGCCAATAATTATCAGAGAAGGATTCTCCTCTGATAATTACTCTCTAGATAACTTTCTAAAGAGTTAGTTCTTTACTTTCTTATTAGGGCTATGGCCCTAAATTTATCTAAATAGTCTCTATATTTACGAATAGTAAAGAGACTATTATCTCTATCTCAAAGTTGTTCATGAAATTCACTACATTCAAAAATAATTAGTTTTCAATAGGAGTTCGTTTTAGCGAACTCCAACATTTTTTGGTAGTGAGATCATCCTTGTAAAGCTCCTTGAAGAGCTCACTTAGGATCTCCTAAGCAAAATTCTTTAGATTCTTTTAATTCTTTCTCACTTAAATAGGGAGGATTAATAGTTATGACATCTCACTCACTATTTTTAGTGAGATACTTAACTCAATCAGTTAAGTAAATTTCAATTTTTGAGTTATCTTTTGAAAGTTCACTATTTTTAGATATATTTTTACAAGCTCTAAAAGAGGAGTCAATGGCGACTCCTCTTTTTATGTAACTATTAAGTTCTTCTAAAACTGATAAAAAGATAACTCCACTTCCAGAACATAAATCTATATACGAGAAGGAATATAGATTTAGTTCTTTAACTCAATCTTTTAGTATTCTTACTAAAAGTTCTGATTCTATTCTGGGAGAAAAAACTCCCTGAAATAGAAATCACTTTTTTTGATTAAAAAAAACACGATTTGTAAGTCTTGTTAATGGATAATCAAGATTTTGAATTCTTGAACATAATTTCTCACTTAACTTACAAGAAAAATCAATAGTGTTTGATTTTTCTGAACTGTACTGAGTTAAATTGAGTACTTTTTCAGACTTTAGGAATATAAATTCAAGAATTCTATTCTTGTATTCTTCAGAAAAATAATTAACTAGCTCCCCAAAGGAGGGCAAGTAATTATTTAGTTGTTTAACTTACTGTTAAACTATTAAGTCAATCTTCTTGCTCTCTGAGAGAGAGCTGATTATGTATTTGCTCAAAGTGTCCTTCCATTACAGAAGTTAAGTTATTAATAGTTAATAGGATTCTGTGATCAGTAATCCTATTTTGAGGATAGTTATATGTTCTTATTTTTTCAGCTCTTTCTCCCTTACCTATTTGTTGCTTCAAATTAGAGAAAAACTCCTCCTTTTGGAGTTTTTTCTCTCTTTCTCAAAGTTTTGTTTTCAGAATCTTAAATGCTATTTCTTTATTTAGCATTTGGGATCTTTCTTGTTGACAAGCAACCATAATATTGGTTGGAATGTGAACTAATCTAACAGCTGACTCTGTTTTATTAACATGTTGTCCGCCAGCTCCGCTGGCTCTATAAACATCTATTCTTATATCGCTAGGATCTAGTTGTATTTCTATTTCATCTGCTTCAGGAAGTACACTGACAGTAATGGTGGAAGTATGTACTCTTCCCTTAGATTCTGTTTCGGGTACTCTCTGAACTCTGTGTACTCCTGATTCATATTTCATCTTGGAATAAACTTTTGACCCTGAAAGGGTAAAAGTTATGAAAGCTAAACCTCTTTCACTTTCTCTAAGGTCTACAACATTTAGTTTTCACTTATTTTCATTGGCATATTTTTTATAGGAATCAAATAAATTGGAGACGAAGATTGCAGCTTCTTCTCCTCCTGCAGCTGAGTGCATTTCTATTACTATATTTTTCCCATCATATTTATTGCTAGGAAAAAGATCAGATTTAAGTTCCTGTTCTAGTTGTTCTATCTTTTTTTCTAGAAGGCGACATTCTTCTTCTAGGAGGGACTTAAATTCTGCATCTTTTCCCTTAGAAATAGATTCTTTGCACTCTTCATAATCAGAAATATATTTCTTATATGAAGAGAACTTTTCAATAAGTTCTCTAT
The DNA here is from genome assembly GCF_000179035.2 of Mycoplasma suis str. Illinois. Lineage (NCBI taxonomy): Bacteria > Bacillati > Mycoplasmatota > Mollicutes > Mycoplasmatales > Mycoplasmataceae > Mycoplasma > Mycoplasma suis. The sequence continues at coordinate 722,533 of NC_015155.1, forward strand.
TTTTAGATATTTCTTTTTGAAGTGCAATATTTTTGATATTTGCACTATCAGAAAGAAGTTTTTCTTCTAATATCTTCTGTTTTTCAGAAACAGAAGTTAAGAAATCATAAATTTTTTTGTTATAGATCATTTTTTTATGTGTAAAAAACCTTAAAGAGGGATAAACCCTCTAAAAAAGGTTATTTAGAATTTAGTCTTCCTGATGCAAATTTATCTTTTAGTTTTTCTGCAGGACCAAGATTAGATTCAGAAGCTAATTTACCTAGATAGAATGGGTGACATGCAGCACAAATGTCTAGTGGAACTACAGAAGCACTTGTATCTCCACTTAGTAACTTATATGAGGTTCCACAAGAATTACAAGAAAAAGTAATCAATTTTTCTTGTAATTTAGATTTGATAGACATAGTACCGAATTTAATATTAAGTTTCTAAACTAAAATTAGTTTATTTAAAAAATTTTAGTAGTTCTTAGAGGTGCTCTACAACAAGTATAGACCTCAGTTTTTTAGAGAATTAGTAGGTCAAGAATTTTCTAAAAAACTACTAATAAATATTCTAAAACAAAAAGCTGATGTCCATTCCTTTTTGTTTTATGGACCTAATGGTACTGGAAAAACAACTTCAGCTAGGTTGTTTTCTAGAGCCATTAATTGTGAAAACTTTTTAGAAGGAGAAGATATATGCGGAAAATGTGAAGCTTGCAAGATTTCCAGAGAAGAAGGATGTACAGACATTATTGAAATAGATGGGGCTACAAATAATGGAGTGGAGTTCATAAGAGAGTTCATTAAAAATAATGCTATTTATCCTCCACTCCTTCTTAAAAAGAAAATTTATTTAATAGATGAGGCTCATTGCCTCTCTATTCAAGCTTGAAATTCTCTTCTAAAAATTATTGAAGAGCCTCCATCTCACTTAATACTTATATTTCTGACTACAGAGATACATAAGATTATTCCGACAATCTTAAGTAGATGTCAGAAATTACTATTTTCTCCTCTAGAAGAAAATACATTAATTAGTTTTCTAGAGAAAATATCTTCTCTAGAAAATAAAGAAACAAAAAAAGAACTTCTAAAAAAAATATTTGAAGAGTCTAATGGTTCTGTAAGAGAATCATTAGTACTCTTAGAAAAAACTTTTATTAATCAGAAAAGTGATAAAGAAGAATTAATAGAGAATCTAGAGGGAATTGAAACAATTTCACTAGAACTATTAAATTTGATTTTGAAATCTAATTATTCTGAGTCTCTAGCGAAACTAAGTGAAAATTTAAGTAGTTCCACTAAGATTTTTGAGATCATACTTGATAGATTACTAGAACTATCTTTTTATAGTATGAGCTCTTTTTCCAAAGAGCTCTTAGTTAAATTGAACGAACAACAAGCTGAAGAATTTCTTAAATTGAATCCCAATTTAAGCTCAATGATTAACTTTTTAGCTCCTACTCTCTCAAAGAATTCAAAAAGTACTCTTAAATCTTCTCAATTCGCTAAATTTGTACTTCTAAATCTTTTACATGCCAATTTAAAAGAGAGTTTGCCTCCTCAAAAGGAGGTAACTCTAAAAGAAGAAAATACTTCACTAAAGAATAGTGAAAGTAAAAAAATAAAAATATTACTTCTACTTCAACTACTCCAACTGAAGTAGCTGGGAAAGAAAAAGAAGTAAAAGTTAATAAACTTGTTCCTCAACAAGTTTCTATTGAAGCTACTTCGCAAGAGGAAAAGAAAGAATTAAAAAAGTCAGAAGAAGAAAAAGAAGAAAAGATTGTTGAACAAAAAGTTAATGATGTTCAACAATCTGAAACTACCACTTCAGAAAGTAATTCTCCAGAAGAAGGTTCAGCTGAAGAATCAACTGAACAACTAATAGATAAAGAAATAGGAATTGATTTACCTGATATGAATCAAATTTCAAATTACAATATTTTGAAATTTATTTCCTCAGATTTCCCTAAATTTCAATTCATCGAGAAACTACTAGGAGAGGAAGATATAGTAGATATCCTCAATGAATGCAATAAAGAAATTGGAAAAAAAAGATTTTCCATATTAAAGAAATATATAGATAATTCAGAAAGTTCCAATTTCTTAATTGCTGAAATAATTAAAAAAATTAACTCAAAATATGAGTTAATTTGCTCAGAAAAAGGATGTTTAGTTACATTCTCCAATAATCTTGATTCTGAATTCTTTAACTTGAAAATTAGACTTTCTCAAGTTAAAGAAGAACTTAATAAATTAATAGGAGAATCCATAAATTGAATAGGTATTTCAATTTCTGACTTAACTAAAGCAGTTAAGAAAAATAATAAAAAGAAAGATCCTACTAAGAATTACTTAATAACTTCTTCTAAAAAGAAGAAAGATATTCTTCTTTTGGAAGAAATTAAGAAAATTTTCTCAAGCATTGAGGATTAGTTCTTGAGACTTCACAAATGAAGAAAAGAAATATTATTCTTCATTTTGGCTTTGACAGGAGCAGGGAGTAGTTCCCTTGTTGCTTCAAATTCTAGATCAAAAATTGGTTCAATTAAATTTCTCAGAGATCAACTAGGTGGTGATTTAGCAGATAAATTTATTTACGCTGTAGGGGCTGATGCCCATACAGACGTAAATGAAGAAATTAAGCCAAATGACTTAATAAAAAATCTAAGTTTTTATTCTTCCTCAATCCCTCTATTAGTTGAGGGTTTTGCAATCCAAACAGCTAAACAACTTTTAGAAGGACTTCTTCCTGAAGATAGTAATAGTCAAACACAACCTCAACCAAGTAGTTCTGGTTCAGGAAACACTTCTAAAGAAGAACTTAAAGTAGCTAAAGAAAAAGCTGAAAAAGAAATTCAAGAAGTTAAGAAACAACGAAGAAGTAAAAGACACCTTAAACAAGAAAAAGTAAAAGATGATGTTAAGTATTTAGATGCTTTAAAAGAATTTCTACTTTCAAAAATTGATGAGCATCACATAAGTGAAATAAGAGAACAACTAAAAGGTGCTAAATATGAAGATGATGATCCAGATCCTTTTGCTGATAATCAAAACTCAAATGATCAACAGCAACAACAATCTCAACAACAGACTCAATCCCAAACATCTCAAACAATAAACGGTGAAAAAAAATTACCAAAACTTCTAAATTTCTTCTTAACTAGATGAAAACAAGAATTTAAAGCTGGTTTTTATGTTCATGAAATATTTCCTTATTCAGAAATATTTGATGAAAACACTAAACAAGCGTACACAAAAAAATATCACAACTCAAATATCCCCGTAAAGCCAAACTATTTTTTTCCAGATTATTCAAAAAAAGAAGAAAACGATTTTCGACAGTTAATTGAAGAGTGACAAAGAGGTAGAAGTAAAGATTATTGACTAACTTGAAAAACTGAAAAATATGACGAACAATATCTTTCCAAAACAAAACTTTTGTGAATGAGTGGAAATAATGATTCTCACAAAAATATTGCCCTAAAACTTTTATCTTCAGATCCCAAGAATCCTGCTCAAAATCAACAAAATCAAGATTCAAATATTGGTGGAATTATTAATAAATTATGGAATTTAAATCCTCTTTCCAAGTTATGAAATTATGGAAATGGACATAAATGTCATTTCTTAGGAGAAGAGCAGAAAAAGAAAGGATCAAGTCATGAAATGGTTAGAACATTCAGGACTCTTAGGTTTTATGAAACAGTAACTCCAATGAATTTATTCTGCCTTAAACAAGAAGATGTAGAACATCCTGAATTCTTGCTATACAAACCTGAAGAAAAAGAATTCAAGGAAGAAAAATCTATTTCTAAGAAAATTCTTTTCTATAGAAATAATCAAGGATTTAATGTAATTTATCCACTAAGTCAAGCTATAGTGGATTCCGATCAAGAAGGAAAGCAACTTCAAAAAAGTAATTTAATTAGTGAATTCAAGAAATTTGTAGAAGAAAATTTCTCTTATTTACTACTGAAATATAGATTGCATCTATTCAAAACTAACAAAGGGCAACAGAAAAAAGAGAATGGTAAATGCTGTTGTGATGAAATAATCAAAAATCTTTTGATTTTGATAAAGATTGGAAAAAAATTATCAGACTGAAATGAAATTTGAAAAGCTTATGACATTAGAAGACTAAATAATGATTTCTTGAAGACTGGATTAGAACACAATTACTTCGATAAATTAGGTACAGTATCTCCTAATCCTCCTGATTTTTTCTCAGAGAGGATAAAGAAAGATATCTCTAAGTTATCGAAGCTAAAAAAACCTATCGATGATTATGCAAAGCAAATTGTTGAATTCTTTAAAGATTTACAAGCAAGCAAAAATACTAATGGAGATCAAAGTAAAAAATATTGAAGTTTTAATCAACCTTCACAAACAATAGTGAAAGTTAGTCAAGAACAAAATGGACACAATCATGATCAAGAAAACAAAAGATGTATGAAAAAATTATTAGCTGATTTTCTTCTTGAAAAAATTCATGAAGAAAAATTAATCAAGAGATTACTTTCTTTAGCAATTTCTTTTAAGTCTTCTATGGATTGAGCTAAAGACTTAAAGGAAAATAATTCAAATAATTCAAGTAATGTATTGCAACAAGTTAATGCAAAAACATTCACAAGAAAAGATCAATTAAAAGAAATTAAGAATCTTGTTAATGAAAAATTCCAAAATTATTTCAAAAACTTTTTCTATCAAAATGGAACTCCACCTCTTTCTTCTGAAACTCAAGAAGGAACTCCTCACATAGTAAAAGAAATAAATAACTTTATAGATCAAGAATTAATTATTTCTGATCTGTCTGATATCTCAGACACAACAATATTTAATTTGCTAAAAACTGATTCAAACAGTTCTAGTTCTTCTCTTTCTAGAAGTAGAAGAGACACTTCACGACAACAAAATTCTCAACCTCAACAAAATAAAAATCCGTTAGAAAATATAGAAAATTTTCTAACTCTAATTAACTTGACAAAAACTGTTCAAGGTAAAGATAGACTAAATGAAAAGTTAAGAGTTCTAATAACAACTCTTTACTTAATGGAAAATTCATTCGAAAGATATAGAGAATGAATTAGAAGTATTATTCAGAGAGAAGGCTTTGGAGTTTATGCCTTCACTTTGAGCTGAAATAAATACTGTGACATCAAAAGTACATTAAATCCAATGAATAAAGTGAGTTCAGAAACATTCTGAACTCCCTATAAAAATACAGGAGATAAGGAGTGAGATCCTGAAAATTTTGATGCTAGACAATGTATAGATACTATGGATAGATACTCTACAACTTCAGTTAAGAAAAGACTATCTACTGATTCCATAAGTTCAATTGCGATTGACTTTGCAGTTAACTTATGATCACAAATTACTGGAGAGAAAAAAGACATAACTAAAGAAGACTTAATGGGATTCAAGGGAATTATGTCTAGAGAAATGCCAAACAAAATTCCTAAAGATATATATAGCAAAGTGAGTGAATTCCTTCACTCAGAAGGCTATATTAATTGAAAAGAAATAAAAGATCAAATTGATCTTTTAAAGACAAATAGAGAATTTAAAGACTATATAGATAAATTGACAAGAATTGATTCAAAAATTGGGGAAGCATTTAAGCTTTCAGATTACAAACAATTAAGAGAAGGAGTTGAAGCTGCTAAAGAAGTAGAAGTTTTAGACTTCGTAAGTCTAAAACAAAAGAAAGATCTTCTAAATAAATTTATTGATGAGAATATATTTGGTAAAAAAGATCTTTCTTTAGATCCTTTAAATAGTGATAAATTAATTGAAATTTCTGTTACACATTCCCCTAAAGATCAAAAAAGATTCCAAGGATTACTAAGAGATCCTAATTCTAAGGATGGAGTAGAAAGTTACACAATATCATCTAGTGATCTAGAAGATTGAATGACTTCATCTTCTTACTTAATTCAAGTAACTACAGAAGACTTAAAAAACGATGACGCTTTTTATGAATTTGCAGAAAAATATTTAACTCCTCAAATGCTTCTTCAAGATATAGTTAAGCAAGCTAGAATACAATCACTTCAATCAAGAGCTATTAATCATTTCCTTTCTAGAGGATCATGAGCAAATGATCAAAAAGTAAATACATTGAGATCTTCTGATTATTATCTGAAGAATCAATTTACAACCATAATACTCTAATTTCTTCTTAAAGAGTTAAATAGTAGTTTGAGAGCTATAAAAACAAAGCTCTCAAACTTTTTCTATAAGCTGCAAAGATATTATGAGACTTTCTGTAAAAAATACTTTCCAGCTATATATGATCCTCAAGTATTAAGGCAATGAGCTGCTATCTTTGCAGTCTCAAATATTTGTACTGCTACTTTATTTTTCCTATGGCAATTAGACATAGGAAAAGGATATATCTCTCCTTTATTTGCTATAGCAATAGTAGTTCACCTACTAATTGCTTCTAGATTCCTGAAGAATCTTCAGAGATTTAATAAAACCTCATTCACTAAATGAGGTTGACTAAATCTAATATTTATTTCTCCTATTGGATTGGTTCTCTTCTACTATATTTGTGTTCCTAAATACTGATTACTAGAAGATACTGAGGTAGGAAAGAAAAAAATATTAGAAAAAGAGAAACAACAATTAGAAAAACCTAATCAAACATATAAATATAAGAAGTTAGAGGCTAAATTCAATAGCTCTCTAACTCACTTAAAGAAAATAAATGAGAATGTTACGAAAGAAATACTTCATAACATTCTCAAGATAGAAAATTTTGCTTTTGAGGAGCTAAGTTTCTTTCAAATCAGCGTGATAATTGCATTGTCTACTATTTGTAAGCAATGCAAGCAAAAAAATTTTGATAACTTAATCTGAGGTGCTCACTGATATGAAGATAATTTCTTTACATTCGGGTTTAGAAATACTAAACCCGTATCTATGCACAATAAATATCTAATGATTGTGGGATCTATAGTTCTCGATGAAATGAATAACTATAAAAAAATTTTGGAAAAGAAATTCCAAATAAAGAAGAATTTATCCTTTTCAGATGCAAAGATGATATCTTTGCACATGGGAGAAGAATGTAAATGATTTATAAATCAATAGAGAAATATTTATTTCTCAAGTAAAATAAATATAAGTTATTTAATAATTAACTTTTAAATGCCGGTTTACATAACAGAAAATAACCTAGTAAAAAGCTTTATTACAAAAGTTAGAAATAAAGAAAGTAATAGTGTTGTATTTGGGGAAAACTTAAAGAAAATAACTCTTGCGTTAGCTCTAGAAGCCAATAAAGAGTTTGCACTAGTTGATCAAACAATTGAAACTCCTTTAAGAGAATGTGTTGCAAAGAAAATTGACAGTTCAGTGATTGTTGTTCCTGTTATGAGATCAGGTTTAATAATGTCTGAAGCTCTAAAGACATTATTTGAAGATTGTGCTGTTATTCATCTTGGTATTTACAGAGATGAAAATCTACAAGCTAATAGATATTATGCAAAAGAACCTGCAAATTTAACTTCGTCTACAAATAAAAAAGTTATTCTTTGTGACCCATTAATAGCTACTGGAAATACTTTAAGAGAGGCTCTTGGAATTCTTAAAGATTACAACTTTGAAGATATCTTTGTTCTTGGAGTTATTATGTCTGAAAGAGCTAAAAATGAATTAACTTCTGAATTCCCAAATCTAAATATTTATGTTGCAGAAGTTGACAAAGAATTAAATGATCATGGTTATATTGTTCCTGGTGTAGGTGACGTTGGAGACAGACTTTTCAGAACTAAGTAAGGTTTTACCTTACTAACTTTCTCGAACTGTGTCACAATTATCTGAACTCTTGGAAAAAATGTCTATTAAAGACTTCACAGAAAATTTAATTAACACTTGAAGAGACAAAGAAAATGATGAAGAACACTACAAAAAATTTAGCTCTCTTCAAAAAGAAGAACTACTAGAATTAATAGATTACTTAATAGAAGAACTAGAAGAAATTAAGGGAGTTAATAAACTAATAAGACTTAAAGAAAGTCTTTCAGTTATCTCTGACTTAAAACTTCTTTACAATAACTTAAAAAACACAATAATCACTACTTACTAATTTTTTAGTAAGAAACACTTTTCCCGTTAGGGAAAAGGTTTTCTTAAAAAACTAATTAACTGCTTTTATTTTCTGTTTCCCCTTCTTTGTCCATTCACTCCACATATTTACATCTTGGATAACCAGAACAAGAAATAAATTTAGTTCCCTTTCTACTCATTTTTATTTGTAAGTAGTTTTTCTTACATTTTGGACATTTTCTGTCCAATTTTTCTGGAGGCTTATTACTTTTAGAATTTCCCTTACTTTCTATTCTTTTACCTTCTAGGGTAGAAGAATATCTACAATTAGGGAAACCAGAACAAGCTATAAACTTGTTCCCTTTTCTCTTTGAATTCTTATAGACTAATTGAGAATTACATTCTGGACAGAATGAATTCTCTACAGTCTCATATTCTTGTTTATTTCTTTCTATGTACTTACATTTAGGGTAATTAGAACAGGAAATGAACTCATTTCCTCATCTATTCTTCTTTTTAGCTAGTGGACTCTTACACTCAGAACACAACTTATCTAAAAGTTCAACTTCTTTTTGTGGTTGCTCTATATTTTCCACAAATTTACATTTGGGAAAATCAATACAACCAATAAATTTGTTGTGATTCTTTCTAGAAAATTTATAAACACATTGACTTCCACATTCAGGGCAACTTTTATCCTTAACTATTTCAGCTTTTTCAGCTCCCTTTAGGGAGTCATTTCAAGCTATAAAGACTCCTTCAAGAAATTTCTTTCAGTCAGTCTTTAACTTAGATATATTATCTAATTCTTCTTCCATAGTTCTTGTATAGTCATAGGATATAAAGTTAGAGAAGTTTTGATCTAAATCTTTTGAAACTTTATATCCTAATTCTGTAATTTCAAATTTTTTATTTTTGAAATTAGCATAATTTCTTGTTCTAACTATTTCAGAAATTAAGGGATAAGTAGAAGGTCTACCTATTCCCTTATTTTCTAGAGCCTTTATTAGTGTAGCTTCACTATATTTAGATGGAGGAGAATTTCTCTCCTCCATAATAATGTCTTCTTTTGATAAATACTTATTATTCTTGATAAGTTGTTTGAAGTCAAATTCTGACTTCTCTCTACTTTCTAGAAGTCCATTCTCTCTAAGAATGTACTTATAACCATCAAATACTTCTGAACTTTCAGAAGCATAAAAAAAATTACCTTGATTTTCAAATACATATCTTCTTTTTTCATTCCTGGAGGAAGGGAAAAAAGAAGCTACTGTATAAGACCAAATCAATCTATATAGTTGGAACTCTAAAGATGAAGTAGAAAGTAATTTAGATAACTTTTGTGGAGTTAACTCCACATCAGTAGGTCTTATTCCCTCATGAGCTCCCTGAATGAAAATTTCTTTTTTTCCCATAATGCTTTTTTTCTTTAGAGTTCCTTCTTCAACTCAGTAGGTTTCTCCATATTCTTTTAGAATGAATTTCTTAACTAACTTAAGAAATTCTTCAGAAACAGAAGATCTGTCTGTTCTGGGGTATGTAATTAGGGATATGGTTTCTCCTCCTAAATTAATACCTTCATAAAGACTTTGAGCTACTCTTCTGACATCTTCTGCTTTTAGACCTAGCTTATTAATAGCTAGTTCAAATAAAGTGGAAGTTTTTAATACTTCTGGAGGAGAAGAAGTCTCTAACTTCTTTTCTCCAATTTCTTCTAGTATGTAATGATCATCTAAATGATCATTAATTATTCTTTCTAAATCTTCTTTCTTTTGGAAGCTAACAACTCCTTTTTTACCATGTGGTGACAACACCACTTGGGATTCTGCAGCTTCAGAAAGCTTAAATAATGTTATTGTTAGTCCAACTTGTAGTTGGACTTTCAAAATAAATCAATTTTTAGGTTGAAAAGATTTTATTTCTTCATCTCTATCAGCTAGGAATTTAAGTGCAATTGATTGCACTCTTCCTGCTGATTGACCTCCTACTTTTTTTCGAACATAACTAGATAGATTGAAACCTATTCATCTATCTAGCAATACTCTTGCTAGATAGGAATTAATTTGTGCTTGATCTAGTTGTCTTGTATTTTCTAGAGAGTATTTAACGGCACTTTCAGTAATTTCGTTAAATACTGCTCTAGAACACTTTTTTTGATGTTCTTTTCCAAGAATAGAGTAAATGTGTCAAGCTATAGCTTCTCCTTCTCTATCTGGGTCTGTAGATAAATAAATTTTTGAGGCTTGTTTAGCCTCATTTTTTATGGCTTCTATAATAGAAACTTTCTTATTCTCATAAGAAATTTTTCTCTCTATATTGGACCATTTAATTTCAAAATTATCTGGTCCAAAATTAAGTCAACCTTTAGATAACTCTCTTATGTGTCCATAAGTAGCAAATACTTTCAGGTTTCTACCTGAAAGATATTTGGAAATGCTTTTAATCTTAGCTGGGGATTCGACAAACATCAACTCCCTCATCTAAGAGAAAGCTAAAAGCTACATAAAGGCAATCACTAATTTATGTGTGAAATTACAGAAACCACTGCTGGTTTCTTGTAAATGAAAGGATCTAGAGAATTATAAACAGATTTTCTAATGGATTGCTTTAATCCTTTATTTTCTATTTCTGAATTTTGTTGCAAATACTTAGAAATATCTTGTTTTAGATTGGTTTGAATTCTCAGAAGGACTTCATCCTTCTTGGAGAAGTCATCTGAGAATACACTAAGCATTTGCACCATAGGATTACTTACTATATTTTTTTTGCTATTACATCTAACGGAGACTAATACTACTCCACTTTGAGCTATTAGTCTCCGTTCATAGATAGTTATTCTATTTATGTCTAATATCTTTTTATTTCCTACATATATTTCCTGTAACGGATTTTCTGTAATACTTACATTCTTTTTTTCTATATTCACATATTGTCCGTTTTCTAGGAAATATATCTTATCTATATTCATGACATTAGTTAAGGCTTTTGTAAATTCCACATAGTCTTTATAAAAGCCATTAACTGGAATGACATGATATGGAGATAAGTAATTTACAAGGAGCTTAAGATCTTCAGCTCCTGCCATATAGGGAACTATAGTTGAGGGAAGTTTCAGAACTTCTCCTCCTCTATGTGCAATTTCATTTATCATTGAGATTTCTTCCAACTCTCTTTCAGTAAATGTAGAAGTCATAAATACTGTTACATCAGTTGGAAGAAATTCTCAATCTTTTACTTCTCCACTATTAATAGCTCTTAAGTTACTGTAAAGAGTATTGTGTGTTCCAGTAATTATTCTTATTTGAACTACTCCCTCTCTTCTGGAAGTTTCCTCACTAACTGATAGGGAGTAGTTCTTTAACTTGTTTTCAGTTATAAAACTATTAAACATTCTTGATGTTTTAAGTGGATATATGAGTAAGTCATACTCATATATTCGAGCTATTCTACTTAAGTTGAAGAGAGTATGTCAGTCATCTTTGTAAGCTGCAACATTCAGTCTTGTGCTTATTCTGGAAGTTAATTTCTTTAAATATGAGAAGTTATCTGCTACTTTAAGTGAGAAAGAAGGAACAGTAGCGCAAGATTGAGTTCCAACTATAAGTAAAGAAACCTTATTTTTAAGGTTTTGGAAAAGGAAATTTAATTGATTTTCTCTGCAAGGAACATTTTCAGAGGACATCAAAAATTCATCCATAAATACAACATAGTCTGATCCTGAAAATTTAAAAGCTCAGGCTAAAGAATTAGGTAGCGAAGCCGCTACCTTAATAGGTAGTATTTTGCAATCATTTGAGCCTGGAACTGCATGTTCACTAATTAAATTAAGTGCAACTATATTAGGGTTATATTTTTTGCCTCCTTCTTCATGGAATCTTTCCAAGAAGTCCCTTATTATGGATTCTCCGAAAGAGTTAGTAAATATAGGGACTTCTGAAAATACATCCAAGAAATAAGGTAAAGAGGAAATATTGAGTTCCTTAGGAACTCCAATAAATAATCCTCTTATCTTAGGCTTTAATGGGATTAAAGATGAGTAATCAGGTATTACATCATCTATTTCATATAGATTTGTATTTACACAACTTCCTCCAGCATTCAAGATGAAAATATCTCCATTTAATTCAAGTACTCCACTGAATCTAAACTTTTCATCTTGACCCCCTAGGGAGTAATACTTTAATCTTGCCATCTAATTTAAGTTAATTCTTTCCCTCCTTTGATATTTTCTTAAATCCTAAAAATTTAGATAGACTTTCAGGAAGAATTATTTCTCCTTCAGCTGTTTGATGATTCTCAACAACAGCTATAAATAGTCTATCTATAGCTAAACATGATCCATTTAATACATGAACATATCTACTCTTTTCTTTTGGATCTAATCTATTAGTCTTACATCTAATTTTTCCCCTCATAGATTGGAAATCTCTTGTATTGGATAGAGAAGAAATTTCTCTATATTTCTTCTCTGAAGGAATTCAAACTTCAAAGTCATAAGTTTTAGATGAAGCGAAAGACATTTCGCTTCTAGACAACATTATTTTTCTATATGGAAGATTAAGTTCTTCCAGAAGACTTTCTATAACTTTTGACATAAAATCTTGAGCTTCTTCTGATTTCTCGGGATGAGAAATCATAACTATTTCAGTTTTATTGAATTGAAACATTCTCATAATACCTCTACTTTCAACTCCAGCCCCTATTTTTTCATTTCTAAAACAGTTTGTGTTAGCACAAACTTTTATAGGTAAATCACTTTCAGTAAGAATCATGTCCTTAAATAAATTTGTTAATTGCACTTCTGCAGTAGGGGATAAAAACTTTTTTGAATCCCCATTAAGTTGAAATAAATTTTCCTCAAATTTATTTATTTGAGAAGTGCAAAATAAAGAATCTTTATTCACTACTGAGGGAAGGAAATATCTTTTAAAGCCATGTTTTTCAGCTCAATCTAATGTAAAGCTAATGAGAGCTCTCATTAGCTTTTCTCCTCTATCTACATAGACTGAATAACCAGTTCCTGTAATCTTAGCGGATAATTCTAGGTCTAGCAGACCTAGAGAAGAAGAAAGTTCTAAATAAGACTTATAGAAATCCCCTTCCGGAATTTCTCCTCAAGTCTTAACTAATTTATCTTCTTGCTCTATCTCTTCATTAGGTATTGCAGGAAGTCCACTTAAAAGGAGATGAAGTTCTCCTTTTTTTTGAAGTAAATCTTTTTCTAATTCAACTATTTTGAACTTTATTTCTGAAATACTACTAGATTTAGAAGGATCATAATTTTCAGACAGTTTATTTTTTTCAGCTCTTAAACTGTCTAATTCCTTATTAAGTTGAACTGTCTGAATATCTAATTCTCTTATTCTTTCCAAGACACCTTCTTCAAGGTGTCTTCCACTATATCTAGAAACTAATTCATCAAAGTTTTCTCTAAATCACTTTAGTGAAATCATTTAGAGAGGCATAGCTTCGCTAATCTTTTTTCCTTCTCTTTTTTCTATTTTGGCTCTTTCCAGCTCTGCCTCTCTAGGAATCTTTCTGTATTTATGAATGTATTCTATTTGAGATCTATCAATTGTTTCTAGAAGTAATAGAGTCTCTACTATCAGTAAAAATTCTATTTTATTTCTCTTAACAAGTTCTTTAGCTGCTTCATATTGTTCCTTCAATATATTATTTATTTCTTCATCTATTATTTGAGCATAATTCTCTGAGTAATTATTCTTATAAGGATTTTCTGCTTCTTCTGAAGGAATGAACTGTGTCATTCCTGCAGATTGAGTCATACCAAACTTCAATACTATATTTCTAGCTATTGAAGTTGCCTTATATAAGTCATTAGCTGCTCCAGTACTAATATTGTCTACTCCAAAGAAGATTTCTTCAGCAGCTCTTCCTGCTAGAAGAGTCAATATTGTTGACTTCAATTGTTTTTTAGTACTAATTGTTCTTTCCTGTACCTTTGGTACTGAAAGAACATAACCAGCAGCTCTTCCTCTAGGAATAATAGTTATTTTTTCTACTAGTTCCCCATCATCTGTATATATACCTGCAATGGCATGTCCAGCTTCATGGTAGGCAATTTGTTTTCTCTCGGAAAACATTGCCTTTCTACCTTTTTTAGCTGGACCAGCCATTACTCTATCTATAGCTTCATCAATTTCTGAAGTAGAAATTGTTTTTTTATTGAATCTAACAGTAAGAAGAGCTGCTTCATTCAAAACATTTTCTAGTTGAGCTCCAGAGAATCCTGGAGTCTTTCTAGCTATTTCTTCTAGATTGACTCTATTGGATAGGTTTTTGTTTTTAGCGTGTAACTTCAATATTTCTCTTCTTTCAGCTATATCTGGTAAATCTATCTGAATATGTCTGTCAAACCGACCAGGTCTTAGAACAGCATCATCGATGCTTTCTAGTCGGTTTGTAGCTGCAATAACTATTATTCCAGCTTGAGTGTTAAATCCGTCCATTTCACTTAATAATTGATTAATTGTTTGTTCATTTCCCTGTTGTAGATTGAATTTGCCTCCTCTCTTTCCAGCAAGGGCGTCAATTTCATCTATAAAGATAATGCAAGGAGAAAGCTTTTTAGCTTTCTCAAATAATTCTCTAACTCTTTTAGCTCCGACACCAACAAACATATCATCAAAGCTTGCACCTGAAGCTTCAAGGAATGGAACATTAGATTCTCCAGAAACAGCTTTAGCTAAAAGAGTTTTACCTGTTCCTGGAGGTCCATAAAGGATAACCCCTTTAGGTATTCTTGCGCCCATAGAAGCATACTTCTTTGGTCGTTTAAGGAAGTCAACTATTTCTTCTAGTTCTTCCTTTTCTTCTTTAATTCCAGCTACATCCTTAAAGGTAATATTGGATTTATTTCTCTTGCTAATGGATTTACCGATACCAAATATTGATCCTTTACCTCCGTAAAGTCCAAATGATCCTTTAGAAGCTCCTCTAGCAAGAGCAATAAATATCAATAAATAAAGAAGTGTAGGAAGAAGTGATATAAATACTCTTCCTGCAGTAAGTCTATTTGGATCTTGTGGATTAAGTATTGCTGCTTCAATCAATTGAATAAAGCAGCAACAGCAACAATTCTTGCCATCTGTTCCACAACATTTACCTTCTTTACAACATTCAGTACATCCTCCATTTTTACAACAATCACATTGTTGTCCATCTGCCTTACAACAACTTAATGTCTTATCATCTTTTGTTCCGATAATACAAGGTTTTCCAGAACTATTGAAGAATGTATAAGTCTTTCCATTACCATTACTTTCCTTACTATCATTAACTCTTCTTGTTACGTTAAAAGAAATTGATTTACTTGAATCTTTCTTTTTGACAAAAATCTTGAAAACAGATTCACTACCGCTAGGTCTACTTAATTGTTCTGATCATGCATTTTCAGAAAAATCAGTTTCTATTGAATGATCTCCTAATTTAAAATCCCCATTCTGACAGCCACCCTTACATAAATCAACTTTTTTTAAGGGTGTGTCATTACTATGTCAGAATACAAAGTAGAAAAATAATATTGCGATAGCAATGAAGAAAAATTTCATGAATTTACTTTTCTTCTTGGGATTAATTCCGCCAGAAGAAAGAGATCCTTTAAATTTCTTAAATTTGGAAGACGATGAACTATCAAAATCATCTGTATCTCCTTCATAGTAGTCATCATCATCTTCAAAAAGAAGTTTTGGGAAAAAATTAAATCAATAGAGAAGTTTTAGAAAAAACATCTCTAAATTTTTAAAACACTAATAATTCTGTAGTGATGGCACATCAGAATTATTAAAACCCCTCTAATAGACTAGCTTTTAAAAGAATTTAAAAATTTTTTATTTCAATAGAATAATTTTTAAATGAAATTCTTAAATGAGAATCAAAAAATATTTTTTTAATTACTAGAAAGCTTTAATCTTTTCTTAAAAAATTACTATTAGTTCCAACTTAAGCCAAACAGAAAAGTTTTTAGTAATAGAGCTAGAAGCTAGAGAGTTCGATTGAATATCTTTTTTCCAAATATATTCTTTCTCACTCTCTAGAACTAGTCTAGTTCTATTTCCCTATCTATATGGTCAATCAAGAATTAACTCTAACAATAAGACAGAAACATATATTCTTTTAAACCTATTAAATCACTTATCAATTGATTATTCAGAATTCAGAAAAAGTATTTCTGAATTAGAAGAATATAAATTAATTTCTATTTATTCTCCAGCTAAAAGCCTAAAAGAAAACACTTTAATAATTAAATTAAATTCTCCTTTACCTATAAAGGAATTAATTTATAACCCATATTTCTCTAAAAATATTCCAGAAAACAAAATCTCTGAATTAGTTTATGGATTAGAGAAATATGAAGAAATTAGTGAAATATCTTTCTCTCAAGAGAAAAAAGAAGAGAAAGATATTGATCTAAAGTCACTAAGTTCTGAAGACCAAAATCTTTATTGGTCATTCTATGACGAACTATATAAGAATCTAGGAAGAGAATTTATCTTGTCCCTAGAAATAATAGATATTATTAAGGACTATTGAAAGAATGACAAGATAGATTCTTCTAAATTAATTAAATTATCTTCTCTTTCAATTAAGTTGAATGAGAAGAATGAATACTATCTTTCTATTAGTGAATTAAGTGAATTAATTAAGAATGAACTTAATTTACTAGATGATTCTGAATTCAGAATAGAAGAATATCACTTATTCTGGAAGAATTTCTTAAATTACAAAGATAAGAAAGAACTGAAAAAGCAATTTAAATTGCTTTTCAGTAAACACACAAATATTATTTTCTATCTGAAGTTAACAAGAAGAAAGAATATTCCTTTAGCTATGGAAAACTGAATAAAAGAGTGTAATCAAAAAAACTTTAATCCTACTATGTTAAATGGAATTATTTCCTTCATATTCTCTCTGTTAAAGAAGATACCTGTAAGGTATCTAATAACTATGTGTGAAAACTTAAGTAATGATGGAATTCACACTACTGAACAATTTCTTTCTCACATTAAAGAAGTTCTAAGATATGAAAAGAATAAGAAGAATAGATTGGGATTAACTATAGAAGAAATAAATAGATAAGGAAATTTAAGTAGAAGGGGATTTAACCCCCTCTACTTTTTATTTCTTCTTTTTAAGGAGTTATCTCTTTCAAGTCTTTAAATAATTTCATAATTTTTTCAGGTTCTAATTCCTGAATACGAATATTTTTTAGAAGATTGTTTTTGTAAAACAATTCTTCCAAAATATTTTCTTCATAAATTTTTCTCAAATTATTTCAGAGAATTTTTCTTGGACTAAAAAAACATTTCTTTATGAAATCAAAATATTCTTTTAGAAAAATTTCTGAATATTTTTCCTTCTTCTTTATAGAAAAGAAAATGGAATCCACTTTAGGTTTAGGGTAAAAATTAAGTCTATTTATTTCAAATAACTTTGAAATATCACAAAATGACTGTAAAAACACAGCTAATGAAGAATATTGTTTAGTGTTACATTTTGCGGAAATAGATTCAAAAAATTCTTTTTGAATCATTAAAAAAGATTCCTCAAAATGATTGATATATAAAAATTTCAAAAGTATTTTTGTACTTATTGAATAGGGAATATTCCCAAATAAAAGTACTTTTTGCTCATTAAATAACTGAATATCTTCTTCTTGCAGTAGCAAGAAATCTTTATTCAGTATATTTGCTGTAGTAAACTTGGAAGTCAAGTGAGAACAAAGAGAAGAGTCTACTTCCACCCCTAAGTAGACTTTTTCTTCTAACTCAATATATTGAGTTATTTGTCCGCAACCTGGACCAATTTCTAGTAGGAATTTATATCCAGAAGAATTAATAGCATTAGCTATTCTCTTCTGGATATTTTTATTCCGAAGAAAAACTTGAGATAATTCTCTTTTTTGTTTAATTGTCTTTAACTAAAAAGGGGGGGTTATATTCCCAAATTCTTTAACTTTTTAGTTAAAGCACTCTCTTTTTCTTTTCTCTTCTTTAGGATAGAGTGAATGATATAACTGAAGGCTATATTGAATAAAGAGTTAAAGAAGTAATAAACTGCCAAACTAGTAGATCAGAAAAGAGAGAAAATAATTAAAGAAACTGAAATAATATTTTGCAGTTTCTTACTACTTAATACATTTATATCTTTAACTTTTAAAGATACATCATCTTGAAGAGATGGGAATCTTTTCTTCATTAGTCTAGAAGGAATTTTCTGACTATATAAGTTAACTGGAATTGCTATAGCAAAGAAAAGGATGTAAACTCATCCTACTGATAAAAAGTCAGTAAAGATCATATTTATTGGAGTTTTTGAAAATGGCATAATTCCAAAAAGCTTAGAAAACTTAACAGGTCTAGTGATAGTCATTAATTTATAAATCACTAAGAATATTGGTGTATTTATGAAAAAGTTTTCTAGAGCTGAAAAAGGTTTTAGACCATGTTTTTTACAGTATCTACTAACTTCTTGTTGTCTCAGAACAGACATTGTTCTAAGTTCTTTTCTATCGAACTTATCAGTAGTATATTTACTTTTGATTCGCTCTAAATTTTTCTTATGTCTTTGTTGTAAATCTGAATAATATTGAGCTCT
This sequence comes from Mycoplasma suis str. Illinois, assembly GCF_000179035.2. NCBI lineage: Bacteria > Bacillati > Mycoplasmatota > Mollicutes > Mycoplasmatales > Mycoplasmataceae > Mycoplasma > Mycoplasma suis. Next base: position 741,198 of record NC_015155.1, read on the forward strand.
AAAAATAGTAAGAAATACTATTGATTTCATTACTAGCAAAATAATAAGAATAGAACAGACAACATTAAGACCTGATTTGTCCATAAAGCTATCTTGAGTTCCTCTAAAAGTTCAAATCAAGTAAAGAAAAACTCTAGTGAATGGATAAACCAATCACATAATGAAAGGGCCAAATCCATTTCCTGAACTAACTAAAGGTCAGTAAGCTCAGGGATTTGGAGTTCAAGGAAATGCATCATATCTAAGATCATTAGTTCTCTGGCTACTGCCAGAGTGATAAGCGGCTTCTAGACCAACTCCAGCTTCATTTGAGTGAAAAACATATGAGGTGAACATAGATTGAAAAAATGATCAAGAGATCATCAAGAAGCTAAAAGAGTAAACAAGAACTTTAAGAATAAATAGACCTCTCTTAAGTACTCTTCTTGTAGGAGTTTGAGAGGGATCATTATCTCCGAATAATTGAAAAGGTTTCTCTTTTTTCTCTTCGTTTGAAGAGAATCCTAAAAGAGAACCTAGATTGAAATTTAAGAACATCTCTTAGAAAGAGTGTTATAAATTTTTTTTACATCTCTTTCTAAGTCAAGAAAATTAATTTTCTTGACTTTAGAGAACTTAGAGAGAAAAAAACTAGTGTATAAAAAAATTGAAGAATTTGGTGGTAATTCTTCTAAATTGAGTTTTGAGTGCGTAGCTCAAATAACTCTCTTTAGGTAGTTTCTGTCTACTGCTCTTTTACACTTCTTTTTCGGAACTCTTACACCTATTCTTAAAGAGTTTTGGTTTTTTTCTTTATTTCCTGATTTCTCAGGAATATAAAGAAAAATTAAGTTAGAAGTTTTGATGCTTTTTCCTTTTTCAAAAATTTCATCAAAATCACTTTTCTTTCTTAACCTATATTTTTTCTTCAATGATCCTCAAGGATATTGTTTTTAGTGCCACTCACTAAAAAGTTTCTATTCACTAGAAACTGTTAGAACTTTTCTACCTTTTCTTCTTCTATCATTTAATATTTTTCTACCTGATCTAGTGGAAATCCTGCTAAGGAATCCGTGTACTTTAACTCTTTTTCGTTTTTTAGGTTGATAAGTCCTTTTCATTAGCTAATTAAAAGGATTTTTTACACTAAAAAACATTCTCTAAAAGTTAAATATAATAATAAAAATTATTTTTAGGGAATTTATGCAAATATATATTGATTTTCACTGTAAGCACTAACTTTTTTAGTTAATTT